>NZ_CP141615.1:301231-602463 GCF_035593305.1 Limnochorda sp. L945t | reverse complement strand
ACTACGCCAACCCCCAGGAGCCTTCCGAGGCCGACCTCGCGAAGGAGATCAACGGGTACGACCTGACCACCGGCAAGCTCCTCGACTCCTTCGCGCAGATGAAGGCCGACGGCAGCACGACGGGCGGCAACTGGATCTACACCGGCATCTGGACCGAGAAAGGCAACATGATGGCCCGCCGGGGCCTGGACGACCCGACCGGGATGGGCTTCTTCCACGAGTGGGCCTTCGCCTGGCCGGCCAACCGCCGGGTGTTGTACAACCGGGCGTCGGCCGACGCGGAGGGGCGCCCGTGGGACCCCATGCGGCCCGGCATCGTGTGGGACGGCAGCCGCTGGGCCGGCGACGTTCCCGACTACCCGGCCACCGCCGCGCCTTCCCAGGGGCTGGGGGCGTTCATCATGGCAGAGGAAGGGGTCGGCCGGCTGTTCGCCCGGGGCATGGTGGACGGCCCGTTCCCCGAGCACTACGAGCCCCTCGAGTCGCCCATCGCCAACCCGCTGCATCCCGAGGTACCCCGCGACCCCGTCGCCCCGGTTTACCAGAGCGACCTGTCGCTCGTCGGTAAGCCCGACGCGTTCCCGGTGGTGGCGACGACGTACCGGGTCGTCGAGCACGAGCACTTCGTCACGTCGTGGGTGCCGTACCTGGTGGAAGCCATGCCCGAGTTCTTCGTCGAGATCCCCGAGGGGCTCGCCCGGGAGAAGGGGTCCAAAACGGCGGCAAGGTGCGGGTCCGCTCGGCCCGCGGCGAGGTGGTGGGAGTGGCCATCGTGACCCGGCGGCTCCGCCCGCTGACGGTCGACGGTCGCCAGGTGTGGCAGATCGGCATCCCCATCCACTGGGGCTTCCGGGGCCTGATGGTGGGACCCATGGCCAATCTGCTGACGCCGGACGCCGGCGACGCCAACACGAGGGCGCCGGAGTTCAAGGGCTTCCTGGTCGCCGTGGAAAAGGCGTAGGACGGGGGCAACGGCCATGGCCAACGTGCTTTCGCTCAAGCGGGTCTCCGCCTCGTCGAGCCCCCCGCCCGGGGTCAGCGAGGTGCAGCCGGTCGCCAAGCTCATCGACGTGTCGCGCTGCATCGGCTGCAAGGGCTGCGAGGTCGCCTGCAAGGAGTGGAACGATCTCCCGCCCGAGCCGACGCACAACTTCGGCAGTTACCAGAGCCACGAGGACCTGTCGGCCCAGACGTGGACCCTCATCCGGTTCCACGAGGTGGAGATCGACGGGCGGCTGCAGTGGCTCATGCTCAAAGACCAGTGCATGCACTGCGAGGACCCCGGCTGCCTGGCGGCCTGCCCGTCGCCGGGCGCCATCGTGCAGTACGCCAACGGCATCGTCGACTTCAACCAGGACGCCTGCATCGGGTGCGGGTACTGCATCACCGGCTGCCCGTTCGACGTGCCGAGGCTTTCGGCCACGACCGGCAAGGTGTACAAATGCAACCTGTGCGTCGACCGGGTGAGCGCCGGGCTCGAGCCGGCCTGCGCCAAGACCTGCCCGACGGGGGCCATCCAGTTCGGGCCCAAAGACCAGATGCTGGAACGGGCCCGGACCTCGGCGGAACGGCTCAAGCAGCGGGGATACGCCAACGCGGCCGTCTACAGCCCCCAGGGCGTCGGCGGAACGCACGTCATCTACGTGCTGCCCCACGGCGACGCGGTGGAGCAGTACGGGCTCCCGAAGGATCCGCAGGTCTCGCCGGCCGTCCACGCCTGGAAAGGCATCCTCAAGACCATCGGCAGCATGGTGATGGGCGTCGGGCTGGTGGGGACGGCCCTGCATTACCTGACGTACGGCCCGACATGGGCCGAGGGCGACAAGGAGGACGGCGGCAGGCGGGAGGTGACGAGCGTTGGGCGGCAGAGCGGGCAGGGCGACCAACCACACCGGAAGGATTGAGCGCTTCAGCCTCTTCGAGCGCATCGTCCACTGGCTGGTGGCGCTCTCGTTCATCGTGGCGGCCCTCACGGGGATGGGGCTGTACATGCCCGGCTTGTTCTGGTTGACGTCGTTGTTCGGCGGCGGCACGCCGGCCCGGTGGCTGCATCCGTGGGCCGGCATGGTCTTCGCCGTGTCGCTCGTCGTCATGGTCGCCACGTGGGCGCGCCAGATGGTGCTCGACCGGCTCGACTGGCTGTGGCTGCGCCGGGTGTCGGCGTACGTCACCCACGGCGGCGAGACGGTGGAGGCGGGGCGGTTCAACGCCGGGCAGAAGCTCCTCTTCTGGACCGTGCTGGCGCTCGGCGTGCTGGAGGTGGCCACCGGGATCTTCATGTGCAACCCGGCGCGCTACGGCGGGACGCGGGTGATGCTGCTCGCCTATCCCGTGCACAGCCTGGTGGCGGCCGGGTACGTCGCGCTCATCATCCTGCACGTCTACATGGCCACCATCGCGCTGCCCGGGACCTTCGAGACCATGACGCACGGGCGGATCCCCCGGTACTGGGCGCGCTTTCACCACCCCCGCTGGTACCGGGAGATCGAGGCGAAGGAGGCCACGCATGCCCCTGAGCCCGCACGTGTTGCCTCCGCCGTGGACATGGCAGCAGCGCCGCCAAAGGGCCGCTGAGCTGGCCGAGGCCGACCCGCAGATCGCGCCGGCGCTCGCCTTCTACGCCGAGGTGGTGAGCGTCCAAGAGGCGCTCGCCCGGCATGCCGGGAACGGGAACGGCCCGGGGGCGGGGTTGCTCGAAACCCTGCAGGAGGCCATGCGGCTGTCTCGCGACCCGGCCGGTGGGTTGCCGGTGGGCGCGTTGCCCGTCCACCGCTTCCGCCTGCTTCTGGCGCTGGCCGAACGCCAGGGGCCCGAGCCCCTGGCCCGGGCGGCACGGCGGCTCCTCGGGGGCGGCCTCGAGACTCAAAAGACCGTGCTCGGGCGCCTGGTGGCCACGGGGGCGCCGGGCGTGCTGGGCGTTGCCGCATGGGACGGGGCCGCAGGAGACGGCGCCGTGGACCCGGCCGAAGCCATGCTGGCCCGCCTGTTCCTGGAGCCCTTCCTGGAAGAGGCGGCGGCCCGGCTGCTGCGAGCCCACGTGCCGCATCACGGGCCAAGGGGCTCCTGGTACGCCACCTCCTGCCCTGTCTGCGGAGCGCCGCCCCAGGCCGGCTATCTGGTGGACGTGGAGGGCGGCGAGGGCGCACTTTTCCTCCACTGCTCCCTGTGCCACTCGGCGTGGCGGTACGCCCGCATGCGCTGCATGCTGTGCGGTGCGACCGGCACCCTCGTTCAGCTCCAGCCGGAAGGCGCCTCACACGTGCGGCTCGACGTGTGCGAGCGGTGCCGGGGGTATCTCAAGGTCTTCGATCTGCGCGTCGACGGGCGGGTGGTCCCGCCCGTCGACGACCTCGCCACCGTCTCGCTGGACCTGTTCGCCCGGGGTCAGGGGCTCTCGAAGCCCTCGGTCAACCTGGCGGGCGTGTAGATGGCCCCGAGCCTTTCAAAGGCTGAAGGCGTAGCGCAGGCCGACTACGGTGTACAGGTCGTGCCTGTCCCTCGTGAGGGTCCGAGACCAAACACGGTAGCCGGTGAAACCGACTCCGCCCGTCAACGACAGCCGGCCCTTGATGGGGAAATCCGCGCCCAGGCCGACCTGATACCCGACTCCTCGCTCATCGTATTGCTGCACGTAAGCAAGCCCCGCGACCAGGAACGGCCGAATCTCGGGCCTCGGAGCCAGGCGGTACCCCAGGACGGCCCCGAGCCTTGCGTCCAGATATGTAAACTTGCTCGGAAGGTAACCGGGCTCCTCCGTGCGGTCCCCAAGCCGCCGGAAGTAGGCCCCCCCGCCGAGTTCCACGTTCGGGCTGACCGGGGTCGTCACCTCCACGCTGTAAAGGGAAGGCCACAGGTTGAGGGTGACGCTCAGTTCCCGAGCGGATGCGACTCCCCCGGCCAACGCCAGGGCCAGGACGGTCCCCACGACGAAGCCGATCCTCTTGTCCGCCATGAGCCGGATTCCACCTCCGACACAATGCGTGAGAATGGTAGGCATGTGCATTCCCTCTCACGCGGTTCGGGGGCGTTCCCCGGCTTATGGGGGTCGTTACCACTCCCGGAAACGAGGAGGCATCCGTCCCGGCCTGTTCCCTGTGGTGCTCGATCGGTCGGCTCACGCCACCAGCCGGATCGGCGTGCGGGTCTCGGCCGACTGGTAGATGGCGTCGACGATCTGCTGCAGCGCCACCGCCTGGTCGGGAGTGCTCAGCGGTTGCGCCTCGCCCCGGATGCACCGCACGAAGTGGGCCACCTCGGCATGGTGCGGCTTCACCGTGGGAAGCCACGCCGGCGTCACGTCGACCAGCGTCTCGTGTGCCTCCCGGTGGATGCGCAACGGCTGCAGCGTGAGCCCGCCCTCGGTGCCCTGCAGGCGGACGTTCATCTCGTCCATCGGCTCGATGTTCGCTGCAAAGCTGGTCTCGAGGAGCAGGCTCGCCCCGTTGGCGAACCGGATCATGGCGTGGGCCATGTCTTCGACCTCATAGTGCTGCCAGTCCCACGGGCCCCAGGGGGCGACCCCCGGGCGGGTACCCAGCTTCTGGAAGGTCGCGCCCAGCACCGTCTCCGGTTGCGGGTAGTCCATGAGCCACAGGGCCAGGTCGAGCACGTGCACGCCGATGTCCACGAGCGGCCCGCCGCCCTGCAGCGCCTTGTTGGTAAACACTCCCCAGCTCGGGATGCCCCGGCGCCGCATGGCCGTCACCCGCCCGGCGTAGATCTCCCCCAGCTCGCCGGCCGCTACGAACCGGTAGGCCGCCTGAGCCTCGGACTTGAAGCGCATGTGGAAGCCGAACGTGAGGATCCTGCCCGCCGCGGCGGCCGCCTCGCGCATGGCCTGAGCCTCGAGCACGGTCGTTGCCGGCGGCTTCTCGCACAGCACGTGGCAGCCGGCCCTCAAGGCGGCGATGGTGGCCGGAGCGTGGAACTTGTTGGGCGTGCAAACGCTCACCGCATCCAGCGTCTCCTGCGCGAGCATCTCGTGGTAGTCGGTGTAGCTGCGGGCAAACCCGAACTCTGCGGCCACCCTGCGGGCCCGCTCGCCGTCGACGTCCGCGACGGCCACCAGCTCCACCTGGTCGCCGAGCGCCTGGTAGCCAGGGATATGGGCGCCCGTGGCGATGCCTCCGGCGCCGATGATCCCCACGCGAATGGGCCGGCCGCTCATGCGCGCCCGCCCCCCTTCCCGGCCGGGTCCGTTGTGCCGGCGTCGATCAGGAAGGGCTCCAGCGTTCGCCGGGCGATCCGGATGCCCGGGTAGCGCAGCGTCCGCACCCATGGCTCGGCGTGAGGTTCGATGATGATGTCCCCCCAATAGCCGTGGTGGTACAGGAGGGCGAGCAGCGGGCCCCAGGCGGTTACCCCCATGCCCGCCGGCGGGTCGGTGAACCGCTTGCCCCCGACGGGCAGGGAGTCCTTGGCGTGGAAGTGGACGAACCGGTGCCCCCACGCGGCCGCCTCGGCCAGGTAGTCGCGGCCGCCGTAGATGGCGTGAGACGGATCGTACTTGATGCCGAGGCCGGGAAGGGCGCCGTGCACCTTCTCCCACATCGACGGCCGATCCACGCAGTTGCCCCAGTCGCAGTTGTAGACGGCGACCCGCACCCCCAGCCGGCGCCCGACCTCGACCAGCCGGCCGAAGACGTCGACGGCGCGCCGGGCGCACTCCTCCATGCTCCTGCCTGCCGCGGGCCCCGCCCCGCAGACGAACGTCGGCACCCGGTGCCGCGCACACCACTCCATGAGCGCAATCGCCGAAGCCTCTTCCCGGTTGCGCACGGCCGGGTCGTCGGAGATCCGGTCCCGCCCGAAGCGCCCGATGGCGGAGAAGGCGACGCCGTACTCCTGCTCGTAGCGGCTGATCGTCTCCTCTTTCGCCAGGAACCCGTCGATGGTCTCGTCGTTGACGTTGTACTCGACGACGAGCCCTTCGTCCGCGGCGAACCGGAAGTCCTCCTCGGACAGGTCGGTGATGAACCCCAACCGCCCCATGCCCCTGCCTCCCATCCCTTCTGCTGTTGCCCTTCTCCCGGTGCCCTCTTCCTGCTGCGCTCAGCGACCGCCCGGCTGCCGGAACTGGGGCAGCCAGTCGCGGTGCGCATCGAGCAGCTCGTCGACCATCGCGGTGATCTCGTCGAGGGTGAGCTCGGCGGCCGTGTGGGGATCCAGCATGGCCGCGTGGACCACGTGATCCCGTTTGCCCGTGAGGGCAGCTTCGACGGCTACCGCCTGCACGTTGACGTTGGTCTGGATCAAGGCCGCCAGGTGGACCGGGAGCGCCCCGACGCGGGTGGGCTGCACCCCGGTGCGATCGACCAGGCAGGGCACCTCGACCACGCAGTCGTCCGGCAGGTTGGGGATGAGCCCCCGGTTGGGCACGTTGGCGTACACCGTCCGGGGCGTCCCCGTCTCCATGCTGTGGATGATGAGCGGGGCGTACTCTCCGGACAGGTACACGGCCGGCAGCGTCCCGTGCTCGAGGGAGCGGCGCAGCTCCTGCCATCCGGCGATCTGCTCCTCGCAGCGGCGAGGGTACTCGTCGAGCGGGATGCGGTAGCGTTCGATGAGATCGGGCCGATCCCGGCGGATGAAGTAGGGTACGTACTCCGAGAAGTGCTCGCTCGACTCGGTGACGAAGTAGCCGAGCCGCATCATCATGTCGTAGCGGACCCGGTTCCACTCGGGCACCCGGCCTTCGTCGACGAGCCGCCGCAGCCGGGGATAGACGTCTTCGCCGTTGTGCTCCAGCCGCAGGTAGAAGGCCATGTGGTTGATGCCCGCGCACAGGTAGGTGAGCTCCTCGTAGGGAATGCCCAGGTCGTGCGCCAGCTGGCGAGCCGTACCCTGAACGCTGTGGCACAGGCCCACCGTCCGGACGGCAGGGACGGCGCGGCTCAAGGCCCACTGGTTCATGGCCATGGGGTTGGCGTAGTTGATGAAGAGCGCCTGCGGGCAAAGCTCCTCGATGTCGCGGGCGATGTCGACGAGCACGGGGATGGTGCGAAGCGCCCGCATGATCCCGCCGATCCCCAGGGTGTCGCCAATCGTCTGACGCAAGCCGTACTTCTTGGGGATCTCGAAGTCGATCACGGTCGCCGGCCGGTAGCCGCCCACCTGGATCATGGAGATCACGTAGCCGGCCCCGTCGAGGGCCCGGCGGCGATCGGTCGTCGCGGTGACGGTGAGGTGCCGGCCCATCGTCTCGGCCAACCGGCGGGCCACGGTCTCCGTCACCGCCAGGCGCTCGGGGTCGATGTCCATGAGCGAGAGCTCCAGCCCGTCCAGCTCCGGGAAGCTCAAAAGGTCGCCCATCAAGGTTTTCGCGAAGACGGTCGAGCCGGCCCCGATGAAGGTCACCTTCGCCATACCGGTGGGTCGCCCCCCTGCCTCTGTTGCCGCGGATACTCGGAGGCCAGCGGGGGATTCGTCCTGCCACCGGCAGTCCCCTACGTACGCCGGGAGATCCTCGGGGAGACCTTGCGGTCTGATGTGGTCGCTCATAAAGGTAGAGCGAACAGTTTCCGATTACCTGAACGCGGGCCGTCGTACCCAAGCTGGGCTGTCATCGGGACAGGGGGGGGTAGCATGACTTCTTGCCCGTCGTGTCACGCCGAACTGCCCGCGGGGACGCGCTGGTGCACCATTTGCGCTACCAACGTCATCGATCCTACTATCGGCCGGCTAGCCTCCCCGGGAAAGCGGCTGGGAGCGTACGTGCTGGATTTCGTGTTTCCCATCGCAGCGTGGGTCTTCGTTTTTGTGGCCGCCGGTATCCAGCATGGGTTCTGGGGTATCCTTGCCCTGATCGTCATGATCGGTTACCCCATCTGGGCGCTCATCACGTTCGCCAAGGGTACGAGTCCAGGCAAGCAACTCCTGGGCATGTTCGTGGTCAAGCAAGACGGCAGGCGTGCGGGCTTTGGAACCATGCTGGTGAGGGAGTGGATCGGCAAGGTATTGTCAGGTCTGCTGTTCTCGCTGGGCTATCTCTGGATCCTATTCGACCGCGAGCGGCAGGGCTGGCACGACAAGCTGGCCAGTACCTACGTCGTCGAGCGGGCTCCTGGAACGTGAATCCGTCTCAAGCCACCAGTAACGAGCGCCCCGGGTCGGCCGTGTGACCGGCAACCCGGGGCAATGTCCATGCCCCGACAGGCTCCGGCGCAATCCGGTACCCTTCGCCGCCACCCGCCCGATTGCGTGCTTTTCCTGCGGAGGAAGTGTCCCCCTCTCCCGGCGTAATAGGCCCGAGGAGGCGGGAAAGGGGGACGGGCATGCTGCGCCTGCTGCACCTCGCCGATTTGCATCTCGGATGGACGCCATCCTTCATGCCGGAGCCCCGGAGGGCGGAGCGCAAGCGGCGCCGGGACGCGTTGCTCCGGGCGGCGGTCGACTGGAGCCTGAGGCCCGAGCACCGCATCGGGATGGTCGTCATCGCGGGGGATCTCTTCGAGACCCACACCCCGGATGAGGCGCTCGCCGCGTCGGCCGTCCGGGAGCTCGGGCGTCTGGTCGAGGCCGGTATCGCGGTCGTGACGGTGCCCGGCAACCACGACGAGATCACCTACCATAACTCCATCTACCGGCGGTGGGCCGACCGGTGGCCGGGCGTCCTCGTCCAGCACCCTTTCCCCGCTCACGTCACGACCCTCACCGTGGCGGGCGTCCCGGTGCACGTGTACGGGCTCGCCTACACCGGAGGCCTCACACCCGCCCAGCGCCCGCTTGCCCAGTTTCCCAAGACGGACGAGCCCGGGCTCCACCTGGGCGTCTTTCACGGGGTGCTCGGCGACTGGGGCGGCGAGCGCAGCCTGCCCCTCGACCCCGAGGCGCTGGGCGCGGCAGGGTACGACTACGTCGCCCTCGGCCACATCCACCAGCACCGGGAGCACCGGCTCGGCCGGACGACGGCCGTTTACTGCGGAGCGGTCGAGGGCAAGGACTTCGAGGATCCCGGAGTCGGCCACTGGACCGTGGTCGAGCTGGGCGGCGCCCCGGGCCACTTCACCGCCCGCATCGAGCGCCCGCCCGCTCCCGCCCAGGTTGCCGAGACGGTGACCGTGGACGCGGGACGTTTCGACGATCCGGCCGCCCTGGAGACCGCTCTCGTGGGGATGGGCGGCCCGGAACGGATCCTCCGGGTGCGCCTCACGGGGGCGCTTCCCTTCGAACTCGACGTGGATGCCCTGGCCGCCTCGCTGGCCGACCGTTTCTACCACTTGAGCATCGAGGACCAGACCGAGACCGTGTCGGACGCCCTCCTCGACCGGTGGGCATCCCAGCCCACCATCCTCGGCACCTTCATCCGGCGCATGCGCCGCCGCCTGGAGCAGGCCACCGGCGACGAAGAGCGGCGGCTCGTCGTCAAGGCGCTGCGTCGCGGCGTCCACGCGCTGAGCGGAGGGGGTGCGCCGTGAACAGCGCCCCGGCCCTGCCAGCGCCGGCGCCCGTTCGGCCGGCCTCGCCCCTGCGCTTTCACCGGATCGTCCTGCGGGGCTTCGGGCCGTTCCGGGACGGCGTCGAGGTCGAGCTCCCGGATGGTCTGGGGGTACTCGTGGCCCCCAACGAGTGGGGCAAGTCGACCATCGTGGCGGGCATCTCGGCCGTGCTGTTCGGACTGCCGGGCTCATCCAACCCCAGGGCGTTCGGCCAGGCTCGCTACCGCAACCGCGACAACCCCTCCCGCTTCGAGGGCGTGCTCGAGTTCACCGGCGTGGACGGCGTGCGCTACCGGCTCGCCCGCAGCTTCGACAACCACCGGGTGCGGCTGCAGCGTCTCGACGGCAAGGGGCAGGCCACCACCGAGCTCGAGACGACCCACAACCCGGCCGGGCGCCGCCCCAACGCCCGCTTTCAGCAACGATTGCTGCAGCTGGTGGGGATGGCCTCCCGGGAGCTCTTCCTTCAGACCTTCTGCGTCCAACAGCCGCTCCCCGATCCCTCCGACCCGAAGCAGCCGGTGCTGTCGGAGGAGGTGCGGCGGCTCTTGTCCGGGGCAGGCACCGGCGCCTACGATGCGGCGCTGCAGGCGCTGCTCGGGCAACTGCGGTCCCTCACCCGGCGCAAGGCCGACCTGGGGGTCGGTGCGCAAAACGACGACAAGGACCGGGAAGTGGAGATCCTGGAGGCTCGCGCCGCCGCCCTGCAGCAGGCCCTCGAGCAGGGGCGCCGGCAGGCGGACGAGCTCCAGCAGGTCCAGCAGGAGCTTGCCCGTGCCGTCCAGGAGCGGGGCGACCTGCAGGCGAGGCTCCAGCGGGCCGAAGAAGCCCGGCAGGCCTGGCAGGAGTGGCGCCGCCTGGCCGAAGGGTACCAGGCCCGGATCCGGGACCGCCAGGAACTGCGCAAGAACGTGGAGCAGGCTTCGCAGCTTGCGGCGGGCATCGCCGAGGCCCAACGGCAACTTCAGGAGCAGTGGCCCGAACTGGCCGGGCTCTCCGACCAGGACGCCCGGCAGATCGAGCGCCTCCATACCCTGGAGCAAGAGCTCGCCGGGCTCGGCTTCACCCTGGCCGGCCTTCGGCGCGACGTCGACCAGGCGAAGGGGCGGGCGGCGCTGGCCATCTGGCGCAGGCGCACCCTCCTGGCCGAGCGCCTGGAGCAGGTCGAAAGCGAGCTTGTGTCGCTGGACGCCTTCGACCGGGCCGACCCGGAGACTCTGGAGCTCGTGCGTAACCACGTGGCCGAGCGCGCCCGGTTACGCGCCCGGGTGCAGGAGGCGACTTCGGCGCTCGAGCGCGCCCGGGAGAGCATCCGGCAGGTGGAAGACCGGGCCTCCCAGATCCGGAAAGCCTTCGAGGAGGTCTCGGCGCTCGAGCCGGAGCTGGCGCCCGTCATCGAACGCAAGCTGGAGCTGAGCGACCGCCAGGAGCAGGCCCAGCGGGAGTGGTCGAAATGGGCCGCCGTCCGGGAGGCCGAGCGGCGACGCCGGCGCCGGGCGCGGCTGTTCATCGCGGCCGCCGTACTGGCCGGGCTGGGGCTCGGCTTCGCGACCGGCCGGTGGGGATTGGGCGCCGGCCCGGAGCAGTCAGCCGTGGCGGCGGCCGCCGGAGCGCTGGTCCTCGGCGTGGTCGCAGCGGTGGTCACCGGGCGACGGCCGGCCGAGAGCCGGGCGGCAGGGGACCTCTCCCGCCTGCCGGTGATTGAAGAGCAACTGGCAGGCTTTTCCCGGGAAATGGGCGAGCTGGATCGGCGTCTGGGCGCCCTTGCCGGTGCGACCCGAGTCTACCTTGCCCAGGTCAGAGCGCGCTGGGGCGAATGGCAGCGGGCCCTGGCGGAGCTCGAACAGGAGCGGCGCAGGCTCCCGTCGCAGGAAGCGGTGGCCAGGCTGGAAGACGATGCAGCCCGGGCGCAAGAGGAGTGGCAAAGGTTCGAAGAGCGGTTGCGGCCCTTCACGGACCGCTTCTCCGACGTCTCGCAGGCCCTTCGCCGGTGGGAGGAGTCGCGAAAGGCCCGGGAGAGACTTGCGGCCGACCTGGATGCGCTCCACGCCGCCCACTTCTCCGCCCCTTCCGTCGGCGAAGAGAGGCCGTGCGCCGAGGCCGGCCCCCTGTGGGCCGAGCTCGAGGGCCGCCTGCGGGAAGGCGACGGGGCGGCACCGCTTACGGTGAAGGAGCTCGTCGAGCGGCTTTCCCGGCTGGAGTCGCCTTTCTGGGCCGCCCCCCAGATCGAGCGGCAACTGTGGGAGTCGGCCCCTTCGGAGCCCGGAGCGTTGCTCCAGTGGCTCGCCCGCACCCAGGAGACCGAGCTGACCCGGGCGCGCACGCTGGAAGAGCAGGTGGCGCGCTACGAGGCCGAAGCGGAGCGGCTGCGCTCAGAGAGCCTCTCCTTGCGCGAGGCGCTGAGCGCGGTGCTGGCAGGCTCGGGAGGGGACGCGGCCGTCGCCTTGCAGCGCCTGCAGGCCTGCCGGGAGCACGTCCGGCAGATCGAGACCGACCGCCGCTCGCTGCAGGCCATCCTGAAGACGCGTGGGGTCGAGAGCGTCGACGAGCTATCGGCCAAACTGGACCAGGCCGACGACGCAGCCGTGGCGACCTTGCAGGCGCTCGAAAAGCTCGTGCGAGACCACCCGGGCCTACCTTCCCCCCAACTGGTCTCTGACGTGGGGGCCGCCTCGGAGAAACTGCAGGAGCTCGACCGGGAGATCGGCCAGGCCGGCGCACGGCTGCGGGAGCTCGAGGAGTCGGTGGATCGCCTGCGCACCCGCCAGGCCGAGATCATGGGACAACAGCCCCTCAACGTGGCGGCGGCGGAGCTGCAACTCCGGGAGCTCCACCGCCAGAAGGAGGCCCTCTGGTTGGAGGCCCGCGCCCTGGCCCTGGCCTACCAGGAGATCGAGCAGGCCGTCCAGGAGTTCCAGTCCACGCACCGGGGCCGGCTGGAGGAGGTGGCGGGCGCCTACTTCGCGGCGTTCACCGGGCAAGAGGGCCGCCGCGTCAAATTGGACGAGTCGTTCGGCGTCACCGTGGTGGAGCCGGACGGCGCCGAGGTGCACCCTGCCCAGCTCAGCAAGGGGGCCCAGGATCAGCTTTACCTCGCCTTGCGACTGGCCGTGGCAGCGCTGATGGCGTCGCAGCTCGCTCTGCCGTTCGTGTTCGACGACCCGTTCCTCAACTGCGACGAGGAGCGCTTGCGGCACATCCGGGAGACGCTCGTCGCCCTGGGCCGGGAGCGCCAGGTGCTGCTGCTCAGCCACCGGCCCGACTTCGCCGAGTGGGGTACGCCGGTGCGGCGCTCGGCGTGAAGCGAGACGGCCGTAGAAAGGATCGGGATCACGCCTTGCCGGCATCACCAGGAAGGATCGAGGAAGAGCCCATCCGGATCGTGGTGGAAGGGCAGCAGCTCATCGGAATCGTGCACCGGCCGCCGGGCGGGGCCGACGAGCGGCCGCCCGCCGTCGTGTTGTGCCACGGTTTCGGCGGCCACAAGGCCGAAAACCACCGGCTGTTCGTCAAGGCGGCACGGGCGATGGCCAAGGCGGGCATGGCGGCCCTGCGGTTCGACTTCCGGGGCTCCGGCGACTCCGAGGGAGAGTTCGAGGAGATGACGCTGAGCGGCGAGATCACGGACGCGCTGGCTGCCCTCGCGTACGCCCGGAGCCATGTGGGCCGGCCCGTCGCACTGCTCGGCATGAGCATGGGCGGGGCGGTGGCCACTCTGGCGGCCGAGAGAGACGGCGACGTGGCAGCGCTCGTGCTCTGGAGCGCCGTCGCCGACCCCCTGCGCATCGCCCGGCACATGGCCACCCAGGCTCCCGACCAGCCCCGCGTCATCATGTACCGGGGCCACTACGACCGGGCGGGTAACCTGATCGGCCAGGGCTTCGTGGACGACCTCCCCCGCCACCGGCCCCTGGATGCGGCGGCCCGGTACCCGGGCCCCGTCCTGCTGGTGCACGGCACGCGGGACGAGGCCGTACCGCCCTCCGACGCCGAGCTCTACTTCGCGGCCTTTCCCACCCGCGACAAGACCCTGCACCAGGTGGCCGGCGCCGACCACACCTATAACCGGGGCGAGTGGACGGATCAGGTCATCGAGACGACCGTCGCCTGGCTGCGCCGGCACCTGCTGCCCGCGCCTCAGTCGTAAGAGAGGTCGGCGTCCTTCCGGTCGGTGATGAACATGTGCCCGGGCGCGTGGGTGAGCATCAGCGACGCTTTGCTCTCGAGCGCCACCGCCTGCGCCGTCACCCCGCACGCCCAGAAGACGGGCATCTCCCCGTCGCGAACCGTCACCGCGTCGCCGAAGTCCGGACGCTCCAGGCGCCGGATGCCGAGGGCCGCCGGGTCGCCGACGTGCACCGGCGCCCCGTGCGCCCCGGGAAAGCGCGCCGTCACCTGCACTGCCCGCGGCACGAGCTCCACCGGGATGGGGCGCATCGTCACCACCAGCGGGCCGCGGAAAATGCCGGCGGGGTCGCAGGCCCGGTTGGTCACGTACATGGGAACGTTCTTGCCCTCTTCCAGGTGGCGGACCGGTACGCCCGCCTCGAGGAGCGCCCGTTCGAACGTGAAGCTGCACCCGAAGAGAAAGGCCACCAGGTCGTCCCGCCAGAGATCCAGGACGTCCGTGGGTTCCCCTTCGAGGCGTCCGTCACGGTAGATGCGGTACCTCGGCACGTCCGTGCGCAGATCCGCGCCCGGTGCCAGTCGCCGCGGCTCCCACGAGCCGGCGTCGGTCACCTCCAGGAGCGGGCACGGGTTGGGGTTGCGCTGGCAGAAAAGCAGGAAATCGCAGGCAAACTGGCGGGGCAGGACGACCAGGTTGGCCTGCGCGTACCCCGGGCACAGGCCTGCCGTGGGCCCTGTCCACCGCCCCTCCCGGATGGCCTGCCGGGCCTCCCGTGGCCCGCCGAACGCTTCAACGGCCCGCAGGCTCACGGCCTGCCACCTCCCGCAGGGGCGCGATCCGGACGCCGGCGGCCCGCAGCTCCCGGGCCATCCGCTCCACGCTGGCCGCCGCCTCGGGGTTGTCGCCGTGCACGCAGATGGAGTCGACCTGCAGCTGTACCGGCGTGCCGTCGACGGCCGCCACCCATCCTTGCGTCGCCATCTGCACCGCCCGTCGCGCCACCTCGGCCGGGTCGTGCAGCACGGCCCCGGGAAGGCGGCGGGAGACCAGCGTGCCGTCGGGGTTGTAGGCCCGATCGGCGAACACCTCTTCCGCCACGGTGAGCCCCGCTTCCCGGGCCCGCCGCGCAAAGAGCGACCCGGAACGGGCCAGCACGATCAGGCCCCAGGAGCGCAGGGCCAGCAGAGCCTCGATGACGGCCGACGCCAGGCGATCGTCGTCGGAGGCCGCGTTGTAGAAGGCGCCATGCAGCTTCACGTGCTGGAGCGGGACGCCGGCGGCCTCACAAAAGGCCTTGAGCGCGCCCACCTGGTAGATCACGTACGCCCTCGCTTCGGCCGGGCTCAGCTGCATCTCCCTCCGGCCGAAGCCCATCAGGTCCGGGTAGCCGGGATGCGCTCCCACCGCAACGCCGTGCTGCTTGCAGCGGGCCACGGTGCGTTCCATGACGAGGGGGTCACCGGCGTGGTAGCCGCAGGCCAGGTTGACCGAGGAGACGTGGCCAAGCACCGTCTCCCCCGGCTCGATCTGCCACGCCCCGAAGCTCTCCCCCATGTCACAGTTGAGGTCGACCAGGCTTCCGCCCAACCCTCCTCACCCCTCTCCTCGGCCATTTACCCGGCGGAGCGCCGTCTCACGCTCAAACGCCCAGAAAGGCACGCCGCATCGCCTCCGAGGCCAGGAGCTCCGGCCCCCTCCCCTGCACGACGGTACGCCCCGTCTGGAGCACGTAGCCCCTGTCGGCCAGCCGCAGCGCCTCTCGGGCCCGTTGTTCGACGAGCAGGATGGTGAGGCCCTCGTCGCGCAACCGGGCAACGACCGCGAAGAGTTCCTCGACCAGTTTCGGCATGAGCCCGAGCGAGGGTTCGTCGAGCATCAGCAGTTTGGGCCGGGCCATGAGCCCGCGCCCGATGGCCACCATCTGCTGTTCCCCGCCCGAGAGCGTCCCGGCCCGCTGGTGACGGCGCTCGCGAAGCCGGGGGAACAGATCGTAGACCCGTTCGAGCTGCTGCTCCGTCTCGGGCCCCCCGCCCACGGAGAACGCGCCCAGGCGCAGGTTTTCCTCGACGGTCAACGGCCCGAAGACCATCCGCCCCTCCGGCACGTAGGTGATGCCCATGCGCACCACCTCGGGCGTCCCCTTGCGGGAGAGGGGAGTCCCTTCGAACCGCACCTCCCCCCTCACCGGGTGGAGCGCGCCGGCGATGGTCTTGAGGGTGGTGCTCTTCCCTGCCCCGTTGCTCCCGACCAGCGCCACGAGCTCTCCCCGGCGCACCTCCAGGGAGACGTCGTGCAGCGCCGGCACCCCGTCATACTCCACCGAGATGTGCCGGACCTCGAGCATAGCTCCCCCCGAGGTAGGCTTCGATGACCTGCTCGTCCCGGGCCACCTCCTCCGGCCGCCCTTCGGCAATCTTGCGACCGCTCGCCAGCACCACGACCCGGCCTGCCAGGCTCATCACGAAATCCATCACGTGTTCCACGACGATGAGCGTCAGGCCGAGCTCCCGGTGCAGGGCACGCAGGAGTTGCTCGAAGGCCCGGATCTCCTCCGGGCTCAAGCCTGCCGCCGCCTCGTCCAGCATCAGCAGCCTCGGCCGGGTGGCAAGTGCCCGCGCCAGCTCGACCCGGCGCTGCCACGCCAGAGGAATCTCGTGGGGCTGGGCACCCCGCACTCCGGCCAGATCCAGGCGCTCGAGGAGGGCCAACGCTGCCTCTCGGGCCCGGTCCGGGTCGTCCGTACGGCAAAAGGCCCCGACCATGACGTTTTCCTCGACCGTCAAGCCTTCCATCGTGCGCAGCGACTGGAAGGTACGGGCAATCCCCGCCCGCGCCGTCCTGTGCGGAGGCCAGCCCGTGATGTCGACCCCGGCGAAGCGGACCGTCCCACGGTCGGGCCGGTGGTAGCCGGCGATGCAGTGCATGAGGGTGGTCTTGCCCGCCCCGTTGGGGCCGATGAGCCCGACGATCTCCCCTTCCTCAATGGACAGATCCAGGTAATCGTTGGCCATGACCCCGCCGAACTGCTTCACCAGCGACTGCACATCGAGAAGCACCACGGGCCCTCCGTACCTTTCCGATCGATGCGATGATCCCCCAGACGCCCTTTGGCTGGTAGGCTGCCAGGGCCATGATGACGACCGAGTAGACGAGGAAGTCGATGCCCTGTACCCCATGCCCGCCCAGCCAGGCTCCCAGGTACCGGTCGAGCGGTACCAGGACCGCCGCGCCGATGAGCGGCCCCCACATGGCGCCCGCCCCGCCCAGCATGGCGGTCATGGCGATCATCACCGAAAGATCCATCGGCATGACCGAGAACGGGTCGATGTATCCGAAGTAGGCGGCGTAAAAGGCCCCGCCGGCGGCATACAGGGCCGCGCTCGTGACGTACGCTTTCAACTTGGCCGCAAAGACGTCGACCCCGACGCTGGCCGCCGCCTCCTCGTTGGCACGCAGCGCCCGCAGCTGATATCCCAGTCGGGAGCGGCGGATGCCGTTGACGACCAGCAGCCCGGCCAGCAGCAGCCCCAGCGCCACGTAGTGGTACCCTACCGGGTCGAGCTGCAAGTAAGCCCAGTCGGGCGCCGGCTTGATGGGCAGGTTGATGCCCCGGGCGCCGCCCGTCCACTCCCAGAAGACGAACAGCTCCTGCCACACCAGCGCCACCGCCAGCGTCCCGATAGCGAAGTAGTGCCCCCGCAAGCGCAGCAACGCCGCCCCCACCACGAACGACTCGAGCATCGCCGCTGCCACGGCGACGGGCAGGACCGCCCAAAAGGGCGCATCGAGCGTGCTCGTCAAGAGCGCGACCGCGTACGCCCCGAAACCGACGCTCTTGGCCGCCCCGAGGTCGACCTGCCCGCCGAAGCCGCCGATGGCGTTCCAACTCGTACCGTAGAGCGCGTACAGCATGAACTGCACGGCCACGGCCCGGGCGAAGCCGGCCTTCACGACCCACGGGAAGGCGAGCATAGCGGCGAGGAAAAGCCCGAAGCCGATCTGCTCGGCCCGTGGCCGGTCGCTGAGGGACCAGGCGAGCCGGAGGGTCTTGATCGGGCCGGTAGCCCCCTTGGCTCCCATGGGCGCTACCTCACCCCCAGCAAACCCTGGGGTCGGATCATGACCGCCAGGAAGTAGACGAGGTAGACGAAGGCCAGTTTGAGCTCCGCCGCTACGTACTGGGCCGCCAGCATCTGCACGACGCCCACCAGGATGCCGGCTACGAAAGCCCCGGGAACGCTGCCGAATCCGCCCAGCGCGACCGCCGTGAACGTGATCATGGCAAACAAAGTGCCGGCCGTGGGCGAGACGTAATAGAAGTTGGTGAGCAGCGCCCCGGCCATTCCCGCCGTGGCCCCGCCGATCGCCCACCCCAGGGCGTTCATGCGCTCGGTATCGATGCCCATGTACTGCGCCGCCTCCCGGCTGACCGCCGTAGCCCGCAGCGCCACCCCCACCCGAGTGCGCTGGAGAAGTACGTACACCAGCCCGAAGAGCACGGCGCTCCCGGCGGCCGCCGCCAGGCGCGTGGCATCGAGCACGATGCCCCCGAGCAGCACCCGCTTGCCCAGCAGCACCCCGTGGGTCACCGAACGCACGTTGGGCCCGAAGACGGCGAGCGCCCCGTAGCGAAGGAAAAGCATCAGGCCGAAGGTCCCGAACAGCTGCGCCACCATCGGCCCGCGCAAGAGCCGCCGCACCAGGAGAGCGTAGGCGGCCACCCCCAGGAGGGCTCCCACGGCCGCAGCGACCGGGAGCCCCGCCAGCGGGTCGGGGAAGACGTAGGTCGCCGTGAGCCACGCCGCGTACATCCCGATCATGAGGAACTCGCCGTGCGCGAAGTTGACGGTGTCCATCACCCCGAAGATGATGGTGAGCCCGAGCGCCAGCAGCGCGTAGACGAGCCCCATGAGCACTCCCGAGACCAGCACGTCGGCCAGGACCATGGAGATGACCGCCCCGCCTCTGCCAGGATGACTTCGGGTCGACCTACCTCCAGCCCGGGAACGGGTAGACCACGTCGGCCGTGGCCGATTCGAACGGGTAGACGATCTCCAGTTCGACTCGCTCGGTCTTCGGGTTCCACTGGTACTGCCCGATCATGCCGGTCGCGTGAATGTTTTGATGGGTCTCTCCCGGATAGAGGCCGCCGAATTGAATCCCCTTCCACGGCGTGATGATTTGATCACCGGGTACGTTGAGTTCGTCGAGGGCCTTTTGCAGGGCCGCCGGCTCCGTCGACTTCGCGCGGTCCAGAGCATACGCCCAGGCGATGACCCCCAGGGTTTCTCGGGCCGACTCTTCGACCAGGTCGGCGCCGTATCGCTGGCGGTAGAGGCTGTTGACGGCCGCTGCCACGGGCTTCACCTGCGTAAGCTTGCCGATGTAAAGCGAGCGCGTCAGCACACCGTGCAAGTCTTTGCCGATGGCTTTCACGAAGTCGGGATTGGTGAAGCCGGCGTCCTGGCCCCAGATGAGCTTGGGAGCGGCCTGGCGCAGCCGCAGGGTGCGCATGAAGAGGATGGCGTCGGAAACGTACGAGATGAACAGGTAGGCGTCCGCGCCCGAGGAGGCGAGGCGTATGGCCTCGCTGGTCAGGTCCGGGGAGTTGGCCGGGTACTTGATGTACTGCACGACCTGGTAGCCTCGCTCGGGCGCCAGCCGGCGGTCGATGTCGTCGCCCGAAGCGGTCCCGAACTCGGTGTTTTCCGCGACGATGGCGAGCTTCGTGATGGCATCCTTCGGGACGGCGGGTACACCCCGCACCTTTCCTGCCTTGAGCCCGTCGAGGAAGTTGAACAGGTCCTCGTCGAAGATTTGATCGTGCGGCGTCACCCGCCAGAACCACCGGTAGCCCATTCGGGTGAGCGACGGCGACGACGAGTCGGCGTTGACGAACGGGATGCCGTAGCGCTCGGTGACGCCCGCGACGGCCTTGGTCACCGCACTCTGGTAAGCCCCCATGAGCCCCACGACGTTTTGCTCGAGGATGAGGCGCCTCGCCAGGTCGGCCCCCACCGCCGGATCGCCGCGGGAGTCGACGAAGACGGGTTCGAGCCGGGCGCCACCCAGCCCGGGAATGCCTTCCCACTTCGCGACCTCCAGGCCCTTTTCGGCCAGTTCGGGGTAGGCGTTGTTGACGATGTCGACCATGAGCTCGATGCCCTGACGCAGCTCTCGCCCGGTCGGAGCCAGCGGCCCCGAGAGGGGCAAGATGACACCGATTTTGACGGTACGGGTAGCCGCCATCGCCGGTACGGAGCCGGCCAAGAGCAGTACGATCCCGGCAACGGCCCATGCAAAGCTCGACTTCTTCCACGACCCGACACGCAGCATGGCCCCAGCCCCCCTCATCCTGGAAAGCCTTGTGACATCTTTCACGCATGTACCCTCGCTGCGTATTGGGAGTGGGGTACGAGCCGCGCCGTCAGATTCCTTTACAACTTTCTCACCCTCAGCACCGTTGCAGCGCAACACGAAGGGAGGGCCACCGCGTCGCGGTCGCCCTCCCTCACCCGCACCCGGTCACGAGGTCGATGCCGACATCGCGTACCGGAGCGCTAGGCCCCCGTGGAGCCCTGGGCAGGGCCCTGCTTTTGCTCGCCCGCCGCCTTCTTGCCTGCCCCGACCTTCTGGACGAGGTCCGGCACCAGGTCCAGGAGCTTCTCCAGTGCTCCCCGGCCGCCCAGGGAGTAGACCCTGAGCTCGCCGTCCACGATGGCCGCCAGGGCGGTCGGAACGAGCCGCATCCCGAGGCCGCCGCCGGCCCCGCCGCCTTCGCCCGTGGTCTTGCCTTCGCTCTCCGGCCCCTTGCCGCTCCCCCCGCCGGCCCCCACGCCCACCGTTGCGGTCATGATGGGGATGAGCGTGACGTTACCCACCTGGAACGGCTCCCCGATCACGCGCCGCGTACTCACCATGCGTTCCGTATTGGCCATCAGGTTGTCGATCACGGCGTTGATGTCCATGTCCACCGTCAAACCTCTCCTCCTACCCGGGCCGTTCGCCGCGCCCGGCTGGCTTCATCGAGCCTTCGTCGTGCCCACACCCGGGACCACCAGGCCCGCAGCGCTCGTCTGGCATACCGCCGGGCCGGCCGGCTGGCCAGCAGCGCCACGCCCGCCCCCAGGATGCGCCCAGGCCAGATCCGGAAGCTGCCCTGCCACTCCACCTCGAAGTCCTGGCCCGTCACCTCCTCTCCTGGCTCCACCGCCGCCATCACGTCGACGGTACCGACTCGCACGGGGATCCCCAGACCCCGGGCCGCTCCGGCGGCGCCCAGCGCCCACCCCGCTTGGGCCGGGTCGGAGACAGCCAGTCGCCGGATCTCCAGCGCCCGCACCTCGACGGCCCGCGACAGCCGCCGCACGAAGTGCGGCACCTCCGGCAGCCATTGGGCCGCCAGTTCGAGCCACCCGGCGACGCTGGGCCCCTGGCCGGCATGGCCCCCGTACCGCTCGAACCAGCGCCGGGAGCGGCGGAGGGGCTTTCGCCGTGCTGCTGGCGGGACGCCGGCACGCCTCGTGCCTTTCGTGGGTGCCCTCCTGCGCTGGCGTACGGGGGGCTTGAGGCGGATACCCCCGAGCACCGTCGCCTCCCACCGGTGGGTCCACCTCCTGCCGCTCCGCTCGCCGCCCACGGCCAGATCCACGGGGGAGAGCACGACCGCCGCCCCGGCCCCGACGACCAGTGCCAGGACGGAAAGCTCGATCGTCACGCCGGCGCCCACTGGCGCACTCCTCCTCCCCGCCGCTGGCCCAACCAACCGGCAGCACGCCGGACGAGGCCCCACACCCAGGGGACCCGGGCACGCCCGGACGGGAGACGCCGGATCCGGACGACCCACCCCCCGGCCTTCGCCGCGGCCCGCACCGTCCCGCTCATCAGCGCCCAGGAGCCGCCCATCGCGCGCCGGGCAAGTCGTCCACGCAACGCCCGTGCCGCAAGCCGCCTCATCCCCGCAAGCCCCGTACCGCCCACGAGCGGCGACCTTCCTTCCGTCCTCATGCCCTTCTCCCGTCGCTCGAGGGCCTCGCGTTGCTCCAGGGCACGCCGGACGGCCTCCTCCACGGCCACCCGGCCGGCGACCGCGGCGGCGGTGCGTCGCTCCTTCTCCATCTCCAGCCGGGCTCGCGCCTCCACCCACCGGGCGACGGCCACGTGCTGGCCCACCCGCATCTGGCACGCCGGGCATCCCCTGAGATGCTCGATGACCAGGAGGGCCGGCAGCTCCTCGAGGGTGCCGTCCACCATCTCCATCAAGAGGTCCTCAGACGGGCATGCCGTACCCATGGCTGCTGCCCCCACTCCCTCGCTTCGCCACCGCCGGCGCATTCTCGAAGAGGGCCTGGCGCAGGGCCTGCCTGGCCCGGAAAACGTACGTCTTCGCCGTGCCCTCGGGCCATGCCCCGGCCGCCGCTATCTCCCCGTACGAGAGCCCTTCGACCGCGCGCAGCCAGAGCGCAGTGCGCCACTCTTCGGGCAGGGCGGCCCATGCCTCTCCCACGGCCCGCAGCCCCTCCTGGAGCACGAGCCGTTCTTCGACGGTGCCGTCGCCTCCGCCGGCCGGATGCTCGGGCGCCTGGCCCGCGGCGGCCAGTTGTTCCAGGGATGTTTCCCACTCCGCCCTGCGGCGGGTCTGCTGGCGGCGGTTGCGGCACACGTTGAGGACGACCTGGCGCAGCCACGGCTTGAAGGGCCTCGTCCGGTCGAAGCGACCGAGGTGGAGCGCTACGGCCAGCAAAGCGTCCTGGCTCCATTCCTCGGCCTCCCGGCGGTTGCCCGCCATGAGCGAGCACAACTTGAAGACGTAGGGGTAGTACGCCTCGAGCAGCCGCCCCAGGGAATCCCGGCTGCCGGCCAGCCATTCCCGCACGAGCCGGGCTTCGGTCGCTTCGCGGGCCGCCACCGGGTTACCACCCCTCTTGCGCCTTCCGTCTGTCTGTACAAAAAAGAGGCCCCTCCGGTTTCACGGAGGGGCCCGCAAACACGGGGAAAGTTACGGCTATCCCAGCATCTCGAGGAGATCCGCCGCTCTCAGCCCGAGGAAATCGGGCACGACCCGCCGCGCCCCCGCCTCCCGCAGCCGCTCGGCCGGCTCCGTGGTGGTCACCGCCAGGCAGACCCCGCCCGCCGCTACCGCCGCCCGCACCCCGGCGATGGAGTCCTCGACGATGACGGCCTGCGCCGGAGCGACCCCGAGCGCCCGGGCCGCCTTGAGAAAGATGGCGGGGTCGGGCTTCGCCGCCTCCACGTCCTGCCCGGTGATCACCGCGTCGAACGCCCCGTCGATGCCCAGGTGCCGCACGATGGCCGCCGCGTTCTCCGGCGGACCCGAGGTCGCCAGCGCCAGCGGCACCCGGTGGCGGCGCAGGTCACGCACCAGGGCCTGCACGCCGGGTACCGGCTCGAGGGTGGCCACGAAACGTTCCCGGAAGAGGGCCTCCTTGCGCCGGGAGAGCGACGCCTTCTCCTCCGGGGTGAAGCGCCCGGGGAACAGCGCCTCGAGGGCCTCTTCGTTCTTCCGGCCCGTGAACTCCCGGTGGAACATCTCCTCGGTGATCACGACGCCGCTTTCCTTGCTGAACTCCTGCCATGCCCGGAAGTGGGCGGGGTTGCTGACGACCAGCACCCCGTCCATGTCGAAGATGACTGCTGCCACGCACGGGCCGCCTTTCCAAGGGGACTTCGCCTGCATTGAACCACAGCCGGCGAGTAAACGCCAAGGGACGGAAGGGCTCCTTTCAGGAGAAGGGAAGGCGCGACGGGCGGCATCCCCGTGGAAGGGATGTCGCCGCCCGCCGCGCCGCGATGCCGGGAACGATCCCCTCAGCGGCTCGGTACGCAGATGACCTGCCCGGGGAAGATGAGGTCCGGGTTGGTGATCTGCGGGTTGAGGGCCAGGATCGCGGTGACCGTCGTGCCGAAGCGTTGTGCGATGAAAAACAGCGTATCGCCGGGCTGCACCGTGTAAGCCGTGGATCCGGGCGGGCATATGCCGGGCGGAGGCGCCGACGGCACACAGAGCACCTGGCCCGGGAAGATGAGGCTGGGGTTGGTGATCTGAGGGTTAGCCGCGAGGATCGCGCTGACCGTCGTACCGAAGCGCTGCGCGATGAAAAACAGCGTATCCCCCGGCTGGACCGTGTACGGGGTCGTCCCCGGTGGACAGGTGATCGGCGGAGGAGGCGGCGCCGCCGACGGCACACAGAGCACCTGGCCCGGGAAGATGAGGCTGGGGTTGGTGATCTGAGGGTTGAGGGCCAGGATGGCGTTGACCGTCGTGCCGAAGCGCTGCGCGATGAAGAACAGCGTGTCCCCAGGCTGGACCGTGTACGGGGTGGAGCCCGCCGGGCAGATCGAGGAGAAGGCGATGGGCTGTCCTGACAAGCCGTGTCGCTCCCTTCCCACGAGGGTTCAGCAGCGTGGTCAGGGTATGACGCGCGTCCCTGACGCGTGCCGCGAGGATGCGTCCGGCGACCCGGGTCCTGGGGAAGGACAGCCACCCGGTCGCTGCCCTTGACGCCGGGGGTGCCGGCCCCCGATACTTTCAGCGGGATACGTGGCCCTGGGGGAGTCCCATCGGGGACTGAGAGGACGGCCCCGTCGCCGTCGACCCCTCGAACCTGATCTGGGTCATGCCAGCGAAGGGAAGGGCTCTCATGAGCGAACGGCATCTGCCGGCCCCGCCCGCCGCCTCGAGGCCGGCGCGCCCCTGGTACACCCGCCCCGAGCTCGTCGAACGCTACGAGTCGTGGTACGAAGGCCCCACCGGCATCCGCATGGACCGCCAGGAAAAGGCGGTGCTCCGCCGGATGCTGGACGAGGCAGGCTGGCTCGGGCCACGAGCCCGCCTCCTGGAAGTGGGAGCCGGCACGGGGCACTTCACCCGCTGGCTGAAGGGGCTGGCCGGCCGGGTCGTCGGGGTCGACCTGTCGCCCCTCATGCTCCGCAAGGCCCGGGAGCTCGGTACGACCGGCCTGGTCGGGGGCGACGCCGCGAGGCTTCCTTTTGCGAGCGGCTCGTTCGACGCCGCCGTCCTCGTCGCCTGCTTCGAGTACATGCCGCATCCGGTCCGGGTGCTGCAGGAAGTGGCCCGGGTGGCCCGCCGCGGTCTCGTCCTCGGCCTCATGAACCGCCGCAGCGTCGCCGGCGTCCGGCGGCGCCTCCAGGTCGCCCTGGGCCGCAACGACTTTTTCGAAGGCGCGCACCTGTACACGCTCGCAGAGATCCGCCGGTTGGCCCGCGAGGCGTTCGGGGGGCACGCCCGGCTCGCCTGGCGCTTCACCCTCTATCCTCCCGGCGTTCCGGTCGCTTCGTCGCCGGTGGGCGGCGGCTCGTTTCTCGCCGTCCGCGTCGAGTTGCCCGGCAGCTCCAGGAGGTGAACGCCGTGGCCGCTCCGCCTCTCGGCAAGCTCAGCCGCCAGGCTTTTGACGCGCTCATCGCCCCTCACCTCGGCGCCGCTCGCCCCGGCCAGGTGCTGGTGGGGCCGCGCCACGGGGTGGACGTGGCCATCCTGCGAACCGCGCCCGGGCAGGTCATGGCCGTGACCGCCGACCCGCTCTCCCTCATCCCCGAACTCGGCGTGGAGGCGTCCGCGTGGCTGTCGGCGCAGCTGCTTGCCTCGGACGTGGCGACGAGCGGGCTCGAGCCCGCCTTCGCGGTCGTCGACTACAACCTGCCCCCGCAGATGGACGACGAGACCCTCGCGCGCTACCAACAGGCGCTCCACCGGGCGCTGGCCGACCTCGGGGTGGCCGTGGCGGGCGGCCACACGGGGCGCTACCCGGGGTGCGACTACACCATCATCGGCGCCGGCGTGATGATGGCCACGGGGCCGGAGGACCGGTGGGTCTGCTCGGCGACCGCGCGCCCGGGCGACGCCTGTGTGGTCACGAAGGGAGCGGCGGTGGCCGCCACCGGCATCCTGGCCCGCGTCTTTCCGGAGACCGCCCGGCGGGTCCTGGGCGACGAGGGCGCGCGGGAGGCGGCCGCGGTCTTCGGGCAGTTCGGCGTGGTCAAGGAGGCTCGCCTTGCCGCCGCTCTTGGAGTGCGAGGCGGCGGCGTCTCGGCCATGCACGACGCGACGGAGGGCGGCGTCTTGGGTGCCATCGCCGAGATGGCCGAGGCCTCCGGGCTCGGGGCCGTCGTCGAGCGTGAGGCCATTCCTGTGAGCCCCGTCACCCGGGAGCTGTGCCGCGCCTTTTTCGGGATGGATCCCTACACGGCGCTGGGAGAAGGGGCACTCGTGCTGGCCGTCGACCCGGCCCGGGCTGCCGAGCTGCAGACGCGCCTCGGAGCCGCAGGGATCCGGGCGGCCATCGTCGGGCGGTTCGAGGCGCCCGAGCACGGCCGTTGGGTCGTCGAGCCGGACGGGCGCAAGACGCTCCTGGCCCCGCCTGCCGCTGACCCCTATTGGGCGGCGTACGCCCGCGCCCGGGAGAGTGGTTGGCGTTGACCCGCCTCGGAGGGCTGTATCTCGTCGTCGATCCGGGCCTCGCCGCCGGCCCGTGGGGCGTGGAGGGAGTGCTGCAACGGGTCAGCCGGGCGCTGGCAGGGGGCGTCGACCTCGTCCAGTTGTGGGCGCCGTCGTCCGAAAACGCGGCGGCATTCCTCTCTCCGGAGCAAGCCCTGCGCCTCGCCATGGGCTTGCGGGTTCTCACCCTCGAGGCCGGGGTGCCGCTGCTCATCGGGGAGGACGTGCAGCTCGCCGCCCGCCTCGGTGCCGACGGCGTGCACCTGGAGGGCAGCGCGCCTGCGCCGGCAGAGGTGCGGTCTACCTTGGCTCCCCGGCTCGCCCGCCTCCAGGGCCGTGGGGCCCTGGTCGGTTACACGTGCGGCAACGACCTCGAGAAAGTGCGATGGGCTTCCAGGGCCGGTGCGGACTACGTCTCGTTCTGCTCGGTGTTTCCCACGACGTCGGCCGTGTCGTGCGAGATCGTTTCCCTGGCCTCGGTGCGGGCGGCGAGGGCGCTCGAGCCCGATCTCGTGCTGTTCGCCTCGGGAGGCATCACGCCCGGCAACGCAGGGGACGTCCTGGACGCCGGTGCCGACGGGATCGCCGTGGTTTCGGCGGTGCTCAAGGCGCCCGACCCGCAGCAGGCGGCCCGGGACTTCCAGGAGCTGCTGCGACGCCGGGGGCGACACCGCTCGGGTCGCGCCGTCTGACCGCCGATGCCGGCCCCGGCCCATGGATGCATCCTACGGCGTCTCGCCCTCTACGCCCGCCGCTTCCACCACCACGGCGGGGCAATCGCCGTCCACCGTGACGGGAACGCCGAGCGGCAGGGTCAGCCGGGCAGGGCCATGCCCGGCGGCGAGCCCGTATACCGCCGGCTTGCCCCGAGGGAGCAGGATGTCGTCGAGCACCTCTCTGACCGTGAGCGTGGGGCGCTCCGGTTCGGGCGGCAGGCAGTCGACGCACTCGGCGACGACGAACCCTGCCGCCTCGTCGAGCTTGCCCGCCAGAGCCAGGTGCGTGAGCATGCGGTCGAGCCGGTACGGCGCCTCCCCCACGTCCTCCAGAAGCAGGATGCGGCCCCTGGTGTCGATCTCGTAGGGCGTTCCGAGCGTGGACACCAACAACGACAAGTTGCCGCCGACCAGCAAGCCCGTCGCCCGCCCGGGATGAAGGGTCTCCAGCGCGGGCCCACCCGCCGGGTTGACCAGCCGGCCCAGGGGCTCGGGACGGGTGACGGCCCGCAGGAACGCGCTCCAGGTGAACGCCACCCCCGCGTCCTGGATCGCTCCCGGGTGCGGCGTCTCCCCCAGGCCATGCCTCTCCCCCCGGCCCGAGGTCTCCCCCGTGGATGGGCGCTGCACGGCGAAGTCCCGGGCGAGGGCCCCGTGGAACGTCACCAGCCCCGCCAGCTGGCCGATGGCGACGTGAAGCGCCGTGATATCGCTGTATCCCACGAAGACCTTGGGGTGGGAGGCAATGGCCCCGTAGTCCAGCAGCCGGAGGATGCGAAGCGCCCCGTAGCCTCCTCCGATGCACACGATCCCGTGAACGTGCGGATTGGTGAAGGCGTCCATCAGGTCGGCCGCCCGGTCGGCATCGTTGCCGGCGAGGTAACCCCGGGCGTCCAGGGCGTGGCGCCCCACGACGGTGCGGAACCCCGCGCCCTCGAGCCACGCCCGGGCCCGTTCCACGGTTTCGGGCGAAAGCACGTTGTCCTTGTAAGGGGGCGACGCGGGCGAGATCAGCGCCACCGTATCACCGGCGGCCAGGGCTCTGGGACGGCGCATGGACACCCTCCTTTACACACCGTTTACAGTGTAGCCGTTGCGCACCAGGCAAGACCTATGGTACGCTCTCGTCCGCCGGCACGGTGGCCAGCCGGGCCGGCAAACTGGCTCGACGCCGCAAGCCGGCTCGAGGCCGTGCGGAGGACGGAGGTGGCAGCGTGATGCGGGTACTGGCCGTAACCCCGTACAGGGCAGTTTGCCCGGCAGGGTGGGGGACCGGACTCGTCGTCGTCCCGTTCGCCGGCATTCGTTTGCTCGATGGGCTGCCCATCTCCGGCGCTGAGGTGATACG
The DNA here is from genome assembly GCF_035593305.1 of Limnochorda sp. L945t. Taxonomy (GTDB): domain Bacteria; phylum Bacillota; class Limnochordia; order Limnochordales; family Geochordaceae; genus Carboxydichorda; species Carboxydichorda subterranea. The sequence continues at coordinate 574,358 of NZ_CP141615.1, read as the reverse complement.
GGCAGGGGGGCCGACGCCCTAGAGGGGCAGGAGGGCTCCCTCCAAACGCCGCAGACGCCGGCCGTGGGCACCGAAACCGAAACAGGGTCCCACGGCCGTACTGTTTCCTGGAGGACATGGCCGTGGGCAACCCATGGGAAGCGACGTGGGGAAAGGAGACCCGAGCCATGTACCCCTTTTTCGACCTGGCGCTGGCCCACGCCATCATGCAGGAGCGCCTGCGTCAGGCCGAGCTCGACGCCGTCGACCGCTGGGCCCGCAGCCAGCAGCGAAGCCGCCAGGCCGGGCTCGCCCGGCAGCGGCGGGACGGTCGGTTGGCAAGAGCCACCCGAGCGCTGCGTGCGGCGCTGGCACGCAGGCCCGTCCTGTAAAGCCACCCCGTACCCCAGGGCCGGGGGCGCCTTCTCGGCCCTGGGGTTTCAATGTGGTCAGGTCCCACGGCGGCCACGAAAGGCCCAGGTCGCGTAACCCACGTAGGCGGCCGAGTTCCTCCCCCGGCAGCGGGGCATGGAGGCGTCCTTGCTGCCGTCCGGGCCGTAGTCTGCCCAGCCGCCGCCCGCGCCTGCCCGCCGGGACGATCCAGCGATCCTGCATACATGCCAGGCGTAGCAGGACAAGCCGCGAAGGCCAGAGAACACCAGGGGCTAACACCGAGGGGAGCTGGTGAAACGTCCATGGCCGCGCAACGAAGCAGGCCTAAACTGAAGGGGTTATCGTTCCTCCTGGCCATCGTGGCTACGCTCACAGTCGCAGGGTGGGGGGCGGCCTCGCCCGCCACGGTCACGGTCGCGGTCGGTGCGGACGCAGTCCGGCTGGATCCGCCGGACATGACGGACAACCCGTCGGAGACCGTGCTCCGCCACATCATGGACGGGCTCGTCGAGTTCGACGAGCAACTGCAGATCCGTCCCGCCCTGGCGGAGCGGTGGGAGTTCCAAAACGGTGGGAAAGACGTCGTGTTCTATCTGCGTAAAGGCGTTCGGTTCCACGACGGCACGCCGTTCGATGCCGCCGCGGTCAAGGCCAACTTCGACCGGATCCTGGCGGGAGGGCTCCGGCGGACGTCGCTGTACGAACCGTACATACAGAGCGTAGAGGCGAAGGACACGTATACCGTCGTCTTCCATCTCAAGTTTCCGTTCGGGGCGTTCCTGCACCACCTCGCTCATGGGGCCGGCCTCATCCAGTCCCCGTCCAACATCCGGCGCTGGGGCGACAAGGTCGGCCAGCACCCGGTCGGTACCGGGCCGTTCAAGTTCGTCGAATGGGTGCCCGGCGACCACATCACGCTGGAGGCCAACAAGCAGTACTGGAAGGGCGCTCCCAAGTTCGACCGGCTCGTCTTCCGGGTCGTGCCGGAGGATGCCACCCGGGTCTTCCAGCTGGAGACCGGAGAGGCCGACGTCATCACCTTCCTGCCGCCGAGCGAGGTACCCCGCCTGCGCGCCAACCGGGACCTCGACATCCGGGTGGCCGACAGCCTCCGGGTCATCTACGTGGGCTTCAACGTGTTGCGCAAGCCGTTCGACGACGTGCGGGTGCGCCAGGCGGTCAACTACGCCATCGACAAAGAGCTCATCGTCTCGCAGGTGCTGGGCGGCATGGCCTCCGTCTCCGACTCACCCATGGCGCCGGGCGTCAACGGGTACTGCAAGACCGGCGGATACCCGTACGACCCGGAGCGGGCGCGCCAGCTGCTCAAGGAGGCCGGCTACCCCCAGGGCCTGGAGGTCAGCCTCTGGGCTCCGCAGGGGCGCTACCTCAAAGACTACGAGACGGCGATCGCCATCCAGGCCATGCTCCAGCAGGTGGGGATTCGCGTCCGGCTCCAAACGATGGAATGGGCGACTTACTTGCGCAACATCTTCGACGTGCCCAAGGAGCAGGCCCAGTACCAGATGTACATGCTCGGATGGGCTCCCTCCACGGGCGACGCGGACTGGGTCATGCGGCCGCTCCTTTCGTCCCAGTCCTTCCCGCCCGGGGACAACGCCAGTTACTACGGCAACCCCAAGGTGGATCAGCTCATTCAAGAGGGGATGCGCACGAGCGATCCCGACGCGAGGGCCCGGATTTACTGCGAGGCGCAAAAGCAGGTCGTGGGCGACGCGCCGTGGGCCTTTCTCCACGTGGTCAAGCAGGTCGTCGGGGTGCGCGCCTCTTTGCAGGGCGTGAAGGTACTCCCCATCGAGATCGTACTGGTGAAGGACGCGTCCAAGAAGTAAGGCCATGACGCGCTATCTGGTGCGGCGCACCGGCGTGTTGCTCGTGGTGCTGCTCGGGATCGTCGCCGTGACGTTCGGTCTCTTGCGGGTGGCTCCGGGGGACCCGGCCCGGCTCATCGCCGGGCCGGACGCTCCTCCCGAAACAGTGATGGCCCTTCGACACGAGCTCGGGCTCGACCGGCCCATGGCGGAGCAGTTCGTGCTGTTCGTGGGGCAGGTCGTGCGCGGGGACCTCGGGCAATCTTTCCAAACGGGGCGACCCGTGCTGGAGGAGATCGGCTGGCGGTACGTCAATACCGGTATCCTGGCGCTCACGGCCGTCGGGCTGGCAAGCCTGGCGGGGATCGCCGCGGGGATGCTGGCGGCCCGCTACCCGTACAGCGCGGTCGACAGCGCCATCATGTCCGGAGCGCTGGCCGGGGTGTCGGCGCCGGTCTTCTGGCTCGGCTTGCTGTTGATGTGGCTGTTCGCGGTCAAGCTGAGGTGGCTACCGACCAGCGGGGCAGGCAGCCTGCGGCACCTGATCCTGCCGGCCATCACCCTCGGGGCGGCGCTGACGGCCACCATCGCGCGGATGACCCGATCGAGCCTGCTCGAGGTCATCGAGGAGGATTACATCCGCACCGCCCGGGCGTACGGCGTGGCCGAGAGGTCTATCCTGCTACGGCATGCGCTGCGTAACGCCTTCCTCCCCATCCTGACCGTCATCGGGCTGCAGCTGGGGTACTCACTGGCCGGCGCAGTGCTGACGGAGTCGGTCTTCGCCTGGCCGGGCATGGGGCGGCTGATCGCCGGCGCCATCTTCACCCGGGACTACCCGGTGGTGCAGGCCGGGCTGCTGGTCGTGGCCGTGACGTTCGCCGCCATCAACTTCGCGGTGGACGTCCTGTACGCCTGGCTCGACCCACGGATTCGCTACGACTGACGAGGAAAGCGGGGTAGGTCGTTCTGCAAGCTGCGTCCGCCGAGGTGCTGCGGGAAGGGACAGGCGCCCGGAGCCCCGCGTGGCGCGTATGGCTCCGGACACCGGCGGCACGTGTGGGGGCCGTGGGAGTCGCGGTGTTCGTGGGCATGGCGTTGCTCGCGCCGTGGCTCGCCCCCTACGACCCCAACCGCATCGACCTCACGCGCATCCTGCAGCCGCCCTCTGCCGGGCACTGGCTCGGCACCGACCAGTTCGGCCGGGACATCCTGTCGCGGATCGTGTGGGGCGCACGTATCTCGCTCACGGTGGCGGTCGCCTCCCTGGGGTTGGCGGCCGTGGCAGGGATCCTGCTCGGCGCCGTCGCAGGTTACCGGGGCGGCTGGATCGACGAAGCCGTCATGCGCCTGACGGACGTGCTCCTCTCTTTCCCGGACATCATGCTCGCCATCGCGGTGACCGCCGTCCTGCCCCCGGGGCTCCCCAGCGTGATCCTGGCCATCGGGGTGTACAACCTGCCCCAGGTGACGCGGGTGGCGCGGGGCGCCGTCCTCAGCATCCGGGCAAACTTGTACGTGGAAGCGGCCCGCGCCGTCGGCCAGCGCGACGGCGCCATCATCCTGCGCTACGTGATCCCCAACGCTCTCCCGCCCGTAGTCGTGTTGCTCACCCTGCGGACGGCGGCATCGATTCTGACGGCGGCCGGGCTCAGTTTCCTCGGGATGGGCATCCAGCCGCCCACGCCGGAGTGGGGGGCCATGATCAGCGAGGCCCGGGTCTACCTCGTGACCGCCCCGCATTTGAGCCTGGTGCCCGGTATGGCGATAGCGGGGACCGTGCTCGCCTTCAACTTGCTGGGCGATGCCCTCAACGACGCGTTGAACCCTCGTGCCCGAAAAGCGCTGGGAAGAGGACGCTGAGAAACGTGCCTGCGCGACGAAGCACCGGTGACCCCTCGTCTCTCCTGACCCTCGTTCGTTGCCGCCGGGTCTGGGGGCCGGCCCCCACCGGCGCCGACACGTTGCTGCTCGCGGGCGGGAAGGTCGCCTTCGTGGGGCGCGACCTGCGACCGCCCGAAGGGTGGCCCGTTACCGTCGTCGAGGAAGTGGACGCCGACGCCGTGCCGGGGTTCATCGACGGGCACGTGCACCTGACCGGGGGAGGCGGCGAGGGCGGGTTTGCCACCCGCTGCCCTGAGATGACCCTGGAGCAGATCACGGCCGCGGGGGTCACCACGGTGGTCGGGCTGCTCGGCACCGACGACGTGACCCGCCACCCCGACTCGCTGCTCGCCAAGGTGCGGGCCCTCGGAGCACAAGGGATTTCGGCCTACATGTACGTCGGGGCCTACGCCGTGCCCCCGGTGACCCTGACGGGGAGCGTCAAGCGGGATCTGGTGCTGATCGACGAGGTCGTCGGGGTCGGAGAGATCGCCATCTCGGACCACCGCTCCTCCCAACCGACGATGGAGGAGCTGAAGCGCCTGGTGGCCCTCGCCCGGGTGGGAGGCATGCTGAGCGGTAAACGAGGGATCGTCCACTTCCACGTGGGAGATGGCAAAGAAGGACTGCGGCCGCTGTTGCGCATCGCCGAGGAGACGGAGATCCCCATCAGCCAGATGGTGCCGACCCACGTCAACCGCAACGGGCGCTTGCTGGACCAGGCCGTGACCTACGCCCTTCGCGGCGGCACGGTGGACGTCACGGCCTTCGAGTTTCCATCAGGAGAGTCGGTCAGCGCGCCCGAAGCCATCCTGTACATGGTCGGCAAAGGCGTGCCGTGGAGCCGGATCACGCTCAGCTCGGACAGTAACGGCAGCTTGCCGGAGTTCGACCCGTCGGGGCGCCTGGTCGGCATGCGGGTTGCCAGCATCGACGCGCTGTTCGCAGACTGGAAGCGCCTGGCATCCTCTCCCGGCGTGAGCCTGGAAGATGCGCTGGGCGTGGTGGGGGCCAACGTGGCCCGGGTCCTGGGGCTCGAGGGCAAGGGGGGCATCGCGCCGGGCATGGACGCGGACTTCCTCCTGTTGAATCCCGACCGCACGATCCGCCAGGTGTGGGCGCGGGGCCGGCCGCTTCGAGGCGACCTCCCGCCTGCCGCGACCGCCAGCCAGTCGGCTGCTCGTGTCAGGTAGCCCGCCTGCCGGCACGGGCGGCCAGCGGCCCGGCGGATGCGGCGGCGGCCGTGCGCCGAAGAGTGCCTTGACATCTTTGGGGACGAGCACCTAGCCTGGGGGACGGATGACTGGAGAGGGAGGACCTGTAATCCATGCCGCGCCTGTCCCGTTCCGTCCTCTTCGCTCGTCTCGCCCTGTCGATGGTTATCCTTGCCGTGACGATGGCAGCTCCGTTCGCCGGCCCGGCGCAAGCCGGCGAGCGTTGGTGGACTCTGGAAACTCCCCACTTCCTGATCCACTTCCCCGACGGGTACGAGCCCCTGGCGCGCCAGGTGGCCGAGGTGGCCGAACGGGTGCACCCCGTGGTCTCGGCCCGGGTCGGCCACACGTTGGCTGCCAAGACGCACGTCGTGCTGCAGGACGTGCTCGACGGAGCCAACGCCTTCACGCAGCCCGCTTTGTACAACCAGATCAGCCTGTTCACCGTGCCGCCGCTGGGACTGGCCTATCAGGCGGGCATGCCGCCGACCATGAACGACTGGCTCGAGCTCCTCTTCACTCACGAGTACGTCCACGCGGTGCACCTCGACATGGCCGACGGTCTTTACGCGGGGCTGCGCCGCATCTTCGGCCACGTGCCCACATTGTCGACGCCCAACGCCAGCGAAAACTACGCGTTCATCGAGGGGTACGCGTCGTACGAGGAGACGCTGCTCGACGACGGGCGCGGGGCTGCATCGTACTGGGACATGTTCCTGCGAACGGCCTTCCTGGAACAGGCCGTGCCGGCGCCCGACCAGGTGGCAGGCCTCTACGATCTCGGCCAGTGGAACCCTGCCGGCGGCGTCTACCTGTACGGCTACTCCTGGCAGGCGTACCTCGCCGAGCGGTTCGGGGATCCGGTGGTCAGCCGGGTGCACCAGCTCAACGCGAGCCTGGGGTCCCTAGGGCGGAGCGTCACGGCCGCCACCAAGGAGGGCCTGGGGGAGCTTTACGACGGATGGCGGCGTTCGCTGCAAGAGCGTTACGCTGCCCAGGAGCGGGACGTGGAGGCCCGGGGCCTGACGGCTTTCGAGCTGCTTCCCGGCGAGGGGTGGGTGGTGGAGCAGCCGCGGTTTTCTCCGGACGGCAAGTCGCTCGCCTACCTGGCGGCAGGGGGTACCGTCAACGCCTCGATCCGCATCCGGGATCTGGCGACCGGCAAGGAAAGGGCGCTGGCGGAAGGGGCAACCGGGGGATTCGACTGGACTCCGGACGGCCGTTACCTGGTCTACGCCGCGCTCGCGCCGGTGGAGGGAGGCCGGCGCCAGCTATCCGACCTGTTCGCGGTCGAGGTGAGCACCGCCAAGAGCTACCGGCTGTCGACGGGGCTGCGCGCCTTCTCGCCGGCCATCTCCTCGGATGGGCGCAGCGTCGCCTTCGTGCAGGTAGACGGCACCTCGGTCGGCGCGCACGTGGCGGTGGCGGACCTGTCGGTCGAAGGCGGCCGGCCGGTCATCGGCCCCGCGGAGCGATGGTACACGGGACGAGACGGGACCTTCGCCATGAGCGTCGCCTGGCAGCCGGGGTCAAGGCGGCTGGCGGTGGGTTGGGCAGGCCGTGGCCGCAACGGCATCAGCCTGCTCGAGGGCCCGGGCGACACGCCGCTGTCCCTCGTCGAGGAGAAAGGGCCGGTCGCGGTCGCCAACCCGTCGTTCACCCCGGATGGGCGCTACCTCCTGTACGAGTCGGACCGGACGGGGGTCACCAACCTCTACGCGCAGGACCTGGGCAGCGGCCACACCTACCAGCTCACCAACGTGCTCACCGGCGCCTTCTTCCCGGCGGCCTCGCCCGATGGCCGGCGTCTCGCCTTCGCCGCGTACACGGCCGGGGGCTACCGCGTCGCCGCCATGCCGCTCGACCGCTCGGCATGGCGGGAGCCCGATCCCCCCTTCGAGGGACCGCACTGGGAGCGCGCGGCGTGGCGCAAGAGCGTCGAAGCGGGCGCCAACGAAGGCGGTCAAGCAGACGCGTCCACCTACACGCTGCGCCCGTACTCCCCGTGGCCCAGCCTCGCCCCGACATGGTGGCTGCCCTTCGCCGGCGCGGACGGCGCGGGATGGTCCCTGGTCACCATGACCGGTGGGTGGGACGCTCGGATGCAGCACATCTATACCGCCGTGTTGACTTACGGGCTCTCGAGCCGGTTGGTCGGGGGCGCGCTCTCGTACCGGTGGCTCTCGGACCCGTTGTTCAACACGGGATGGTCGGTGAGCGCCCTGGTGTCCAAGGGCGTGGAGAAGCCGGAACCGGAGCAGACCGGCGCTCCCACCAGGGTCTACCCCCGGTGGGATGCGTCAGTGTCAGTAGGCTACACGCTCGACCGCAGCATGACCTTCGCCAGCCCGGTCCGCGACACGTTTTACGCGGGGCTCGAGGGCAGCCGGCGCGAGGGCCCGCAAACCTCCTCCGACGCCATGGCGTTGGGCGGCTGGACCCGGACCTCCGCCTGGGGCCCCGGCCGGGCGCAGCGCTCTCGTACCCTCGGCCTGGAGGCCGGATCCCCGCTCGCCGGCGACGATCGCCCGTACGCGCTCGCCCGGTGGGAAGAGGGCCTGGACTGGCGGCTCGGCGGATCGGTCGCCATGCGGATGGCTGCCGCCGTGAGCGACGGCGGGTCCGTCATCACCCTGAGCCAGGGTCACCCCCTGGAGCTGCGCGGCCTGCAGGGGGACGAGGGGAAGCCCCCGGCGCCGGGCACGTCGGCTTACAAGCTCACCCTGGAAGGCCGTGCTCCCCTGGCCCGCATCAACCGGGGGCCGGGCCTGTGGCCGGTCTTCCTGGGTGAGGTCGCGCTCGTGCCGTTCCTCGACGCGGGAGTGGTCGCCGGCGTGCGCAACCGGCCCGACCGGCCGTTCGTCGCGGCCTCCGTGGGCGCCCAGGTGCAGCTGGACGTCTACCTCTCCTACGGGTCGGTGCGGCTGCGTCCCGCCCTCGGAGCCGCTTACGTCTTCGGAGAGGCCGTCGACCGACCGCAGTGGCGTCTCGTCGGAAACGTGAGCTTTTGAACGCCTCGGCCCGGGCCGAGGCGGCGGCCCGCCAGGGCGAGTGGGCCGTCAGGCCCGCCGTCGCCACCGACCGGGGGGCGCTCGGCCGGGTGGCGCGGCGGGCGTTCGCGCCCGGGTTCTGGCCGTTCCTGCTTCCCATGCTCTCCAAAGATACGCTGGTGGCCACCGACGCGGCGGGGCGGATCGCCGGCGGAGCGGTGCTGCGGACCTTCCGGGTGGGAGCGGAGCGCTTCGGCGTCGTGTACTGGATCTTCTCCGACCCGGAGGTGCAGGGGGCCGGCGCGGGCAAGGCCCTGCTGGATGCGGCCCTGGAGTGGATGCGCAGGCGTGGCTGCTCCCGGGCAGTCGCCTCGGTCGACGGCTACAACTCCCGCTCGTGGAACCTCTTCCACGGGCGCGGTTTTCGCTTCTGGCCCGCCTGCCGCCAGTGGGCCCAGCTCGGCCGGTCGTGGCCGGCCCTCTGGTGGGGCAGCTTCCACCTCCTCGACGTGGGCAACTTCCTGCTCGAGCGCAAGCTGGCCAACGGCCCCTGTCTCGCCGCCGATGCCCATGCGCGCGGGCCGCTCGCCGTCTCCACGGTGGATGCCGGGTACGCGGTCGCGGGCACCGTGCTCCCCTTCTGGTTGGTGCTGTGGCTGAGAGGCCTGCCCGGGGTGGAGGCGCTGGGGGACATGTCGCTGGCAGGCCCTGCTTACGCGCTGGCGGCAGCAGTCGTGGCCACGGCCTATCTCGTGGCGGGTCTCGCAGCACAGGCAGCGGCAGCCGGGCCCGGCGGGCGGCGCCCGTTCCTCTTCCGGGCGTGGGACACCGGGCCGCTCTTGGCCACCCTCGTGGCCGTGGCCTTCGGAGGCTTTCTGCCCGCACCCGGAGGGTGGTACGACGGGGCCTCCGCCACCCCTCGTTACACCACGCCTCAGGCCCGTGAGCTGCTGGGGCGCATGGGCCTGGCGGGGGCGGCGATCACGTTGTTCCTCTGGGCTGTGTCGATCCTCGGGCGGCAAAGCGGGACGAGCCTCTGGTCGCTTCTCGGGCGGCTGGGGACCGTGGCGGGCCCGGGGTTCGCCCTGTTTTACGTCCTCCTCTTCTTTCCGCCGTTTCAAGCCATGCCGGCCGCCCACCTCGCCCGCTGGAAACCCGGAGCCTGGGCGCTCATGGTGGTGGCCGCCATCGCCCTCGCATGGGTGGCGTGAGGGACCGCTGGTCGGCGCCGGGGACGGCTGGGCGGCGCCGGGGACGGCGGCAGGTCTTGCCGGGCCGGTCACCCGCCGAGATAGAGCCGGCCGAGCTCCCGGTCGCCCAGCAGCGCCCGGGCGGGGCCCTCCCAGCGGTTACGCCCTCCCACCAGCACGTAGGCCCTGTCGGCCGTCTCGAGGGCCCGCCGCGCGTTTTGCTCCACCATGACGACGGCAACCCCCGTCCGGTGGATGGCCCGGATCTGTTCGAACACCGTGTCCACCATGCGAGGAGCCAGCCCCGCCGACGGCTCGTCGAGCAGGAGCAGCGACGGGGCCTGCATCAAGGCCCGCCCCATCGCCACCATCTGGCGCTCGCCGCCCGACATGCGGCCGACCCGCTGGTGCCGTCGCTCGGCGAGGAGGGGGAAGAGCCGGTAGACGCGGGCCTTGCGCTCCCGCAGATCGCCCCCGGTCACGAAGCCGCCCATCTCGAGGTTCTCTTCCACGGTCAGCGTGGGAAAGACGTTGTCGACTTGGGGGACGTAGGAGAGGCCCAGCCGCACCAGGCGCTCCGGGGCGAAGCCCGTCACGTCCGTCCCCTGAAAGAAGATACGGCCGCCGGAGGGCCGCAGCAGGCCAAACAGCGCCTTCATCAGGGTGGATTTGCCGGCCCCGTTGGGGCCGACGATGGCGATCATCTCGCCCCGCCCCACCGAAAGCGACACCCCCTGCAGCACGGGCAGCTCCCCGTACCCGGCCTGCAGGCCCTCGGCCTGGAGCAGCGTCACGTCTCCACCCCCACCGTGGCCCGGGGATCCCCGAGATACGCCTCCACCACCGCCGGATCCTTTCGGACGGCGTCCGGCGGCCCCGCGGTGAGCTTGCGGCCCTCGCTCACCACCACGACCTCGTCGCACAACCGGGCCACGAGCTCCATGTCGTGCTCGATCACGAGAAACGTGATACCGCGCTCTTCGCGCAGGCGCTCGATGGCAGCCGCCAGGGTCCGCATGAGGGTGGGGTTGACGCCGGCGCCCGGTTCGTCCAGCAAGACGAGTGCCGGGTCGGCCATCATGACGCGGCCGAGCTCCAGGAGCTTACGCTGCCCGCCCGATAGATGCTCCGCAGGCGCGTGGGCGAGGCGGGTGAGCTCGAGCAGATCGAGCACCTCCAACGCTCGCCGCCGGATGGCCTCCTCCTGCCGGCGGACGGCGCCCGGACGCAGCCACGGGCCGGCGAGGCGCTCCCCGAGCTGGCCCGGCGGCACCAGCATGAGGTTTTCGAGCACGCTGAGGCGGCGGTGAAGGCGCGGGATCTGGAACGTCCGGCTGATACCCCGGGCGAACACTTCGTGGGGAGCCATACCCGTGATATCCTCACCGTCGAGCAGCACCTGCCCGCCGTCGGGCACGGTAAAGCCCGTGATGCAGTCGAACAGCGTGGACTTGCCGGCGCCGTTGGGGCCGATGAGCCCGGTGATCGTGCCGCGCCTCACCTCCAGCTCGAGACCGTCCAGCGCCCGCAGGCCTCCGAAGCGCTTGACGAGCCCCCGGATCTCCAGGCACCGCCCGCCAGGCGGGGCATGGAGATGGCGGCCGTTCAGGTGAGACAGCCGCGCACGGTCGAAAGGGAACGGCGGTAGGGAACGCAAGTGCCACCGCATCTCGTCTCGCCTGGTCTCCTCTCTGCTCGCTCCCGGTGCTCTCCTCGTCTCGTCCGGCACTGCGGCTTCGATTATAACCCGGCCCTTGACAAACCTCCAGGCTTGGTACACCCTGGAAGCAACGCCGGGCAGTCAGCCCGCAGAGAGGTTCACGAGACAGACGAGAGGAGATGAGCCGAGAGTGCATCACCTTCGCCGGCGTGCCTTCCTCCGGTATCTGGCCGTCGCGGCAGCAGGGGCCTACGCGGGGCGCGCGTTGGCCGCAGCGTCACGGCCGCCCCAGCCTGTCAAAGTGGGAGTGCTCCTCGACTTCACGGGCCCCCTGGGGGAGTTCGGCCCCCATCACCGCAACGCCATCGAGCTGGCGGCGCGCCAGCTCAACGACGCCGCCCGGGAGGTGCTGGGAGGCCCCATCGTTCAGATGGTGTACGAGGACGCCTCCACGACGCCTTCCATCGGGGTCGATCGCGCCCGCAAGCTGGTCGAGGTCGACCGGGTGCCCGTGCTCATCGGAGCGCTGGCGACGGGGGTCACGGTGCCCGTGGCCGAGTCGGTGACCATCCCGTCGGGGGTGCTCCAGATCACCCAGTCCGGCAGCTCCCCCTTGCTCAGCGTGCTTCCCGCCGACCGGGACAAGGATCTCCTCTTCCGTACCGTGGCTTCCGACGCCCTGCAGGCCGTCGTCGCGGCGCAGCTGGCCGCCGGGGAGCTCGTCCAGGGCTACCACTTCGGCAAGGCGGCCGTCATCTACGTCAACAACCCGTACGGCCAGGGGCTCGCCGACGTCTTCGCCCGCGCCTTCGAGCGCCGGGGCGGCCGGGTGACCGCGAGCGTGGCCGTCCCCGAGGAGCCCAGACCCACGTACACCGCCGAGTTGCGGGCGGCCCTGCGAGGGCAGCCCGACGTGCTCGTCGCCGCCACGTATCCGGGCCAGGCCACCGTCTACTTGCGGGAGGCGGTGGACGTCTTCGGCTTCAAGCGCTTCCAGTTCACCGACGGCACCAAGTCGCTGGAGATCGTGAAGGCTCTCGGAGCCGAGGTGGTCGAAGGCCAGCTCGGCACCACCCCGGCATCCGATCCCCAGTGGGAGGGGTGGCGCACCTTCGCCGCCGCCTACGAGAAGGCCTACGGAGCGGCTCCCAATCTGCCGTACATGGACACCGCCTACGATGCGACGGCCGTCGCGGGGCTCGCCATCGCCCGGTGCCTGATGGACGGTGTCCCGGTGACCGGCGTCAACGTCCGGGACCGGCTGCGCCTGGTCTCCAACCCTCCGGGCCAGAAGGTGGGCGTCGGCGACTTCCGGCGAGCGCTCGAGCTCATCAAGGGCCGCCAGGACGTCGACTACACCGGCGCCGCCGGCGAGGTGGACTTCGACGAGAGCGGCGACGTCATCACACCCGTCGAGATCTGGCGGTACTCCGGCGGCGCGATCCAAACCGTGATGATCCGGCGCCCTAACGAGATCCCCCGGCAGTAGGGGCGGCCTCGCGCCCGGGCACACGGGCAGGCCTCTCCATCTCTAGGAAGATCGACACGTGGCGCTCCTCGCCGAGCAGGCCCTCCGGGCGCCAGAGCAAGACGGCCTCCAGCAGGAGCGCCACCGCCAGGTAGCGCAGGTACGGCGCCCGGGCCGGGAGCTCCGGAGCGATGGCCCCCAGCGCGGGCGCCACCCAGTCCGAGAGGAAGGCCGTCCCCGCCCATACTCCCCAGACGACGAACGCGCCCAGGATGGCCCCGCGGTTGTTACCCGACCCGCCCAGCATGACCATGACCCAGATGAGGAAAGTGCCGTACAGCGGCGTGAAGTGCCCATAGTCGATGGAGCTCATGTAGTGGGCGTACAGCGCGCCGCCTGCGCCCATGATGCCGGCCCCGACCACCAGCGCTTGCATCTTGAACCGCCGCACGTCCTTGCCGCTCATGGCGGCGGCGGCCTCCTCGTCCCGGATGGCGCGCAGCACCCTCCCCCACGGCGAGCGGATGGCCCGTTCGATGGCGACGTAGGCAGCTGCGACGAAGAGGCTCACGATCAGCAGATAGACGTAAGGGTAGTCACGGGGTTCGAGCGCCTGCACCAGCCGGGCCATCCCTGCCGGGAGCCACGGGCACGTGGGCTCTTCGACCAGGCAATGAAGCGGCCTCGGGATGCCCCGCAACGGCTGTGGCCCGTTGGCCAGCCATCGCTCGTTCTGGAAGACGAGACGGATCACTTCGGCCATCCCGATGGACGCCACCGCGAAGTACTCGTCCTTCAGGCGGAGGGTCGGCAGCCCCACCAGGTACGCCACGCATCCACAGACCACGACCGCGGCGACGACCCCGCCGAGAAACGGCCACTCCAGCCCGAAGGCCTGCCGGCTGTAAAGTGCCAGCGGGCCCTCGGGCATGGCCGTCGTGAACAGGGCCGCACTGAACGCGCCCACGGCAAAAAACCCGGCAACCCCGACGTTGAACAACCCGGTGTAGCCCCAGTGCACGTTGAGCCCCAGGGCGAGCAGGGCGAAGATGCCCCCCGAGACGGCGAAGGAGACCAGATACGCCAGGATGCCCTCCGGTACCACCATCGTCAGGACCGCGGCCGCCCCCGCTCCCGCGAGCGCGCCCAAAAGCCGCGCCCGGCGCCTTCTGCCGGCCCCGGGCAGGGGCAGCCCGATCCAGGCGCCCACGAGGGCCAGCGGCACCGCCAGCAGCGCGAGGCGCAGCGCCATCTCAGCGCATGCCCCTTCCTCCCAGCAGTCCCTCGGGCTTGAAGACCAGAAGGGCCGCCAGTACCACGAAACCGACCGCCGGCCCGTAGGCCGGGTTGAGGAAAGCGGTGGCCACCTGCTGGACGACGCCCATCACCAGGCCGCCGGCGAGGGCGGCGTACACCTTGCCGAGCCCGCCCAGCACCACCGCCGCGAACAACGAGAGCAGCAAGAACCATCCCATCTCCGGGCGGAGCTGCGAGTCGAGCGCCAGCATGGCGCCGGCCGCCGCCGCCAGCGCCCCGGACACGAGCCACGTCCAGGCGGCGACTCGCTCCGTATCGATGCCGCTCACCCGTGCGAGCGCCGGGTTGTCGGCCGTGGCCCGCATCGCCTTGCCCGCCCGGGTCCGCTCTAAGAGCAGGTACATCAGCACGACCAGCACGACCGTGACGCCCAGGATGAACAGCTGGTCGGGACGCAGCCGCACTCCCAGAGGCAGGAGCACGGACGGCCTCGCCCGGCCCGGGTAGTAAAACCGGAAGTCGGCGCCCCACCCCAGGTAGACCAGGCTCCTCAGCAAGAAAGCGACCCCCAGGGAGGCCATCGCCAGGATGAGGGGGGAGGCCTGCCGCCGGCGAAGCGGCCGGTAGAACGCCCGGTCCATGGCCAGGGCCACCATCCCCGTGAGCGGCATCGCCAGCGCCAGCGCCACGAGGAACTCCCACCCGAAGGAGAAGGGGCCCACCCTCCCCATCGGCGGAAGCGCCGGCAGGATGGTGGCCACGAGGTAAGCCCCGACCGTCATCAGATCTCCATGGGCGAAGGTGGCAAACCGCAACACCCCGTAAACCAGGGAGAGCCCTACCCCGCCCAGCGCCAGGATCCCTCCGAGCATGACACCCCAGGCGAGAAGGGATGCCACGGGCCTGTCCATCTCCCTCCCCAGGCTCGCTCTCGTCCCGACACGAAGCGCCCGGGCCTCGGCCGGGCCCGGGGTACGCCGGGTGGTTTCCCTCCGTGCACCGGCCGTTCCTGCCGCCCAAAGGCGGGGGCCCGGGCCGCCGCCGTACAACGCCCGCGGCCCGGGCCCCCGCCCTTTCGAGGGAGCGTGCCACCTGTCTTTGCAGCCTCGGCCCCTACACCTTGAACACGCCCACCGCCTTGAGCAAGGACTCGGCCATCCGGGCGAGCCCTCCGGCCGAGCGGGCGATCTCCTCCACCGCGGAGGACTGCTCTTCGGTACTGGAGGCGACCTCTTGGGCGCCGGCGGCGTTTTGCTGGGTGATGGCGGCAATCTCGTCCACCGCCCGCACCGCTTGCTCGCTGGCGGCCGCCATCTCCTGCGCCGCCGCGTGCACTTCCTGGATCTGCTGGACCATCTGCTCCACGGAGCGGCTGATGGTTTCGAAGCTCTGGCCGGAGCCGGCCACCGCCTTGACTCCTTCGCCCACCGCCGCCCGGGCCGTCTCCGTGTTGCGGACGGCCTGCTCGACCTCCTGGCGGATCTCGTCGATGAGGGCGGCGATCTCCGAAGCCGCCTGCCGGGACTGCTCGGCCAGGCGGCGAACCTCCTCCGCGACCACGGCGAAGCCCCGCCCCTGCTCGCCTGCCCGGGCCGCCTCGATGGCCGCGTTGAGGGCGAGGAGGTTGGTCTTCTCAGTGATGCCGGTGATCACGTCCACGATCTGCCCGATCCGCTGGGAGCGCTGCCCCAGGGACTGGACCACGCTGCTCGAGGCCCCGACCGCCTGCTCGATGTGCGACATGCGATCGGCAGTCGCTCCCAGCGCGGTACGCCCGTCCACCGCGATCCGGGCGACCTCCTGGCTGCCCTGGGCGATGCGCTGGATGGCCTCGGTCACCCGCCTCACCATCTCGCCCACGTGGCGGGAGCTCTCGGAGGCGGTGGAGGCGGCGGCCGACTGCCGCTCGGCTCCCCTGGCCATCTGGTCGACCGTGGCGGCCACCTGCTGGGCCGCTTTGCCCACCTGTTCCGAAGCGCCGGCCAGCTCCCGGCTGGAGGCGGCGACCTGCTCGGCGCTCGCGCGTACCTGGGTCACGACCTCCCGCAGGCGCCCGGACGTGGAGTTGAACGCCTCGGCCAGCCGGGCCACCTCGTTGCGCCCTCGCACCGACGTCTTGCGCGTCAGGTCGCCCTCCGACAGGTGAGCCATGGCGGCGGACACCTCGATGACGCCCCGGGAGGTGGCCCGGCCCACGAAGTAGGCGGCGACCAGCGCGACGGCGATCATGACGACCCCGATGAAGAGGGCACGCTGCTGCATCTGGGCAATGACCCCGGTAAGCTCGGCCCGGGGCACGGTCATCAGCAGGACCCAGTCGGTCTGCTCGACCGGGTGGGCCGCGATCAGGCGCTCCCGGCCGCCAAGACGGGCCGTCACCAGCGTCGCCTTGGAGGCGCCGAGCAGGCCCTCGTAGACGCTCCGCTCGGAGGGCGTGGCCGCTTGCTGCAAGACGTTGAGGGTGAGCACCTGGGAAGCGTCGGGGTGAGCGAGCACGAGCCCGCTTCTGGCCACCAACATGCCGAAGCCGGTGCTCCCCAGCTTCAGCGAGGCGACCTGGTCCACGAGCTCCGCGGCCGGCACGACTCCGGCCACGGCCCCGCGGACCTTCCCGCTCGTGTCCATGAGGGGAACGGCGATCCGAACGGCCAGAGTCTGGCCGGGCCCGTACCGGAAGGGCTGGCCGAACATCGTCTTGCCCGAGAAGGCGCCCTGGAAAACCGGATCCTTCGCGACGTCGGCCGGGTTGACGCCACCGTTGTTGTCCAGGGACATGCCCCGCCCGTTGGTGCCCGACACGGTGACCTCGAGCACTTCCTTGCTGCCGGTGACGTCGGAGTAGAGGGTCCCGGCGTAGGAGCCCAGGTCCTCGGACGTGACCGTGCTCGTCTGTTGAGCGAACTTCGAGGCGAGCTGGTTGACCTGGCCAAGGACCCTCGCCCGCCACTCGCCGATCAGGCGGGTGTTGAGCTGCAGCTCGGACTTGACCTGGCTTTCGAGCTGGCTCTGCAAGAGGGTGCTCGCCGAGGTGACGAGCAACACGGAGACCGCCGCGACGGAGACGGCCGCGATGAGCGCCATCGGCACCATGAGTTGTTGCGTGAAACTTCGCATCGGCACCGCCCGGGGGCGTCCACTCCTTCCCTGGGGGCCAACCCCCTCCTCTTGTTTCGGTACCCCGTGGCCGGTTCTGGAGCCCGCACCGGTGTGCTATACTGCCCCAGTGCGGGCAGGGGGGCACCCGGCAGGCGATGGCACGCGACAGGCGGCTGCAGGTCGTGGTTTCGGTCATGCTGGCCACGTTCCTCACCGCCGTCGACGCGACCATCGTCGACACGGCCATGCCCCGCATCGTGGGTGCCCTCGGGGGCTTCTCCCTGCTGACCTGGCTCGTGAGCGCCTACCTGCTCACGTCAACGGCCACCGTGCCCGTGTACGGCAAGCTGGCCGACGTGATCGGGCGCAAGCGCACCTTTACCCTGGGAGCGGCGGTCTTTCTCGCCGGATCGGCGCTTTGCGGGCAGGCCCGTAGTATGGAGGAGCTCATCGCCTTCCGAGCACTGCAGGGGCTGGGCGCCGGGGCCGTTCAACCGGTCGTGCAGACGATCATCGGGGACATCTTCTCGCCGGCCGAACGGGCCCGCATGCAGGCGTGGTTTTCGTCGGTGTGGGGTATCTCGGCCCTCATCGGGCCGCTGGCCGGCGGCTTCATCGTCGACCACTTCTCGTGGCGGTGGCTGTTCTACGTCAACCTGCCTCTCGGCGCGCTCGCCATCGCCATGCTCCTGCGCAACCTCGAGGAGCACGTGCAGCCGAGGCGGCTTCCCATCGACGTCGCCGGCTCGGTGCTGCTCACGGTGGGCGCGTCCGCCTTGCTCCTGGCGCTTCTGGAAGGCGGGATACGCCAGCCGTGGAACTCCCCCGCGATCCTGGGGATGCTGGGCGGGTCCGCAGTCACGCTGGCTCTCTTCGTCGTCCAGGAGCGCCGCCACCCCGACCCCATGCTTCCCCTCGACCTCTTTCGCGATCCCACCATCGCCGTCGCCAACCTGGCCTCCCTCATGATCGGCGGCGTCTTCTACGGGACCACCGTCTACCTACCCCTCTGGGCGCAGGGCGTGCAGGGCTTCTCGGCGACCCGCTCGGGGGCGTCGCTGTTGTGGCTGTCCATCGGGTGGCCGCTCGCCTCCATGTACGGGGGGCGCTACATCCTCAAGGTGGGCCAGCGCCCGGCCGCCCTCCTCGGCCTGGCGCTCGACGCGGCCGCCGCCTCGGGGCTGCTCGTACTCGACCGGCTTCCCGGCGGCATCCCCGAGGCCGGGCTGGCGGCCGTCACCTTCGTCATCGGAGCGGGCATGGGCTTTTCGACCCTGGCGTTCATCCTGGGGGTGCAAGGCGCCGTCGGCTGGGAACGGCGCGGCGTGGCGACCGCGTCCTTGCAGTTCGTGCGCACTCTGGGAGGGCTGGTCTGGGTCTCCCTCATGGGAGCGGTGATGAATCTCGGCCTGGCGGCGCGCCTTCGCCACATCCCCGAGCTCGGCGTGCGCACCATGCTGGACGCGGCGGCCTTGGGCAGCGACCTGCTCGACCCGGCGAAGGGGGCCCGGCTCGGGCCCCGGGCCCTGGCCGTCGCCCGTGAGGCTCTCGGGGAGGCGCTCAGAGGCGTGCATGGGCTCGTGCTCGCCGCGGCGATCGGAGCGCTTCTGCTCGCGCTCTTCTTCCCCAACCGGCGCTTCCAAGAAGCCCCGCCCGGCGCGGCGCAGGTGCCCGGACGGGGCGCCCCGTCCCGCCGGCTGCCAACCTCAGCCGCCCCGTGGCACGATGATGCGGCCGCGGCGCTCCCAGGCGGGGCTGAGCGGGATCCCTGAGGCTTCCGAGCCCCCGGACGCCGGACTGCTTTCCTGGTCGTCCTCGTCGCCCGGCGCCGCCTGTCCTGCCGGCGAGAAGGGCGTCCACAACATGGCAGGCGACCTCGCCTCCGGCCCCGGCTTGACCCGTCGCCGGGCTTCCCGCCCGGCGGGACGGCCGGGCTCTCCGGCCACGCCGCGCCGGCCCTCCTCTGCCCGGGCGCGGTCCAACTCCCCTGCGATGGCCGCCTCCACCAGCATGCGCAGCAGCCCGACGTCGCCCGGCGAGCGGCCGGGGTCCTCCAGCGCCAGGCCGGCCGCAGCCGCCGCCAGGGCGTCGTGCTTCCGCTGCGCGACCCACAGGGCGTAGGCGAGCTCGAAAAACCGCTCGGCGTACCGCTCCCGGGCAGGAGTCTCTCCGTAGAGCCGGCCGGCCCCCCGCCGGGCCACCTGTTCGACCCAGCCCGCTCCCGCAGCGAGCGCCAGGCGGCCCTCTTCGACGGCCCGGACCAGGGCCACCTCGGGGCCCACCTGCCCGCCGGGCACCCACGTCCAGACCTCGGGCAGCTGCTCCAGGGCCTCGTAGGAGAGGAGCTCGTCCAGACGCTCTCGGGCCTGCTCGAGGACGCCCGGCGCCTGCTCCCAGAGGATGGGGCGCTCGAAGCGGCGTGCCGGAGGCAGCACGAAAGACGCCACGTCGGCTGCCGCCTTACGGGCCTCGGCGCTCGGGAGTGCCCCGGTTCGTTCCGCTCCTCGGTGCACCAGGAAACGCCCGTACTCCAGGGGCACCGCCCGCAACCGCTCGAAAGGTCTGTGCTCGGGCGCTTCGTGCAGCCGCAGGAACTCCTTCTTGGTCGCCCCTTCCTCGAGCCGGGTCCAGGCCAGCGCTCCACCGTCGTCGAGCGCCGCCCACAGCAGGGCCATCCCTCGCCCGGGCGGGTGTACCGCCAGGACGACCACCCGCAAGCCGCGGCCGTCGTACAGGCTCACCAGGGCATGGCTCTCCGGACTCACCCGTTCGGCCCGGCCGGGGCCCTCGGTCTGCAGGCGTACGCCCCGGGCGGCCAGCACCCCAAGGCTCTGCCCGGCCAGCTGGCGCAGCCGCTTGACGCCTGAGCGCTCCCGGTACGCCTGGATGGCCCGGGCCGCCTCGACCGAGCCGGCGCGTACCAGGTCCTCGATCGCCCTTCGCACCTGGTCAGGTTCGGACCGCTCCCGCGCGGCGAGGGCGCTTGCCACCGCCTCCCAACCGGAGGCGGCGAGCTCGTCGCTCCAGGATGCCGGAGCTCGCTCGTCCAACGACGCTACCTCCCCGAGCCGAGGCCGGCGGCGAGACGGGCCGTCCACCGGGCCAGCTCCGAGATCCGCATGCGCTCGAAGCCTTTCACGTAGGTCTCGAGGGTATCCTCGAGCGGTGCGCTCCAGGCAGCCGGGATGGCGGCCGTCCCCTTCGCCGCCCCGAGGATGGCTCCCGCCTGGCCCGCGTTGCAGTCGACATCCAGCCCGCACATGGCCACGACGTGCAGCGTCTCGTCGAAGTCCCCCTGGCCCCACCAGAGGCCCACGATCACCGCCGCCGCGTTGGGATACGCGTGAATCCAGTGGTACGCCTCGAAAGCCGCCTCCGCTCGGGCCCACGCCTCCTGCCAGTTCGCCGCCTGCCGGCACCACCCGAGGGTGCGGCGCACCACGTCGGCGAACTCGCTGGCCTGCGGCACGTAGGCGAGGGCCTGCTCGAGCAGGGCCCTCACGTCGGGCTGGACGAAGGCGAGGCTCACCAGCGCCGCGTTGTACATCTCGGCGTACACGCCGTTTTTCTCGTGGGAAACGATCCCGTCGATCCAGGCCCACCGCACGGCCTCCATCGGGCGGCCCGGCGCCACGAGCCCGCATACCTCCCCCCGCATCTGCGCGCCGATCCACTCCGAGTACGGGTTGAGGTAACGGCCCGAGACCGGCGGCATGAGGCCCCGCCGCAGGTTGTCGAGCGCGACCAGTTCGGCGCTCCAGCCCATGGGGATGAGATCGAGCCACCGCAGGGCCAGCTCTTGCGAGTCGAGCGCCGCTCCATGCGATTCCAACGCGCTCAAGAAGGCGATCTCGTAGGTGATGTCGTCGTTGAGCGTGGAGGGCGGGCGGACGTAGCCGCGCACCTCGCCCCACGCCTCGCGGATGGCCCGGCCGGTGTAGCCCTCGAGGGGCGTCCCCAGGGCGCCACCGATGTTCTTGCCGAGCCACGCCGCATGCACCCGGTCGAGATACGCGTCGGAGCCGAGATACGAGGCCCGATCCGGGCCCCCGCCCGGCAGGCCGGTCCCCGCGCCCCCCGCATCCTCTCGAGCGCCGGGCAGGCTCGCTCTCACGTCCTCCCAGGTGTCGGGATGGACGAAGCGATGATAGGGGTGGTCCGCCACCAGGGGTGCCTGCCACAGCTCCCGGTAGATCTCGGCCACCACCCGGCTCAGGGTAAGGTCGTCGTTTCGTTCGAAAGCCTCCTGCGCCGCCGGGATGAGGGCCTCGGCCCGGGTGACGTCCCGCCCCCGGTTGGCCACCGACTGGATGGCTCCCACGATCAGCCGATCGGGCGCCCCAGAGGCCGGCACCTCGCTCTCCCACAACACCCGAGCCAATCGCACCGGGGCGCTGAGGGCGTCGACCGCCTGCTTCCAGCGCAGGGCGTCGTGGGCGACGCCCTCCCGGGGCGGCCTGGCCTGCCGCCTCAAGTCTCGTTCCATCTCCCAAGCCCTGGAAGCCATCAAGACGTCACTCCTTCTGCCAGCCGGCGTCGCCGTGCCGTGCGGGCGTACGAGTACAGGGCCAGCAGCGTGGCGAGGTAGGGGAGCATGTGGGTCAGCTGGGCCGGAAACTTGGCCCCCTGCAGCGCCATGCCCATGCCGTCGAAGAAGCCGAACAGCAGCGAGATGAGCAGCATCGGCACGGGCCGGGCGCGCACCAGGATGATGGCGGCCAGGGCGATCCAGCCCCGCCCGTTGGACATGTTTTCGGTGAAGAGGCTCACGTATCCGAGCGACAGATAGGCGCCCGCCAGGCCGCTCAACAGCCCCGACAGCAGGGCCGCCCAGTACTTGTAACGGCTCGGGCTCACCCCCAGCGACGCCGCCGCGTCGGGCGACTCGCCGCTCGCCCTCAGCCGTAACCCGAAGCGGGTGGAGAAGATGACCCAGTGGACCGCCGCGACGGCAGCCCAGGTCACGTAAACGAGGAAGGCGTGGCCGCTCAGGACGTCTCCCAAGAACGGCACCTGCTCGAGCCCCGGGATGTGCCAGCGGGGCAGGGCGGCGATCCGAGGCGAGACCAGCGCTCCTTTCACGTTGAACCACAGCCGCAGCAGGAACGTGGTGCCTCCCAGCGCCAGCATGTTGATGGCGATCCCGGTGACGAACTCGTCGCAGCGCAGCCCGATGGCCACCAGCGCGAACAGCGCCGCCAGCAAGAGCCCGGCTCCCACCGCCGCCGCCACGCCGGCCGCCCAGCTCCCCGTCAGGTAGCTGGCGGCCACGGCGAAGAAGGCGCCGGCGAGCATCATGCCTTCCATGGCGATGTTGAACGTGTTGGCGTGGTAAGTGAAGATGCCGCCCAGCGACGCGAGGGCGATGGGCGTGGCCGCGCTAAGCGCCGCCGCCAGCAGCCCCGTGACCAGCTCCAGGGGAGACGACCTCCTTCTCCACCCGGCGAAGCGCCCACCGGGTCAGGGTGCGATCCAGCAGGAGCGGACCCGCCACGGCGAAGACCACCACCAGCGCCTGCACCACCATGCTGAACTCCGAGGGGACGCCCACCTCGAACTCCATGCCGAGCGAACCCGTCTGCAGGGCGCCGAAGAAGAGCGCGTACAGGGTGGTAGCCACGACCCCGGTCTGGCCGATGATGGCCACCATGATGCCGTCCCAGGCGTAGTTGGCCGCCATGCCGTCGACGAACCGGTGCTGCACGCCTCCCATGACCAAGAGCGCGCCGGCCAGCCCCGAAAGAGCGCCTCCCACCCACAGGGCCAGGGAGACGTTACGGGCCGTATCGATCCCGGCCAGCTTCGCCGCCAGCGCGTTGAGGCCCATCATGCGCCACTCGTACCCGAGCGGGGTATACCGGGCCGCCAGCGCCATGGCCAGCACCGCCGCACCGGCGAGGAGCATCCCGGCGTCGAGCTCGGCGCTCGCCGAAAGCCGCGGAAGCCAGTACGCCGGCAACACCTGGACGGTCATGGGCGTGTACGCCTTCGGGTCCATCAGCGGGTACGTGACGAGGTAGCCCGTCGCGTAAACGGCCACGAAGTTGAGTATCAGGGTCGTGATGAACTCGTCCATGCCGAGCCGGTGGCGCATCCAGGCTGCGAGCGCCCCCCACAGCGCCCCGGCCAGCATCCCGGCGGCGATCCCCACCGCCAGGGCCGGCGCCGGCGGCAGCGGGAGCGCCACCCCCACGAGGGCGGTCGCCAGCGCGCCCAGAAGCAGCTGGCCCTGCTGGCCCAGGTTGACGACCCCCGAACCGAAGCCCACCGCTGCTGCCAGCCCCGTGAGGATGAGCGGCACCGCGTTGTGGAGGCTGTTGGAGAGGTCGTACCAGGAACCGGCCGCGTACCGGAAGAGCACCCGGTACACATCGAGGGGGGCCTGGCCCCGGGCTGCCAGGGCCACCGCTCCGGCCGCCAGGGCGAGCACGATACCGGCCAGCCCCAGGGCGAGCTGGCGCAATGTCTCCCTCATGCCGGCATCCTTCCCCCGAGCATCCACTCGCCGGCCTGCTCCCGGGTGGCCACGCCGGGATCGAGCTCGGCGACCACTTGCCCGCCGAACATGACGAGCAGGCGGTCGGCCAGCGCGAACAGCTCGTCCAGGTCCGCCGAAACCACGAGGATCGCCTTGGCGCGCGCCCGCAGCTCCTGCAGTGTCTCGTGAACGAAGCGCGTGGATGCGACGTCGAGACCCCGCGTAGGCTGGTCCAGCACCAGCACGGGGCTATCGAAGGCCAGCTCCCGGCCCAGGATCAGCTTTTGCTGGTTACCCCCCGAAAGCGACCGGAAAGGGGCCCGGGGCCCGGCCGCCGCCACCCGGTGCTTTCGGAGGATATCGACGGTCAGCTCCAGCATCGCCCGCCGGTCGAGCAGCCGCCCGCGCCAGCGGGTGAGGCGCTCGCGGCGGTGGTGCCCCAGGGCCGCGTTCTCGACCAGGGTACCCGCCGGAGCTGCTCCCGCCCCTTTCCGGTCCTGCGGCACGAAACTGAGCCCGCTTTGCCGGCGCTGCTCAATGGAGTGGGCCGTCACGTCGCGCCCGCCCACCAGCACCTGGCCGGCCTGCGGCCTGCGCAGTCCCACGATCACCTGCACCAGCTCCGCCTGGCCGTTGCCCTCGACGCCGGCGATCCCCACGATCTCCCCCGGCCAGACCGCCAGCGACACGTCCTGCAACACGGGCCGCCCTCCCCGGCCCGGCAGGGTCACGTGCCGCACCTCCAGCGCCGGTCCCCCTCCACGGCGGCCATCGCCGGCCACGACCCGGCCCTGGTCCCCGGCCTGCGGTCTCCTCTCCGCCGTGCCGGCCCGGGTGAAGGGAGCGAGCTCGCCGCCTACCATGAGGTGGGCCAGCTCCCGCGCGCTCACCCCCTGGTTGTCCAGCGTGCGGACGAGCCTGCCCTGGCGCATCACGGAAATGCGGTCCGAGATGGCCAGCACCTCATCGAGCTTGTGGCTGATGAAGACGACGGTACGGCCCTCGCGCCGGAACTCTCGCAGGCGCTCGAACAGCTCCCGGGTCTCCTGGGGCGTCAAGACGGCGGTGGGCTCGTCCAGGATCAGGACGCGCGCGTTGCGGTAGAGGATTTTGAGGATTTCCACCTTTTGTTGTGCAGCGACCGACAGGCGCTCCACGCGTTGGTGGAGATCGATGCCGGCCCGCAGTTGCCGGGCCAGCTCGTCGACTCGCCTTTTCGCCGCCTCCCAGTCGATTCGCCCGAACCGGCGGACCGGTTCGCTGCCGAGCACGACGTTTTCGTACACCGGCAGGGACGGCACCAGCATGAACTCCTGGTGCACCATGCCGATGCCGGCGGCCATGGCCTCCGTGGGCGAGCCGAAGCTCACCCGCCGCCCATCGATGCGGATCTCCCCGCCGTCCGGGCGTAGCATCCCGTACAGGATCCGCATCAGGGTCGACTTGCCGGCGCCGTTCTCCCCGACCAGCGCGTGGATCTCGCCGTCCCGGACGGCGAGCGACACGTCACGCACCGCCACCGTCCGGGGCGGAAAGATCTTGTAGAGATGGCGAAGTTCGATCATCGGACGCTCACGGCCGGTACGGCTTGACCTCGATTTCCCCGGAAATGACCTTCTGGCGGATGGCCTCGATCCGCTGGAGGTAGCCGGCGGGGATCAGCTGGCGGGAGTGGTCGTCGATGGCCAAGCCGACGGCCCGCTCCTTCAGACCGAAACTGTAGACCGTCCCCGGCTTGTACGTCCCGTCCCGGATCATCCGGAAGACCTGGTACATGGACCCGCCGACGTCCTTGATGTCCGAAGTGAGCACGTGCCCCGGCTCCAGCCCGTTTTGGTTGGTGTCGACCCCGATGGCGTACTTGCCGGCTTCGCGCGCCGCCTGCAGCACCCCGACGCCCGTGAGCGCCGCGATGTTGAAGACCACGTCGGCCCCCTGGGCAAACAGCTGCAGGGCCGCCTGCTTGCCTTTCACCGGGTCGTCCCAGCTGCCGACGTACACCGTCTGGACTTTCACTTCCGGGTCGACGTAGTGCGCTCCTTGCTCGTACCCGTACACGAAGTCGCGGATCACCGGGTCGTCGTCGCCGCCCACCGCACCGATCACCTTCTGAGGGTTGATGCCGGGGAGTTTGGTATAGGTCGTCATCATCGCCGCCACGACCCCGGCCATGAACGCGCCCTCGCTCTCCCGGAAGTCGATGCTCGAGATGGTCTTCTTCGAATTGGTGACCACGGTGTCCACGTTGACGAAGACCTTATTGGGGTTTTGATCGGCTATCTGTTGCAGCTGGTCTTCCATTCCGTACGAGATGACGAAGACGACGTCCGCCCAGCGGGCGGCCTGCTGGAGCGACGGGTAGTAGAGCGACGGCGTGAACTTCGCCTCGACCACCCGGGTCTCGACCCCGAACTCCTTCTCGATCCGCTTGAGCCCTTCGTAGCCGGAGTCGTAGAACGACTGGTCCCCCAACGAACCGTTGATGACGTACGCGACCCGCTTGGGGGCCTCGGCCGTGGCACCCGGCGCAGTCCCAGCCGTCACCAGCGCCAGCGCCAGCAGCCCCAGCCCCGCCATCCTCGTCCACCTCGACCGCCACTCGGACACGCGCATCATCCCTCCCCGCTTTCCGGCCGTCACTTTCCGGCCATCTTGCATGCTTGCGCCCGGGGCCTTCTCCGGGAATTCGAGGGCGTATCGACCCCACTCCTGCACTTGCGCCGCGCCTTTCGGGCAGGTTATGCAATGCCAGAAGCATCCTAGCCGGAACCGTCGAGGAGGGCTCGGTTCACGATGGCGCTGGATCCCCAGGTCAAGAAGCAGGTGTTGCGCAAACTGACCTACGGCCTTTATGTCGTGTCGGCGGCGCAGGGAGGCGAGCTGGCGGCGGGCACGGTCAACTGGCTGTCCCAGGCCTCGTTCACGCCC
Organism: Limnochorda sp. L945t; assembly: GCF_035593305.1. GTDB lineage: Bacteria > Bacillota > Limnochordia > Limnochordales > Geochordaceae > Carboxydichorda > Carboxydichorda subterranea. The sequence continues at coordinate 547,989 of NZ_CP141615.1, read as the reverse complement.
CCTCTGGTCATGGTGGGCCTCAAAGTCGACAGCCTGCTGCACGCGGTGGTCGATCGGGCTCGTGCTTTCGCCGTCAACGTCCTCTCGGCCGATCAGAAGGACGTGGCCCAGGCCTTTTTCCGCTCGACGGAGGTGCGCGACGGGCGGGTCAACGGCTATGCGTTCGAGCCGGGGGCCACGACCGGAGCGCCGGTGTTGGCCGTCGTGCCGGCGTGGTTCGAGGCGAGAGTCACCGATGCCGTGAAGCGGGGAGACCACACGGTCTACGTCGCCGAGGTCGTGCACGCAGGCTTGCGCGACCCGCAGGCCCGTCCGCTCGACATGTGGGAGACCGGGTGGTTCTACGGGGGTTGAGCGCTCCCGAAGGGCAGAGCGCTCCAAGAGACCGCTTTCCATGCCGATGGAAGGACTGACCAGGGCTTGCGGCGCCCGGGAGCTGGCGCCGCTCCTTTCCGGCGGTTGGCGGCGTATCGCCGAAGGGGGCTCCCATGGACGGGGAGAGCGGGCAAAGGGACCGGGGGTGTGCGGACGCGCCAGGCTCGCGCATCCTTGCCCGCCTTGCCGGGGAGTTGGGCGAGGCCACGCAAGCAGAGCAAGTCTGGGCGGCCCTCGCCCGCGCCGCGCACGAGGCGTGCGGCTGCTTTCTCCTGGAAGTCTGGGTGGCGAGGCCCCCTCAGCCGGCGGAAGGCCTGCTCGACGCCGAACGGGAGAACCACCTCGTGTACACCTGGACGGCTCCCGCCGGGCGGGGCGCCGCGGTGGAGGCGAAGCTGCCCCTGCGCGCGAAAGGGGAGCGCCTCGGACACGTGCGCGTGGCGCTTGCATCCCCCGAGCCGGGCGCCTTCTCGCCCGTGCCGGCACCGCCTCCCGTCGCCCACGACTGGACTCTGTTGCAGGCGCTCGTCGCCTTTGCGGCCCAGGCCTGGGCGCATCTCGACAAGGCGCGGCGGCTCCACCTGACGCTGCGGCAGGCGGTCGAGGCGCTGGCAGCTCTCGCCGAGGCCCGCGACGCCGGCTCCCCGCATGCCGCAGCGGACGCCGACCACGGTCACGAAATGGCGCACCTCGCGGTTGCCGTCGGCAAGGAGCTGGGGATCGCACAGGATCGCCTGCAGCAGCTGGCCTACGCGGCGATGCTCCACGACATCGGGAAACTGGCCATTCCCGACCACGTCTTGCAGAAGCGCGGGCACCTGACCCAGGGGGAGTGGGCCGCCGTTCGCCGTCACCCCGCCGTCGGCCGGGCCATCGTCCAACGGCTCGAGAGCCTGGACCTGGCCGCCCGGATCATCCACCAGCACCACGAGCACTTCGACGGCACGGGCTACCCCCAGGGGCTGGCCGGGGAAGCCATCCTGCTCGAGGCCCGCATCGTGGCCGTGATCGACGCCTTCACCGCCATGACGACCCCTCGAGCCTACCGGGAAGCCCGCACCCGCGCGCAGGCCCTGGCGGAGCTGCGCCGCTACGCAGGGACCCAGTTCGACCCTCGGGTCGTGGAGGCCCTGGGCCGGATCGTACAAGCGCCTGTCGAGCAGCGTCCCGCCTCGTGACCCGGAGCGAAGCCCGGCTCCCGGGGTGCGAACGCCGGTGCTCCACCCGCAGGCTGCCGCCTTGCGCTTCGGGTCAACGCTCGGCCTGCGGCCGCACGGCACCGGGCGCCACGGCGGCCGGCGCCACCGCCCCCGCGAGCGCACGCCGGTTGGGTATCAGCAAGACGTAGGCCAGCGCCAGGCCGGCACCCATGGCCACCATGGTCGCGCCGAGCTGCCCGGTCCACTGGGCGGCGGCACCGGTCAGGGCGGGCAGGGTCATCGACCCGAGCGTGGACGACAGCACCATGACCGCCGTCACCGCGCCGCTCTCCTGGGCGGGTGCGTCCCGGCTCGCAAGGGCGACCAGCGTCGGGAACATCACGGAGAAGACGAGCCCTACCACCCCGAGCAGGACCAGCGCCACCACCGGCCCGACGGGCAGCAACGCCATGGCCGCGAGCACCGCACCCCCTCCGATCGCCGTGAGCCGCAGCGTCGGCTCGTAGCCCAGGGCCTCGACGGCCGCTCCGAGCAGGAGCCTCCCCGCCGCAAGCCCGGCCCAGAAGACCGAGACCGCGGCGCCGGCCAGCTCCGCAGAGGCCGCCTTCTCCCACCGCAAGTAGGCGAAGGCCCACCCGGTGACGGCCACCTCGACGCCGACGTACAGCAGCATGGCCACCGCCGGGCGCCACAGCCGCCGCAGCAAGGGGAGCGACCACGCTCCCCTGCCTGGGCCTCCGTCTCGCTCACCTGCGTGCACGGCCGGGGTCAGGCCCCGGCACGTCATGAGGATGGCCAGGCTCCCCGCGGCGGAGGCGGCGCCGATGGCCACGAAGATCGCCCGCCAGCTGGTTACCCGGAGCAGGACGGGCAGCAGCGCCGGCGCCGCCGTGGCTCCCACCGCGAAGAAGAGGTGCACGAGGTTGAGCGCCAGGGCCCGGCGGTGAGGGAAGATCACCACGTAGAGGTTGTTGATACCGACATCCACCGCCGCAAATCCGATCCCGACCACCCCGAAGGTCGCCAGCAGCAGGCTCGCCCGGCCGGCCCCTGCAGCCAGCGCCAGCCCAACGCCCACCAGGAGCGCGCCTGCCGAGAGCAGCGCCCGCAACCCCCATCGGGCCACGAGCCCGGGATAAGCCAGCGTCATGGCCACCGAGCCCAGGGAGGACGCGGTGAAGAGGGTCCCCATGGCCGCTGCTCCCACCTCGAACTCCCGCATCCACCCCTCGATGAGCGGCCCGATGGCCGCCATCTCGGCGCCCAGGATCACGTACGCGTACGCGGCGGCTGCGGCCGCTCCCAGCCTGCTCGCCGGACCAGGACCGTGCCCACTCACACCGCTTCGCCTCTCGTCTCGACCCGCGCGGCCGGCAGCCCCGGGCTGGACCCACGCGGGCTCGGGTGCCGCACGGCTGGCAGTCTACCACATCCGGTAGGAGGCGGGTAGAGCCTTCCAGACGAGCCACGCCACAAGGCCGCCCAGGATGGCCGTGTACAGCTGCGGCCACTGCATGGCCACGGCGATGGGAGCCGGCACCGAGACCAGGGCCCGCACCGCAGTCGCCAACAGGGCGAATTTGGCGACCGCCGCCACGGCGATGGCCACGCTCAGGTGCACGCGCCGCAGGTAGTACGCGATCACCACGAGCACGCCGTTACCCACGGCGATGAACGGCACCATCGGTGCCAGGGGCGCCGCCAGGATGCCCCTCCAAATCGCCACGACCGGCGTCAACAGCCCGATGGCTGCCCCGAACAGCGGCCCCACCGTCCACGCCGCCAGGAACAGCGTGGCGTTGACCACCGGGCCGGTCGCCAGCTGGGGCAGTCCCAGGGCCTGGAACCCCGTCACGAACGCCAGCAGGATGGCCGCCGCCACCACCCGGCGAGTGAGCGCCTGAGCGCCGGACTGCAGAGCTCCGCTTTGCCGCATGATGCCACCCCTTTGTGAACGTCCTCACGAACCCTCTCCATTCTGACACGCTTCGCCCCGTTTGACCACGGACCAGGGTCCATCGGCCCGAAGATTTCCATCCCCGTCCCGCTCCCGCCGTCTCCTCCGCCCGTCGCCGGAGCTTCGCCCGGCGGCCGGAAAATGGGCTCCCGGGTCCCGTACCCCTCCGGCACGCCGCCCCATAGACCGGATCTGTCGCAACCTCGGCTGGCTTCTCCCTTGCCGGCTGGAAGAGGTGAGCTCGCGTGTGTCGATGAGCGTTTCAGGTCTGGAGTGGGTACGAAACCATGCCCACCGGATGGATGCCGAACTGCGCCGCGCCCTGGTGGCCCTCCACCGCCCGTCCGGCTTCTTCCCGTGCGCCGCGGCCCGCGCCTTCACCTGGTGGGCGTACCGGCGCCGCCGGCTGCCGGTCTTGCTCTTCCCCGGCTCGAGGGAGCGGGATCGTGGACTCGAGTCCGCCAGGACGCGTCTCGAGCAGGCCGGGTGCCGGCGCTGCCGCCCGCTCCCCTCTATCGGAGCGCTGGCCACGGAGGTAACCCCTGAAACCCTGCGCACCCTGCTCGAGCAAGAGGTCGTGGCAAGAGCCGCTTACGATCGCGAGATTCGCGCCTTGCTCGACGTCGCCGCCCCCACGATCGGCGTGCCGGCCGCCTGGGAGCAGGGCCTGACCGGCCGAGGCATCACCATCGGGGTGCTCGACACCGGCATCTACCCCCACCCTGACCTGGAGGGTCGCATCGTAGCCTTCCAGGACTTCGTCGGTGGGCGCGGCGCACCGTACGACGACAACGGCCACGGCACTCACGTGGCCGGGATCCTCGCCGCCAGCGGCGTTACCAGCTCCGGGCGCTACCGGGGCATCGCGCCCGAAGCCGGGCTCGTGGGAATCAAGGTGCTCGACAGGAGGGGGGCCGGCCGCCTCTCGCAGCTGGTCGCCGGCATCGAGTGGGCCGTTTCCCAGGCCGGCCGCCTCGGGATCCGCATCCTCAACGCGTCGCTCGGCGCGCCTGCCTACGAACCGTGCGACGACGACGTCCTGTGCCAGGCAGCCGGCTGGGCGTGGAGCCGGGGCGTCGTGGTGATCGCCGCTGCGGGCAACGAGGGGCCCTCGCCCGACACCATCAGCACCCCCGGCATCAACCCGTCCATCATCACCGTGGGAGCCGACGACGACAGGGAGACGCCCGACCCTGCAGACGACCGGATCCCTCCGTACTCCGGCCGGGGCCCCACGCCGGACGGCGTATCGAAGCCCGACCTGGTGGCACCGGGCACCGGCATCGTCTCGCTCCGAGTGCCCGGCTCTTTCATCGACCGCACCGACCCGGCCAGCCGGGTCGATCCGTGGCACACCCGGCTCTCCGGCACCTCCATGGCCTGCCCGATGGTGGCCGGCGCTTGCGCGCTGGTGCTGCAGGCCGAGCCCGGGCTCACGCCCGGTGAGGTGAAACGACGCCTCGTGCAGTCCGCCCGTCCCGTCGACCGCGCTCCCCGGACGGCGCAGGGAGCCGGGCTCGTGCGAGTCGACCGGGCGCTCGGGCCGAGCCCGGCTCCGGCCGTCTCCGCCTCTCGCTCCGGCGCCGCCGCCTGAGCGCGGCACAACCGCTTGTGCCCTCCCCTCGAGCCTTGGGCCGTTCGCGCACACGATTACACAACCGGCGATGACATCGGTTTCTAAACGGTGACCGTGGGGTGAGCAGGATTCGCAAGGCCACGCGTCAAAGAAGATGAGCACCCGGAAAGGAAGACGTGTGCAGACGTGTACACCAACCGTCGCTCCCCGCGAAGGCACCCGAGCCTCAAAGACGTCGCTCTAGCGGCACGCGTCTCCCATGCCACGGTTTCCCGCGCGCTTCGCAACGTGGGCCGGGTGGCGCCCCAGACTCGAGCGGCCGTGCTCGCGGCGGCCGATCGGCTGGGGTACACCCCCAACCTGATCGCCCGAGGCCTCAAAAACGGTGCGACCGGCATGCTCTCCGCCCTGGTGCCCGGCCTGTCCGGGCCACCCGTCTCCGACATGATGAGCGTGGTCAACGAGGAGCTGGAGCGGGCCGGCATCGCCCTGCAGATCCATACCTCGTCCGAGGACGCCGAGCGGCAGCTGGAAAAGCTCCGCTTGATCCGCGGCAGTTCGGACGGGGTCTTCTTCGTGCCGACCAGCGACCTCCTGGTACGGGGACGGGACGACCTGGTACAGGCGACCACGCGCCAGGTGCAGGAGATGGGAGTGCCGGTGGTCTTCGTCGACCGCTACCTGGAGGTGCCGGGAGCCGGGGTCGTCTGCACCGACAACGAGACGGCGGCCTACGAGGTGGCCATGTACCTGATCTCCCTCGGCCACCGGAGCATCGGATACCTGACGGGCCCGGCCGTCTCCTCGGTGAGGGAGCGCCTGCAGGGCTTCCGCCGGGCGATGGCCGAGGCCGGGCTCGCCTACGACGAGAGCCATCTCGAAAGCCTCGTCGCCGACAGCTACGAGGCGGGCGCTGAGGCAGCGCTGCGCCTCTTGCGCCGCGCTCAGGCGATCACCGCCCTCGTGACTTACAACCACAACGCCACGGTCGGAACGGTGGTCGCCGCACGCCGCTTGGGGTTGGAGATCCCCGGGGACCTCTCCCTCGTCGCCTTCGACGACGTGCGGGAGGTCTCCGCGATCCAGGTGCCCCTCACCTACGTCGAGCAAGACGTGGTGAGCATCGGGCGCCACGCAGCCCAACTCATGCTGGACATGCTCCGGGGCGGGCCGCCCCGGCAAATCCGGGTGCAGGCGCGCCTGGTCGTTCGCCAGTCGGCAGCAGCCGTGCGATGAGCGTGCAGGGAGAGCAAGGGAGGGGAGCTTCCGTTGGCGCCGAGCCAGACTCGCGTGTTCATCGTCTCGACGACCCATTGGGATCGCGCCTGGTACGTGCCGTTCCAGGAGTTCCGCTGGTCGTTGGTGGAGCTGGTCGATCAGGTCCTGGACCTGCTCGAGCACCGGCCGGGTTACGAGGCGTTCATGCTCGACGGGCAGAGCGTCACCCTGGAGGACTACCTGGAGATCCGCCCGGAGCGGGAGGCGGACGTCCGGCGGCTGGTGGAGAGCGGCCGGCTCCAGGTGGGGCCCTGGTACGTGTTGCCCGACGAGTACCTGGTGAGCCCGGAGGCGCTGGTGCGCAACCTGCTCATCGGCACCCGGCTCGCCCGGCAGCTGGGCGGCCGGGCCATGCTCCACGGGTACAACCCTGACTCCTTCGGCCACATCGGCCAGCTGCCCCAGATCCTGCGGGGCTTCGGGATCGAGACGACCCTGTTCTGGCGGGGGTTCGGCGACGAGGGGGAGCGAATCCCCAACGAGTTTTGGTGGGAGGCGCCGGACGGATCCCGGGTGCTGGCGTCGTTCTTGCGCCTGGGCTACGGCAACGCCTCGCAGATCGGCTACCCCATGCGCTGGGGCGAGGTGCGGCCGCTGCGCTTCGACCCGGAGCTCGCGGTGCGGCAGGCCGTCGAGGTGATCGAGGCGCTGCGGCGACACGCAGCGGCCGACGCCGTGCTGCTGCTCAACGGCACCGACCACACCCTCCCGCAGCCGGAGATCCCGGAGGTGGTGGAGCGGCTGCGGGCGCAGGGGTACGATGCGCGGCACGCCACCATCGAGGAGTACTTCGCGGCGGTGCGGGAGCGGAGGCCGGAGCTTCCCACGCTCCGAGGCGAGTTCAACCGGGGGCGGTACAGCCCCATCCTGCAAAGTGTCTACTCGAGCCGCATGCCGCTCAAGCAGCGCAACTGGGCGGTGCAGCAGCTGCTGGAGCGCCTGGCCGAGCCGGCCGCGTCGATGGCGTGGCTGTACGGGAGCGCTTACCCCGCGAGGGAGCTCGAGGTGGCGTGGCGCTGGCTGCTCAAGAACCACCCCCACGACGACATCTGCGGGTCGAGCGTCGACCAGGTCCACCGGGAGATGGTCTATCGCTTCGACCAGGCCGAGCAGATCGGCCGCATCGTGGCCCGCGAGTCGCTGCGGGCGATCGCGGAGCGGGTGCGGCTCGAGCGCCCGGGGCCGGCGCTGGTCGTCTTCAACCCGTCGCTCGTCGAGCGCCGTGAGGTGCTGGTGGCGGCAGTGCCGTTCGCCTCCGGCCCCGACGGAGAAGCCGGCACCCTCCGCCCGCCGTCGGTCGTGGACGCACAGGGGCGGCGCCAGGAGGCCCAGGTGCTGGCCGAGCGGGAGGAGTACTGGGCGGAGCCCCGGCGCACCCGCCCGCGCCGTGTGCTCGACGTGGCCTTCCAGGTGGCGGTGCCGGCCGGCGGGTTCGCCACGTACTACCTCGAGCCGGGGGCCACCACCTCCGTGGCGGCGGGCGACGAGGGCTCCGTGCGGGTCACGGGCGACCGCCAGATGGAGAACGACCGGATACGCCTGCGAGTCGAGCGAGACGGCACGCTCTTCCTGGAGGAGAAAGGATCAGGGAGGCGCTACGGCCCGCTCCACTTCTTCGAGGACACCGAAGACGCCGGCGACGAGTACGACTTCTCTCCGGCGGCCCACAGCACCACGGTCTGGTCGCTGGGCGTGGTGCCCTCGTTCCGGTGGGTCGAGCAAGGGCCGATGCGGGCGACCATGGAGCTCCGGTGGGAGCTCGAGCTCCCGGCCGGCCTTGCCCCCCACGGGCGCAGCCGTTCGGAGGAGCGGGTGACGTGCCCGGTCGTCACCCGGGTCTCGCTGAAGGCCGGTGAACGGCGGGCGGAGTTCGTGACCGACCTCGACAACCGGGCCCGGGACCACCGCCTGCGGGTCTGGTTCGAAACGGGCATCCAGAGCTCCGAGGTGCTGGTCGACGGGCACTTCGAGGTGCTCCGGCGGCCGGCCGGGATCACGCCCCATCCCGACTGGCACCAGCCGCCGGTGCCGACGGGCCTGGCCCGGCGGTGGGTAGCGGTGGCCCGCACGGACGGCAGCGGGCTGGCGGTGCTCTCCAGGGGGCTGCCCGAGTACGAGCCGGTGCCGGGAAAGAGCGGCGTCACGCTGGCGCTCACGTTGCTGCGGTCGGTCGGGTACCTTTCGCGGGAGGGCCTGCTGACCCGGCCTCACGGAGCCGGCCCATCGATGGCCACGCCGGATGCGCAGCTCATCGGGCACCACCGCCTGGAGTACGCCGTCCAGCTCTTCACGGACCTGGCCGACCTCCAGCAGGAGGCCGAGGCTTACCACCACCCGCTCGTGGCCGTACGGGCCGACACCCGGCTGGGGATGTTGCCCGAGGAGGTGCGCGCCATCGCCGGCGATCCGGCCTTGCTGCGGCCGGAGCAGCGGGACCTGCCCGGCCGTGTGGAAGGGCTCCGGGTGGAGCCGGCCAGCATCTACGTCTCGGCCGTGAAACGCTCTGAGGACGGCCAGGCGCTGGTCGTGCGGCTGGCCAACATCCTCGACACCCCTTCGGAGGTGAGCGTGGTCGCGGGCTTCCCCCTGAAGGAGGCGTGGAAGGCCCGCCTCGACGAGACGCCCGAGGAGACCCTCGAGACGAGGGCCGACGGTGTGAAACTCACGGTGAAGGCCGGGCAGGTGGTGACCATCCGGCTCGTCCCAGTGCGCTGACACAAGGCTCCCGTTTTGAAGGCCCCCGGGGGGTCGCCGGGCCCTCCGGGTATCACAGCAACTTCTTGAAATCGCTTACTAACATCGCAGCCATGGCTTGTATCGCCTCCCGGATCACGCGATCGCCGTTCAACGAAGGAATCACTCTCACAGGGTTGAAGGGGTGACAGCGTTCGAGAAGGGGCGACCGCGGGTACCGTGAAGCGGCGGGCCAACGACCTCGATGGCCGGACGTGGCAGCGCTACTCCATCAGCATCTGGAGCGACGTCAAGAAGACGCCCGAAGAGATGCGCCTGGGCCACCCGGCCATGTTCCCCGTCCAGCTCGTGCAGCGGCTCATCGAAGCGTTCACCACCCGGGAAGATCGGGTGGTGTTGGATCCGTTCGCCGGCACGGGCGCTACGTGCGTGGCGGCAGAGGCCTTGGGCAAGGTCGGGGTCGGCATCGAGCTGTCGCCGCAGTACTGCGCCGTGGCCAGGCAGCGGCCGCCGTGCGCGCAGCCCCCCGGCGGAGAGCGGCGCATCCACTGCGACGACGCTCGCCACCTGCTGCGCTACGTCGCCCACGAAAGCGTGGACCTGGTGGTCACCTCCCCGCCTTACTGGGACATCCTGCTGCAGCGGCGCACGGCCGACGGGAAGGCGATCCGCCACTACGGCGCGGCGGAGGCGGACCTCGGCAAGATCCGGGAGTATGACGCCTTCCTGGGCGCGCTCCGGGAGGTCTTCTCGGCCGTCTACGCTGCGCTCAAGGCCGGGCGCTACTGCATCGTCGTGGTCATGGACCTGCGCAAGAAAGACCGCTTCTACCCCCTGCACGCCGACCTCGCCCGTGTGATGGAGTCCATCGGTTTCATCTGGGACGACCTGATCGTCTGGGACCGTCGCCACGAGTACAACCACATGCGGCCCCTGGGATATCCGTGGCGCTTCCGGGTCAACAAGGCCCACGAGTTCGTCCTCATCTTCCAAAAGCCGCCCCGGCGGACCGCCGGGGACGAACGGCCGGCCTGACGTTCGCCGATCCAGCCCTTTCCTTGACCGTAATCGCTATCACCGTTACTATTGAGAAAAACGGCAGGGAGGGCGGGATCGAGCATGGACCCCAAGGATACCAGTCCGGCCTTTTTCGCGTCCGATCGGGCCTCCAGCGGGCTCACCCGGCGCACGTTGATCACCCGGGCGGCCGCCGGCGCGCTGGCTTCGGCGGCGGCCGGGCCGTTCGTCTTCGTGCGCCGTGCGAGCGCCCAGGCAGCGCGCAGCCTCAAGATCCTTCAGTGGAGCCATTTCGTGCCGGCCTACGACGCCTGGTTCGACCGGTGGGCCAGGGAATGGGGCCAAAAGCACGACCCGCCGGTCGACGTCACCGTCGACCACATCTCCTTCGCCGACCTGGTGCCCAGGGCCAACGCCGAGGTAGCCGCCCAGCAGGGCCATGACCTTTTCATGTTCATTTCCCCGCCGGCCGCCTTCGAGCCCGAGGTCGTGGACATGGCGGACCTCGTCCGGGAAGCCGAGAAGCGCCACGGACCCATCCTGGACCTCGCCAAGCGCAGCACGTACAACCCGGTGACGGGCAAGTGGTTCGGCTTTTCGGATAACTACGTGCCAGATCCCGGCAACTACCTCAAGTCGGTCTGGCAGGCCATCGGCATGCCCGACGGCCCGGACCGCTGGGAACAGCTCATCGAAGCCGGCCGGGCCATCCGGCAGAAGTTTCCCAACATCCAGATCCCCATCGGGATCGGCCTTTCCCAGGACATCGACTCCAACATGGCCACCCGGGCCATCATGTGGTCGTTCGGCGCCTCGGTCCAGGACAAGAACGGCAAGGTGGTGCTCGATTCCCCCGAGACCGTACAGGCGGTCGCATTCGGCGTCCGCCTCTTCCGGGAGGCCATGAGCCCGGCCGTGCTGAGCTGGAACGCCTCGTCCAACAACCAGGCGTTCAACGCCGGCCAGACGGCCTACATCCTCAACTCCATCTCCGCGTACCGTACCGCCCAGGACAACAAGCTGCCCGTCGCCGACGACACGTTCTTCGTCGACGCCCTCAAGGGGCCTACCGGGCTGCAATGGGCGAGCGAGCACGTGATGGGCGTCTACGTCGTCTGGAAGTTCTCCAGGGCCCAGGAGCTGGCCAAGGAGTTCTTGCTCGCGCTGGTCGACAACTATCGCGACGCCGTCATGGCGAGCAAGCTCTACAACTTCCCCTCCTTCCCCGGAAGCGTCGCCGACCCGGGCACGCCCGTGGCGCAAAAGCCGGCGGCCGGCCAGCGGTGGATCGAGTCGGTCTGCGACAACGACCCGTTCGGGTCGAAGCCGGCCAACAAGCTCGCTCCCATCAAGACGGCCCTGAAGTGGTCCACCAACGTCGGGCATCCCGGCCCGGCCAACCCGGCGATCGGCGAGATCTTCGACACTTTCGTGTTGCCGGACATGTTCGCCAAGGCGGCCACCGGGCAGATGAACGTGGCCGACGCGGTCAAAGAGGCGGACCGGCGGGCCAAGGAGATCTTCGCCAAGTGGCGCCAGCGGGGGCTCGTAGCCTGAGTCGGGGGTTGCCGCGGGCGGGCGAGGCGGGCCGCCCGCGGCGGCCTGGAAAGGTAGAGGCGAGGGCATGGGGCGTGTGGAGACACGGGGGTTGCGCAAGGAGTTCGGTGGCGTGACGGCGGTCGACGGCGTCGACCTCGCCATCGAGGACGGAGAGCTGCTGGTGCTGCTGGGGCCATCGGGGTGTGGCAAGACCACCCTGATGCGGATGATCGCGGGGCTCGAGGCGCCGACGGCCGGAGAGATCTACATCGCAGGGCAACTGGTCGACCCGGACGTGCCGCCGAGAGCCCGAGGCGTGGCCATGGTCTTCCAGAGCTACGCCCTGTACCCGCACAAGAGCGCCTTCGCCAACATCGCCTTTCCCTTGCAGGCCCGCCGCACCCCGGCGGCCGCCATCGCCCCGAGGGTACAGGAGGCGGCCCGGATGTTCGGCATCGGGGGGTTGCTCGACCGGCGCCCTCGCCAGCTCTCGGGCGGCGAGCGCCAGCGGGTGGCTCTGGCCCGGGCGGTGGTGCGGGACCCGGAGGTCTTCCTGCTGGACGAACCCCTCTCCAACCTGGACGCCAAGCTACGGGCCACGGCCCGCGACGAACTCAAGCAGTTCCAGCGCCAGATCGGCACGACCACCATCTACGTCACCCACGACCAGGTGGAGGCGATGGGCCTCGGCGACCGGATCGCGGTGATGAACGCCGGCAAGGTCCGCCAGGTCGGCACGCCGCAAGAGGTCTACGACGATCCGGCGGACACGTTCGTCGCCACCTTCCTCGGCTCCCCCCCGATGAACCTCGTCCCATGGGATGACGAGACGCTGCTCGGGTTCCGCCCGGAGCACTTCCTTCCTGCAGGCGTGGCCAACGGCCAGGTCGCCGGCGCCGGCAACGGCGACGCCCTGCGGCTTTCGCTCAGGGTGCGGCGCATCGAGTATCTGGGGGCCGACCGGCTCTTGTACGGCGTGCTCGAGGAGTGGGGCAACCGGGCGGAGCCGCCGCGGGTCATCGCGCGGCTTCCGATTTCGGTGGCGGCCGACGTGCGCGAGGGCGAGGCGTATCCTTTCGCCGTCCCCAAACGGGCCCTCCGCTTTTTTGACCGGGCCACGGGAATGAGGAAACCGCATGGGCGCGCGTAGAGACGTGGCACAGCTCGCCCCCCAGGCCGTCGGCCTGGGGGCGCGGTGGCGTTTCGTGGCGGACCAGGCGGGGGTGCTGGGATGGTTCATGCTCACTCCCGCCCTGCTGTACGTGAGCCTGCTGGTGGGAGTCCCGTTCGTCCTGGCCATCGTCCTGAGCTTCAGCGCGGCCACCGCCGGCAGCCTGTCGCTGTCGTGGGTGGGCTTGCGAAACTTCGCGATGGTGCTGGCCGACCCCATGTTTCACAGGGCGGTGGCCAACACGTTCCTCTTCACGTTCGTGTCGCAGGCGCTGGTGCTGGTGCTGGCCACCGTCCAGGCGCTGTTGCTCACCGTGGCGTTTCCCGGCAGGCGGGTCGTGCGCTTTCTCATGCTGCTGCCGTGGGCCGCGCCGGTGGCGCTGTCCAGCATGGCGTGGACCTGGATCTTCGACTCTACCTTCAGCGTGATCAACTGGACGGCGAGCGTGATCCACCTGTTGCGGCCGGGACAGTGGTGGTACTGGCTCGGCACGCCGGATCTGGCCATGATCGCCATCATCACGGTGCACGTCTGGCGCATGCTTCCGTTCGGCACGGTGGTGCTGCTCGCCGGGATGACGGCCATTCCCCAGGACGTGCGGGAGGCCGCGCTCATCGACGGGGCGGGCTTCTGGCGTCGCCTGTTCCAGGTCGAGGTCCCCATGCTGCTGCCCATCGTGACCGTGGTGGTGCTCTTCGGCGTCGTCTTCACCTTCACCGACTTGAGCGTGGTGTGGCTCTTGACCCGGGGTGGGCCGTACAACACGACCCACGTGCTGGCGAGCCTGGCGTTCCAGCGGGGCATCCTGGGGGGTAACCTCGGGGAAGGGGCCGCCATCGCCCTTTTCCTGTTCCCGGTGCTCGTGGTGGGCGCCGTGGTGATGCTGAGGATGGCCCGCCGGGCCGAGGTGGGAGCATGAGCAAGCGGATGATACGGGGCCTCGCGTGGGCCGGGCTTTACTCCGGGATCACGATCTTCACGGTCTTCGCCGTCTTCCCGTTTTACTGGATGCTGATCACGGCCTTCAAGCAAAACCGGGACCTCTACGTCGGCGCCACGCAGCTCGGCCACGTCCCGTGGATCTTCAACGACCCGCCGACCCTGGAGCACGTGCGGCTATTGTTTCAATCCACCCCGTACGTCACCTGGCTTTCCAACACCGTCTGGGTCGGGGCGCTGGTCGTGCTCATCACCCTCGTCGTGGCGGTGCCGGCCGCGTACAGCCTCGCCCGCCTGGTCGGGGCCTGGGGGGAGCGGCTCGGCATCCTGGTCTTCCTGACCTACCTCGTGCCCCCCACGCTGCTGTTCATCCCGTTCAGCCGGGTCATCTCCCTGCTGGGGCTGCAAAACTCCCAGTGGGCCCTGGTGGTGGTCTACCCCACCTTCACGATCCCGTTCACGACCTGGCTCCTCATGGGCTTCTACCGGACCATCCCGCGAGATCTCGAAGAACAGGCGATGATCGACGGGTACAGCCGGCTGGGTGGCATCGTGCGGGTGGTGCTGCCGCTTTCGGTGCCGGGCGTGCTGACGGCCGTGATCTTCGCCTTCACGCTGGTGATGCAGGAGTTCGTCTACGCCCTCACCTTCATCAGCTCCGTCGGCCGCATGACCGTGAGCCTGGGCGTCCCCGTGGCGCTGGTGCGCGGCGACGTGTACTACTGGGGTTCGCTCATGGCGGCGGCGCTGTTCGCCAGCGTCCCCATCGCCATCGTCTACAACCTGTTCATGGACCGCTTCATCGGAGGTCTGACGGCAGGCGCCGTCAAGGGGTGACGGGGCGAGCAGGGGCGGGAGCGGAGCCGGGCAGCGCGGCAGGCGCCGGGAGGCCGGGAGCGGTCCCGGTCGTTGCACCCACCGCCGGCCTTGGCTACACTGGGAGAGGTTCGACGCGGCGCCGCCGGCGGCGCCGCAGGCCAAGAGCAGGAGCGGGAGCGGGGTACCAACGGCCGTGCCGGCGACGTCTGACAAGACCACGGGACACGCGGGCGAGGGGCCTTGCGCGCGCAGGCGGTCGGTGCCGGTCCGCGTCGGCAACGTCGTGATGGGCGGCGGTCACCCGGTCGTGGTGCAATCCATGACCAACACGGAGACCGCCGACGTCGAGGCGACGGCCCGCCAGGTCATGGAGCTGGCGGAGGCGGGCAGCGAGCTGGTGCGCGTCACGGTCAACCACGAGGAGGCTGCTCGCGCCGTCCCGCACATCGTCGAGAAAGTCCGGGAGGCGGGCTACGAGACCCCGATCGTGGGTGACTTCCACTACAACGGGCACCTGCTGCTCACCCGCTACCCGGATTGTGCCCGAGCCCTGGACAAGTATCGGATCAACCCGGGCAACGTCGGGCCAGGGGCGGCCCAGGACGACCATTTCCGCACCATCGTCGAGCAGGCCATCCGCTGGGGCAAGCCGGTGCGCATCGGCGTCAACTGGGGCTCGTTGGACAAGCAGCTGCTGGCGCGGCTGATGGACGAAAACGCCCGGCTCCCCAAGCCGCGTTCGGCGCAGGACGTGGTGCTCGCGGCGATGGTCGAGAGCGCGCTCTCCTCGGCGCGGGCCGCGGAGTCGTACGGGCTTGCGCACGACCGGATCGTGCTCAGCGCCAAGGTCTCCAGCGTGCCGGAGCTCGTGACGGTCTATCGCAAGCTGGCGGCATCCTGCGATTACCCGCTCCACCTGGGGCTCACCGAGGCGGGGATGGGCACCAAGGGGATCGTGGCCAGCTCGGCGGCACTCGCGATCCTCCTCTGGGAAGGCATCGGCGACACCATCCGGGTCTCCCTCACCCCGCGGCCGGGCGAGCCGAGGAGCGAAGAGGTGCGCGTGGCTCAGCAGGTCCTGCAGTCGCTGGGCTTGCGTACCTTCACCCCTCAGGTGAGCGCCTGCCCCGGCTGCGGGCGCACCTCGAGCACCTTCTTCCAGGAAATGGCCCAGGCGGTCACGGAGCACATCCAGCGGCGCATGCCCCAGTGGCGCCGGCGCTACCCGGGGGTCGAGACCTTGCGGGTGGCCGTCATGGGTTGCGTGGTCAACGGCCCCGGCGAGAGCCGCCACGCCGACGTCGGCATCTCCCTGCCGGGCACCTTCGAAGAGCCCGCCGCGCCGGTCTACGTGGACGGCCGCCTGGTGACCACCCTGCGCGGCGAGCGCCTCGTGGACGATTTCCTGGCGATCCTGCAACGCTACGTGGAGCAGCGCTACGGTGCCCAGCCCCGGCGGCCAGGGCCGGCCGGTCTTCCTTCCGGCTGAACGGCACGGCGGGCGTCGATCGAGGAGCAAACGGACGTGGCAGCCAAGGTCGGGCGGGGGCGACGCGCCAGGGAGCTGGGTGCGCGCCTGTTGCCCTGGGCGCAGATCGCGTTGGGCTCGCTCATTACCGCCCTGGCGGTCAACCTTTTCCTGGTCCCCTTCAAGCTGGCGGACGGCGGGATCGTGGGCATTGCGGTCATCCTGCACCACCGGCTCGGCCTGCCCGTCGCCCCGCTCGTGCTCGCCCTCAACGTCCCCATCTTCCTCGCCGGCTGGCGGGTGCTGGGCCTCGCCTTCATCGCCCGCACTTTCTTCGGTGTGGCGAGCCTCGGCTTTTTCATCCAACTGACGCGCACGATCGCGCCGTTGACCCACGACGTGCTGCTGGCCACCCTGTACGCGGGAGCCGTGCAGGGCATCGGCCTCGGAATCGTGCTGCGAGCCGGCGGATCCACCGGCGGCAACGACACGTTTGCCCGGATCGTGGCCCGCAAGACCCGCGCGCGGGTCGGCCAGATCATCCTGTACTTCGACCTCTTGGTGCTGGCGGCCGCGGCCGTCAGCTTCGGGCCGGAGCAGGCGCTGTACGCCGCCGTCACCCTCTTCCTCACGAGCCGGATCGTCGACTTCATCCTCGAAGGCCAGTACGCTGCCAGGGCCGTCATGATCGTCTCCGACCGGCACGCGGCCATCGCCGCCCGCATCCTCACCGAACTCGAGCGGGGAGCGACGCTCCTCGAGGCCCGGGGAGCCTACACCGGCGTGGAACGGCCCGTCGTCCTCTGCGTCGTCAGCCGGGATCAAGTGCCGAGGCTCCGGGCGATCGTGCACGAGGAAGACGAGGCCGCCTTCATGGTGATGCACGAAGCGGCCGAGGTGCTGGGCGAGGGGTTCACTCGCCTTCCGTGACGGGGCCGTCCTCGGGGAGGCGGGCGAGCACGGCGGGATCGATGCGCACTTCGAGCCGGGTACCCTTGCCCGGGGCGGTTGTGATCGAAAGCGTGCCGCCCAGGAGCTCTGCCCGCTCCCGCATGCCGGCCAGGCCCAGGGCAGGGCGGTCCCGGCGCCCCAGGACCTCCTGGAGGTCGAAGCCCCGGCCGTCGTCCTCGACCACCAGCTCCAGGGGCTGCCCCTCCGGACAGCTGAGGCGCACCCGCACGTGCCGGGCGCCCGAGTGGCGCAGGACGTTGGTCAGCGCCTCCTGGGCGATGCGGAAGACCGCCGTCTCGGCGGCCGGCGGCAGCCGCCGCTCGGGGCAGGCGTCGACCACGGCGTCGACGGCGATCCCGGCCGGCTCCAGACGGCTGCGGGCGAACCACACCACCGCGGCGGCCAGGCTCAGGTCGTCCAGGGCCGCGGGGCGCAGGTCGTAGGTGATGCGCCGAACCTCGTCGAGGGTCGCCTCGCCCACTTCCCGGAGCCTTTCCAGAGCCTGGCGCGTTCCTTGGGGCACCTCTTCGCCGGACTGCAGCGCCATGTCGAGGTGCAGCATGAGCGCCGTCAGCGCCTGGCCGACGCCGTCGTGCAGCTCGCGTGCAATGCGGCGGCGCTCGTCCTCCTGGGCGCCCATGACCCGGCCGAGCAGCTGGCCTCGCAGGCGTTCCTTCTCGCGCACCTCGTCGAAGAGGCGCACGTTCTCGACGGCGATGGCCACCAGGCTCGCAACCGCCTCGAGCATGGTGAGGTCTTCCGGAGAGAAGGGGTTGCCGCCCCGACGAACGGCCAGCAGCACGCCGACGCGCCGCTCTTTGACGGCCAGCGGCAGCTCGGCACGGCAGACAGGGTGATCGACGGCGCCCGGCGCCGGCCGGCCGGTTTCGAGCGGGCGGGGCTCGGTCGCGGAAGCCAGCAGCTCCTCGGCACCCCACGCGTAGACGCGCCGGCTGCCGGCCGGAGCGTCGTGCAGGGCGATGCGGCACGCATCCGCCCGCACCAGGCGCGCCGTCTCTTCCACCACCTCGGAGAGGGCCGCGTCGAGGCGCTGTCCCTCGGCCAGAGTGCGGCCGAAGAGGCGCAAATTGGACAGCCACCGGGTCAGGCGCCCGATCTCCCGCTGCAAGCCCGCCGTGTACCGCTGGATACGCTCCGCCATGTCGTTGAAGGCGGCCGCCAGGATGCCGAGCTCGTCGCGGCTTTGCCACTGCACGCGGGCCTCGTAACGGCCCGACGCCAGCTGCTGGACACCCGTCACCAGGATGGCGAGGGGCTTGAGCAGGAAGCGCCCCACGAGCAGGCCGAGGATCGCCAGCGCCAGCGCCACCGAAAGAGCCATCAACCCTGCCATCCAGAGGGCGCTCGAAGCGACCTGGGACGAGAGGCGGCGGGTATCCAGCGAGACCGAGACCGCCCCCAGGATCGGAGGATCCCCGGAGTGGCACGGGGCGCACGACGCCCGGTTGAAGATCGGCTGAAGGGCCAGGAGCTCACCCGTCGAAGGCAGCTCCCGCACCACCGGCTCGCCGCGGCGCAACGCCAGCTCCAGCTCGGGGCGCGACCTCTCGCCGCCGACGTCGGCCGGCTCCGACGAGGACCAGATCCGCCCGTCGGTGGTGAAGATGTCGACGCGGCGCACCATCGGCTCTCCCCGCAGGTGGCGGACGATTTCCTGCGTCTCGTGCGGGTTGTTACGGATCATGGAGCTTTCCAGGCCGTGATAGATGACGGAGGTGAGGGTCTGGGCGGCCAGCTCCACCTGGCGCACGCCCGCCGCCCGTTGCAGGTGGACGACGGTCGTGGCTGCCGTGCCGCCCACCACCAGCACCACCACGGCCACTGACATCAGGATCTTGCCGCTGAGGCCCAACCGACGCAGTCTCCGCTCGGGCGCCTCGCTCGGGAGAGAGCGCCGCCGACGTGCCGCCTACCGACGCAAGAGGCCCGGAGTCACCGCTCCGGGCCTCTCCCTGTCTTGCTCTGCGCTGTCAGAAGCTGCGGCGCGGGCCGCGCCGATCGCCGCCGAAGCGGCCACCGCGACCGCCGCCGTTGTCCCCGCGCTCGGGGCGGGGCTGCGCCTCGTTGACCGTCAGCTGCCGGCCGTTGAGGTCATAGCCGTTGAAGGTCTCGATGATCGACTCGGCGACCTCGTCAGGGACCTCGACGAAGCCGAAGCCCCGAGAGCGACCGGTCTCTCGATCGGTGATGACCCGTGCAGAAATGACCTCCGCGTGCTCCGAGATCAGGCGGGTGAGCTCCTCGCTCGTCACAGACCACGGCAGGTTGCCGAAAAAGAGGGTCTTAGCCATCCAAACAGTCTCCTCTTGCAGAATCCGGCCCCTCAACCGGATCCCCTAGTGTAATCGCACGGAGGTTGCGCGGGACCGGAGCCTGCAAGCGGCGCCTGCCGCGGACCAACACTCACCGCGATCCACTCGCACTATACGCCGGGCACCCGGGAAATGCAATAGGTGGAACAGCGCAGGAGCCGGCAGGAAAATGCCCCTCATAGCGCGTATCCTGGGAGCGTTCGAACCTTGATCGGCTTGCACCCAATCCCTACGCTAGCACGGGGAGTGCGCCCGGTACGGGCCCCGGGAAAGGACGTTGCGCGGTGACGCTGGAATTGAAGCGCTACGAGCACAATCCTATCCTGTCGCCGGACAAGGTGATGCCCTCCCACCCCGACCTGGAGGTGGTCGGGACGTTCAATGCGGGAGCCACCATGGTAGGGGACGAGGTCGTGTTGCTGGTCCGGGTGGCGGAGCGGCCGGTCTCGAGCGATGGCCAGCACGTAGGCATCCCGACCGTCCAGCTCTCCGGCGCGTCGCCGCGCATCGACGTGCAGTGGATCGCCCGCGACGATCCCGATCTGGACATCTCCGATCCCCGTGGGATCGTCTATCGCGGCCGGCGCTACCTCAGCAACCTGTCGCACCTGCGCCTGGCCCGGAGCCGGGACGGCTTCCACTTCGAGGTCGATCCCCAGCCGACCCTGGTGCCGGCCACGCCGTACGAGGTGTACGGCATGGAGGACCCGCGCATCACCCTCATCGAGGGGCAGTACTACGTGGCCTACACGTCGCCGTCCCCGTGGGGGGTGACGGTGTCGCTGATCCGGACGGCCGACTTCCGCACCTTCGAGCGGATGGGCGTCATCTTCGCGCCCGAGAACAAAGACGTGGTCCTCTTCCCCGGACGGGCGGGCGATCGCTTCGTGGCCCTGCACCGGCCCACGAGCCCGATGTTCGGCGACCCCGACATCTGGGTCGCTTACTCGCCGGATCTGGTGCACTGGGGCGACCATCGCCGTCTTTTCGGCATCCGGCCGGGGCTCTGGGACGGCGGCCGCATCGGGGGTGGGGCCGTGCCGATCGAGACACCGCAGGGGTGGCTCGAGATCTACCACGGCGCCGTGGGGCACCGGTACTGCCTGGGCACCGCCCTGCTGGACCGGGAGCAGCCGCACCGGTTGCTGGGGCGCTCCCGCGAGCCGATCATGACCCCGCTCGAGCCGTACGAGCGCGCCGGCTTCTTCGGCGCCGTGGTCTTTTCGTGCGGGGCCGTGCAGCGACCGACCGGCGAGGTGCTGGTCTACTACGGGGCCGCCGACTCCACGCTGGGCGTCGCGGTCACCACGGTCGACGAGCTGTTGGGCTCCCTCGAGCCGGTCGGGGCCGTGACCGCCGCGTAAGCACCGGTCTCAGGCTCGCTCGTCGACCAGCAGGCCGACCAGCTGCCAGATCCGGGCAACCATGTCGAGGTACTTTTCCGGCGGGATCTCTTTGACGACCTCCTGGCTCTCGGGGTTGATCACCTGGACCCAGATCCGGCCGGTCGCCTCGTGGACATGAAACCGCAGCTGCCGCCGGGCCTCTTCCAGCATGCGGTTGAGCAGCTCGGTGGTGGCGCCGACCAGCCGCCGGGAGAGCCGCCCGTCCTCTTCGTTGCCGCCACCCGGCTCGTCGCCGCCCTGGAGGCGCCCCGGCGCGCCGGCGCCCGGGGCGACGGCGCCCCCTGGCTGATCGGCCGGCAGCGGGAGGGAGCCGTCGGCGGAGCCGGAACGTACGATGGGGGCCGGCCCATTGCTCTCGAGCCGCCACGCATCCACGCTCGCCAGCGGACTGAGTAGCATCATGGTCTCTCTACCCCGCACTCGTCGAGGATACCCACCGACCCCCAGAGGCGGACGCGGCTTCTCTCTCCCGGATCGGCGCCCGCTCGGCTGCTCTTGAGCCGCTATGGTCGCCAGGAGGCACGGGGTGCCCGGCTCTTGCGGGGCGAACGGGAGACGAACGGAGAGCCTTCGACGAAAAAGCGCCAGGGCCAGTCGGCCGCCCTGCGAATCCCGATGCGGGGAGAGATGCCGACCGTCTCGCCTTCGCGTAAGGCCCCCCAGGCCAGGTAGAGAGGCTCACGGGTCAGGTCCCAGCCGTTGTGGGCCCCGGTGATACCCATGGCGACGGTGAGCTTACCGGGCCCCGAGCACAGCTCCCGCGGGTCGCCGACCCCTCGCCGGCTCCGCATGAGGTCGAGGCCGGCGACGGGCTCGAGCGCCCGGATCAGCACGGCGCCGGCCACGCCTTCCGTCTCGGTGACCACGTTGATGCAGAAGTGGTTGCCGTAGGTGAAGTAGACGTACGCCGTGCCGGGCCGGCCCCACATGACCCGGCTGCGTGCGGTGCGGCGATAGGCGTGGCTCGCCGGGTCGTTGGGCCCGAGGTACGCCTCCGCCTCGACCACCCGGCCCGCCGTGAGACCCTCCGGCGTGCGGTGAACGAGTACGTGCCCCAACAGCTCCCGTGCCACGATCAGCGTGGGGCGGTCGAAAAAGGCCCGCTCGATGGGGCGTAGCGAACCGCCAGGGTCTTCCAGGCTCTCGCTTCCGAAGGTTGACACGCCTGAAAGCGACGGGTATCCTGGGCTCGGTTCTTGCTGACCGGGGCGATTTCCGAGGGTTTTTGCGTGCTGCGCCTCCATCACGGAAGGAGACAGGCCTCCATGCAGCGCGTCGCGGCGTTTTTCGCTCTCGTGGGCGCGGTCGCCCTCGTCACGTGGCAAACCGGCTTTACCCCATCTCAGGTGTTATCGGTGACCGTCTTTGCCGCCTTCATTGTGGGCACCCTGCTCTACTGGCCGTTTCGCCTCGCGTTCGCCTTCGTCGGCGTGGCGATCCTGCTCGCCGCCCGGCTGGTCGACATCCCCCACCTCATTGAGTTCGCCAGCCTCGACGTCATCCTGTTCTTGATCGGCATGATGACGGTCATCGGGTTCCTCGAGGAGCGGCACTTCTTCGAGGCGGCGGTGGAGAAGGCGCTGCCGTACGTCGGCGGCTCTGCCTACACCTTGATGGGCGCCATCATGCTGATGGCGTTCGTCTCGGCGGCCCTGGTCGACGAGGTCACGTCCATCCTGTTCATGTCGGCGATCGTGATTCGCATCGCCCGGCGCTTCCACCTCGACCCCGTCCCGTACATCATCATGACCGTCTTCGCCACCAACATCGGCAGCTCCGCCACCGTGGTCGGCAATCCTATCGGCGTCTTGATCGCCTTACGAGCGGGCCTGACCTTTCCCGACTTCCTGCGGTGGGCCACGCCCATTGCCCTGGCTGCCCTGCTCCTCACCATCGCGCTGAGCTTCCTCTACTACCGGCGCCACATGCACGATCTCCACGTGGCCATCCACCGGGAGGGCCTGGCGGGGGCAGCGACCCGGGGCGAGGCCGAGGAGCCGGCCGCAGCGGCCGAGGCGAGCGGCTCCGACGGCGAGGGCGGTGAGGGAGCTCACGAGCGAAGGGGCAGCTTGCTCTTCCCGTCGCTCTTGTTCCTCGGGACAGTGGCCGGCCTGATCCTGCACAAGCAGATCGAACACTGGCTCCACCTCGGCACCAACACTATGCTGGTCGGGGTGGCGCTGGCTGCGGCCGGCATCGTGCTGTTCGTCGAGCGTCACCGGGCTCGGGAGCTGGTGGAGCGCCGGGTCGACTGGTGGACCCTGGCCTTCTTCCTGCTGCTGTTCGCTTCGGCCGGCACCTTGCGCTACGCGGGCGTCACCGAGCACATCGCACAGGGGATGGTCCGCCTCACCGGGGGTGCGCTCACGCCGCTGCTCATCACCATCACCTGGAGCATCGGGGCCCTCACCTCGGTCATGGACAACGTGCTGGCCGTCGCGAGCTTCATCCCCATCGTGGGCGACCTGGCCTCCCAGGGTATCCAGGTGGCTCCGCTGTGGTGGGGGATGCTCTTCGGCGGTACCATCCTGGGCAACCTGACCCTCATCGGCAGCACGGCCAACATCGTCGTGCTGGGGCTCCTGGAGCGCCACGAGCGGCGCAGCGTCGGGTTCATGGAGTGGTTCTGGCCGGGCGCGCTGACGTCCATCCCGTCGCTGGCACTGGCGACGCTCTTGTTGTGGCTGCAGCTGCCCTTGCTGACCCGCTAAGGGCGGGCGGACGACGGACCGGGAGCAGGTGGGGCGTCGGCGGGCTTGCGGCGGTAGATGGAGTGCTCCACGCGCTCCAGGCCGTATTCGGCGGGCAGGGAGATCTGCTCGGGGCCCCCGACCACCAGGAAGCCCCCCGGCATGAGGGAGCCGGCGAGCCGCCGGATGAGCGCGGCTTGCGACGGTTGGGTGAGGTAGATGAGCAGGTGCCGGCACAGCACCAGGTGAAAGCCTGCCGGCAACGGGTCCCGCAGCAGGTCGTGGTGGCGAAACCAGACCCGCTCCCGGATCCCAGGATCGAGGCTCCAGCGGCCGGGGCCCGTGGGGCGGAAGTAGCGGCGCTTCGTCTCCACCGGCACGGTCGTCAGGTGGAGGTCATGGTACTCCCCGGCCCTGGCCCGCTCCAGGGCGTCGTCGTCGATGTCCGTGCCCAGCAGGTAGTGGCCGGCGCCCTGTCCCATCTCGTCCAGGATGATGGCGATCGTGTAGGGCTCGGCGCCGATACTGCAGCCGGCGCTCCAGATGCGCAGGCGGCCGGTCGCATGCAGCAGCCCCGGCAGCACCCGGCGGCGCAGCGCCTCGAAGGTCGACGGGTCCCGGAAAAACTGGGACGTGTTGATCGTGAGGTAATCAAGGAACTCGCGGCGCAGCGACGCGTCCTGCCCGAGCTGGCGGGCCAGGGCGGCCATCGTCGGGATGCCCATGCGCTGCATCCACTGCCGGGTACGCCGTTCCATCTGCTCTCCTTTGTACTGCTCCAGGTCGAACCCGGCGATGGCCAGAAGCCTCCGCTTGAAGTGCTGGAACTCCAGCGTGCCGAGAGCGGAGGCCCCGGATGCCCTCTCCCCGGCGGCCGGAGCGGTGCCGGCGCCCGTGCCCGGCTCCGGCGCAGGCGGCAACTCCCCGTGCGACAGCGTGAAGCTCACTCCCCCTCGGGTGGCTCGCTCACGGGGCCCAGCCCGACCCTCGGGCGTGGCCCCTGCTCGGGATCGGCGCGCAGGTGGTCCACGACCAGCTTCCCGTCATGGGAAAGAGAAGCCCGAAGCGAGCGCGCCCCGTCGTGGAACTGGTGCTTCTGCCCGCCGATACTGATGGTGACGTGGGGATGCACCACGGCCGCCGTCACCTTGCCGCGCCGCACCACCGTGACGGTGGTCGGTACGCCGGTCGGCCCCCCGAGCTCCCGCACCACCACGTCGCCTTCCGTGACGGTCACCTGCCCGCCTCGCACGACACCGCGGCGAGCCTCGAAGCCGAGCGCCGCCACCATCACCGAGTTGAAACATCCCGAACCCCGCACGACGATGCGGCCGTTACACTCGATGTGGGAGTTTTGCACACTGAACGCCTCCACGTTGGCCTGGCGCGCCTCGGAGCCGTCCAGCGTCGCCACGATCTCCTGCAGCTCGGCGCTGATCTCCGCCAGCTCCTGGAGGCCCGACACCCGCAAGGGCCCGGTACCCACGAGCAGAGCCGCCGTGCGTTCGGCAAGGCGATGGCCTCCCGCCCGGATCGCCTCCAGGCGCTCCCCCATCTTCGCGAGCTTGCGCGCCTGTTTGGGCAGGTCCCAGAACCGGCGCTCGAGCAGGCGCTTGAGCAGCTCGCCCTCGGGCACCCGGATGCCGGTCGCCGTCGCCTGGGCGCTCAGCTGGCGGACGTTTTCCAGCACTTCGTCGAGCTGCCGGGCAACGGCCGTGCAGACGGGAAGCACCTCGTGAGCCGCCGCCTCCGGTCCACCTGCCCGAATCCGGCTGCCGATGATGGAGCGGCCGACGCTCACGCCGCCGCCCGCCAGGATCTTCGCGTAGCTGACGAGCCCGCCGACGCGCACCTCGCCGCCGGCGGTCACCTCGAGGTTTTCCATCACGTCGCCCCGCACGTGGACGTCCCCGGCGAAGCGCACATGCCCCGTCGCCACGTCCACGTTGCCCTGCACCTCGTAGACCGGCACCACGGAGATGACGGAGCCCGACAGCTGCGGCCGGCCCGCCTGCGTGGCGACGATGCGCGTGCCGTCCTCCGACGCCCGGCACCCCTTGCCGGCCTTGATCGCGGCGGCCTTGGCCCGGCGCACCGGCACCGTGCGGCCCAGAACGTTGGTGCCCGGGCGCCCCTCCTGGGGGAGCGTGATGACCGCCAGGACCGTCTCCGGCTCCACCCAGGTGATGGCGCCCCGGTCGAACAGGTCGATGCGCTCGGCCTGCAAGTTGACGCTCGCACGCGAGCGCTCCTCGAACTTGAGCTCGACCTTGCCGTCCACCGGTTCGACGGCCGGCTCGCCACGGGCGACGAGCACGGGCTCGCCCGGCGGCTCGGCAAGGGCACGCTGGATGGCCTGGCCGTCGATCCCGAAGCGCACCGAGGCCTTGCGCAGAGCCTCTTCCACTTCGGCCAGGGTCACCGGGGGCGGGGGCTCTTCCTCGGCGGGCCGGCCCTCCAGGCGCAGGTGCAACGTCGGCGCCACGTCGTCCAGCCGGTAGCGGACGCCGGGCGAGCGCTGGATGATCAGGTGCGCCTGCATCAGGTCCTGCGAGACCTGCACCGTCACGGATGCCTGGGGAGGAGTGACGTCGGGCTGCACCTCCACCACGTCCGACGGATCCAGGCGGTACGGTCCGGTCACCGGCTTGCCGTTGACGCGCACCGAGACGTGCGGGCCCGGTTCGATCACCGGGCGCGCCCCGTCAGGGTCGCCCGGCAGCACGCGCAAGGCGCCCCCCACGATCTCCACCAGCGTCGGCCGGGCGAGCTGCGTGCCGGCCCCCCCTCCGGATGCGGCCGCCGGCGCCGGGCCACCCTGAGCGGGACCGGTGCCTTGCTCCGGCGGCCGGGAAGAGGCAGGCGCCGTTCCCTGCGAGGGAGTGCCCGCGGGACGGGCCAGCCGCTGGCGTTCCTCCGGGGTCAGGATGTCGTCGAGGCGAATGGAGCCGGGGTCGGGCGCAGGTGGTTCACGATGGGAAGAGCCTTCGGAGGAAGGGGGCGAGGGATGGGACGGTAACTCGCGCACACGTCAGCACTCCCTTCGTTCACGTTGCAGTGCCCAGCGGAGCATCTCCTTGGCGATCCGTTCGGGCGGGTACGCTCCGTCGGCCAGCCCCGCCCGCAACACCGAACCCGGCATGCCGGCCACGACGCAACTCCCCTCCTCCTGCACGATGCAGGCTCCCCCTGCCGCCTTGATGGCTCGCGCCCCACGGGCCCCATCGGAACCCATGCCCGTGAGGATGACCGCCAGCGACTCCTCCCCGAAGCGGGCGGCCACCGACTCCAACATCACGTCCACCGCCGGGCGCACGTGGTGCACCGGCGGCCCGTCGTCCAGGTGAACGTGCCGGTCCTCGTCCACCGTCAGGTGCAGCCCCCCGGGGGCCACGTACGCCACCCCTTCCTGCAGAGGCGCCCCTTCCCACGCCTCGTGGACGGGAAGGAGGCCCAGGCCGTCCAGGCGCCGGGCGAGCGATGCGGTGAACCCCGGCGGCATGTGCTGGGTAATCAGCACGGCCGCGGGCAGGCCGGGGTCGAGTCCCGCCATGACGATCTCCAGCGTCCGCGGCCCGCCCGTCGACGCTCCGATGGCGATGACCCGCTGCGCCGGCCGGCGGGCTTGCGGTGATCGCTCCTCCCGCTGTCCGGCCGCCTTGCCGGCGGGCAGCGTGCGGGCCGCGAGCTCCTGGAGTGTCCGGGCCGGAGCGCGCGCCGCCTGCTCCAGCCGGACCACGAGGTCTTCCAGGAAGGTCGAGCCGGCCGTCACCGGCCGCTCCGGCTTCGGGACGAAGTCGACCGCGCCTGCGGAAAGGGCCTCCAGGGTGACGGCACTCGAGCGGGTCGTGTGGGCGGAGAGCATGACCACCGGGGTCGGGTGCAGGCGCATCACGCGCCGCAAGCACTCGAGGCCACCCATCCCGGGCATCTCCACGTCGAGCGTGACGACGTCGACGCTCAGCCCTGATCCCAGGAGGTCGAGCAGCGCCTCGCCCGTGCCCACGGCGGCGACCACCTCGAAGCGGCCGCTTTGCTCGAGCAGCCGGGCCAGGTAGGCTCGCATGAACGGCGAGTCGTCCACGACCGCCACCCGGACTTGCCGGCCCCCGGGAGAGCGCAGGCCTGCCCTGCCCCTCCGCCCCGCCTGATCCGCCAACGCTGCCAGCCCCTCAGATTTCCCGGGCGCCCAGGCCCAGGGTGCTGACCAGGACCCGGCCGGTCTCCACGAAGAGCCGGATGCTCCGGCCCCGGTGGCCCCCCACGTCCTCCCCGGCGATGGGGATGGCCAGCCGCGCGAGCGCCTCGCGCACCGCCTGCACGTTGCGGCGGCCGACGTCGAGCCCCGCTCCCTCGCTGCGCAAGAAGAGCTGGGCCCCGCCGGCGATGCGAGCCACCAGGCGGCGGCGGACGGCCCCCGCCTCTTCCATCCGCCGCACGAGGGCCTCGACTCCGGTATCGGCGAAGCGGGCCGGCGGCTCCCCGTGCAGGTGGCCGTTGGGGCTGGAGGGCAGGAAGACGTGTGCGAGTCCGGCCACCCGGGTCGAGGGGTCGTAGAGGGCCACGCCCACGCAGGATCCCAGGCCGAGCGCCATCAGTACGCCGGTGAAGCGGGCCACCTCGATCTCGCCGATGCGCACGATGAGCCCGAGCGAGCCGGCAACGTCCGTCACGAAGATTCCTCGCCCGTCACGCCGAGGGCGTCGAGGAGACGAGTCAGGTGCCCCTCGGCGGGGAGGAAGATCATCTCGCCTCCGACGCTGGCCCCTTCAGTCTCGAAGTGGGTGTCGATGGTGAGCACCTGGTCGTCGGTCGGCGGGGACTCCGCCAGGATCGAGGCAATGAGGGCGTACACCATGTCGGTCGCCACCGAAGGGACCGACGGCACCAGCTTCAGCCCGGTGATCTCGCTCATCGCGTTGAGGTACGCGCTCACCACGATGTTGCCGACCTCCATGAGCGCCGACGCCGCCATGTCGCCAGGGGTGCGCTCGCCCATGGGGACGTCCTCGCGAATGGTCGCCGAAGCGCCTGGAAGATCCTCGGGCAGAATGGCCAGCAGCAGCGACCGAGCCGCAGCCTCCGGGATCACCAGCGCCATGGACCCCTTCAGGTCGCCGTCCAGGCGCACGTATACCGCCGCGGCCAGTTCGTCGGCAGGACCCACGCGCTCGGGGAGGTGGGCCAGCGGCACGACCTCCACCCTCGGGGAGCTCATGCGGACGAGCCGATCCCCCAGCATCTGGGAGAGCGCGGTCGTCGCACCCCCTGCCCCGATGGTGCCGAGCTCCGCCAGCGCATCCTTTTCAAGGTCCGATAACCCACCCCCGGATGATCGCTGCGACAAGAGCCCTGCTTACCCCCCTACCTTCTGAATGGCTTCCAGGACCCGTTGCGGCTGGAACGGTTTGACCAGGAAGTCCTTGGCGCCCGCGTTGAGCGCCTCGATGACCATCGGCTTCTGGCCCATCGCGCTGCACACGATGATGCGAGCCTGGGGATCGATCTCCATGATCTTACGGATGGCGGTGATGCCGTCCATCTTGGGCATGGTGATGTCCATGGTCACCACGTCGGGCTTGAGCTCGACGTACTTTTGCACCGCGTCCATGCCGTCCTCGGCCTCGCCGACCACCTCGAATCCGTTGCTCTCCAGCACCCGCCGTAGCGTCACCCGCATGAAGGCGGTGTCGTCGGTAATCAAAATCCGCTTGGCACCCACCGGAAGCCTGCCCTCCTCGTCCGCACGCGCATTTACACCAGCCACAGCGGGTCCAGGATGAGGGCAATGCGGCCGCTTCCCAGGATGGCCGCGCCCGCCACTCCCGGCACCTTCAGGTAGCCGCCCAGCGAACGGATCACCAGATCCTGCAAGCCCACCACCCGCGGCAGCAAGAGCGCCACGTAGCGGCTGCCGGTGCTGAGCACGACCGCCAGCCTACTCTTCTTATCGTCATCCGATGGGGGCAAATCCAACTTCTCCTGGAGGGAGACCAGCGGCACCAGCCGATCCCGGTAGCGCAAGACCCGCTGCCCGCGCACCGTCTCCGTGTGGGAGTCGTCGACGCTTTCGATGCTCTGGACCGCCTCGCTGGGAAGCCCCAAGAGCTGGCCGCCGGCCTCCACCAGGAGGGCCCGGATGATGGCCAGCGTCAGCGGCAGCCGCACGATGCAGCGGGTGCCGTACCCGCGCCGGGTCTCGACCACCAGCCGCCCTCCCAGCGACTCGATGACCGCCTTGGCCGCGTCCATCCCGACGCCCCTGCCGGAGACGTCCGTCACCTGCTTGGCCGTGCTGAAGCCGGGCTCGAAGATGAGCTGGATGAGCTGCTCGGCCGGCATGGAGGCCGCCTCCTGGGCGGAAAGCCGGCCAGAGTCGATGGCCTTGCGCCGGATGCGTTCCACGTCGATGCCGGCTCCGTCGTCCTCCAGCTCCACGATCACGCCGTTACCCTCGTGCCGGGCCGAAAGGCGGATCCTCCCCGAAGCCGGCTTCCCGGCCTTGCGGCGTTCCTCGGGAGGTTCGATGCCGTGGTCCACCGCGTTGCGGATGAGGTGGAGCAGCGGCTCCCCGATGGCATTGACGATGGAGCGGTCGAGCTCCGTCTCTTCTCCCTCGACGATGAACTCCACCTGCTTGCCCAGAGCTCGGGCCAGGTCCCGCACCGAGCGAGGGAAGCGGCTGAACACCTGGCGAAGCGGCACCATCCGCAGCCTCATGACGGCGTGCTGCAAGTCGGCCGTCACCCGGCCTAGCTTGTCCACGTGAGATTCCTCGGGCATCTGGCCCTGCTGGTAACGATCCTCGATCTGGCTCGCGCTCACGACCAGTTCGCCGACGAGCTCGACGAGCGCGTCGAGCCGCGCGGTCTCCACGCGCACCGTCGACTCCGGGGACAAAGCAGCGCCCGGCGACTTGGTCAGCCGGATCGCAGAGGACGCGCTGCCGTTGGTCGACGCCGGCACCTCGGTCACCACGGCCGCCCGCACTTCGCTCACGCCCAGCGCGGCCGCCTCGACGCGCGAGCGCGGCTCGTGGGTGGCCAGCAGCACGACGAACCGGTCGTCGAACTGTTCTGCCTCCAGCGCCTGGCGCGGCGGCTGCGTGGACACGATCGGGCCGAACGCCTCGAGCGCCCGCAGCACCGTGTAGGCCCGCGGGCCTTTCCACGAGCAGTGGGGATCCAGCCTGACCTCGACGGAGTACAGCGTCGTGCCCGCCGGGACGGCGGTGTGGCCTACCTCCGCGGCCGCCCGGGCCGCAGAAGACGGCACCGCGGTGCCCCCTGACCGGCTCGCCTGCCGCAGCGCCTGCGTGAGCGCCTGCCAGGAGGGATCGGGAGCGTCGAGGTTGCCCCCGCTCGCCACGGTCTCGACCATCGTCTCGAGCGCCGAAGCGGCCGAGAAGAGCAGGTCGAAGGTCTCCTCGGGCGGGCGCGCCGACGGAGCCGACCTGAGCTCGTCAAAGACGGATTCCAGGGCGTGGGAGAGCTCGACCATCGGCTCGTACCCCATCGTGCCTGCCATGCCCTTGATGGTGTGCACGGCCCGGAAGATCTCCTGCAGCACCGACGGGTCGTCGGCCGAGCCCCCTTCGTACTGCAGCAACCCTTCGTTGAGGGCTTGCACGCGCTCCCTCGCCTCGTCGACGAAGAGCGCCCGCATCTCCTCGGAGTTTTCGGCCGCCATCGTCCGTTCAGGCCCCTCCCTGTGCGGTGTCGGGACGCACCAGCTCGGTGATGCGCACGCCGAAGCGCTCGCGCACCACGACCACCTCGCCGCGGGCCACCAGCGTGCCCGAGACGAGCACATCGACCGGCTGCCCCTCGGTGGCGTCCAGCGGGACGACGGCGCCCCGCGTAAGGCCCAACACCTCGTACAGGGAGAGACTGGCCTGGCCGAGCCGGACAGTGACCGGAACGGTCACCCGGCGGAGCACGTCGAAGGAGATGCGGTCCGGGTCCTCCTCGGGCACGCCTGCGGCCTGGCGAGGCGGCTCTCCCAGCGCCTGCGCCCGCCACGGGGTCGCGTCCTCCTGCGCCGCCTTGCGGGTGGGGCCCGCCGGAGCCGCCGCCGCCACCGGAGCCGAGGCGGCAGGCGCGGCGGGCCGGGCGTCCCCGGCCGGCTGAGCAGCGGGGGCCGCCGTGGCCGATGGGGCCTCTTTGGTGCTCAGGTACTCCCCGACCAGCTGCCGCACGAATGTCCCGGGAAACAGCTGGATCACCCGGGTCTCGATGTCGCCCACCGCGTCGTCCTCGATGTCCACCGGGAAGGTCACCCGTACGAGCCGCAGCCCCGGCTCGCCGTTGGGCAGCAGGGAAGCGGCATCCGGAGAGAGCGGCCGCAGGAGGGTCGCCGGCGGGCTGATCTCGATGCGCCGCTCGAGCAAGTCCGACAGCGCCGTGGCCGCCGCCCCGACCATCTGGTTGACCGCCTCGGAGATGGCGCTCAACCGCAGCTCGTCGAGCGGGGCGGCCACCGGCTGCTCTTCCCCCATCATCAAAGAGGCCATGCGGCTCGCGTCGTCGGGGCTCAGGAGCAGCAGGTTGCTGCCCAGCACGCCCGACAGGTACTGCACCCGGACCACGACCATCGGTTCCGGCGGCCCGACCGTGAGATCGTCCCAGGTGACGGCCTCCAGTTCGGGCTTGCCCAGGTGCGTGGTCCGCAACACGAGGTCGGACAGCGCGTCCACGGAGGCTCGCATGGCGTGGCATACGACGGTTTCGAGCGCCTCGCGTTCTTCGTTGGTGAGGTCGAGTTCAGCGGGAGGCATCGTCGTCTTGTGCTCCTTCTCCTGGTTGTGCCGGTTCGGCTGCCTCGGGGTCGTCCAGGTCGAATGGTTCGGATGCCTCTCGGGCAGGCCCCGTCAACTGGACGGCCAGCCGCTCGCCGACCCGCCCGACGAAGCCGCTGAACTTGGGCCGGTCTGCCACGTACAGGTGCACCTCGTCGTGGATTCCGGTGTCCAGTACCAATACGTCGCCCACCCGCAGGTCCAGCAACTCTCGGATCTCCAGATCGACCTTCCCCAGCACCGCCTGCAGGGGCACCTTGGTGTCCCGGAGCAGCTGTTCGAGGCGCTCCCGGTCGCGGGCCTGCGGCTTACCCTGCGCCCGCAGTAAATACTCGTTGGACAGCTTGGGCAGCAACGGCTCGAGAGCCGAGTACGGCAAGCACAAATTGATGGAGTCGGTCATCTGGTCGATCTGGACCTCGAGCGCGATCCAGAGCACCGTGTCCTGGTCGAGGACCAAGTTGACGTAGGTCGGGTTGGTCTCCAGGTCCCGGATGGTCATCGGCATCGCCTGCAGCGTCGCCCACGCCTGGCGATAGGCGTCCGCCACGACCCCCATCACTTGCCGGCGCAGCACGTGGAGTTCGATGTCGGTCGGCTCCCGGCCGCTCACCGAGGGCGACGACCCGGAGCCTCCTGCCAGCCGCTCGTAGATCCCCAGGGCCATCTCCAGGCTGAGCTGCAGCACCACCCGGTCGCCGCTCTGCCCGAAGTCGAGCACCCCGAGCAACGACGGGTTGGGCACCGACCGGATGAACTCCCCGTACGTGAGCTGCTGTACCGACACCACCCGGGCCGAGAGGTCCGTGCGCAGCCGAGCGCCCAGCAGGATGCCCAGCAGCCGGCCGAACTGCTGGTGGATGCGCTCCACCGAGCGAAGCTGATCCCGGGAGAACTTGGAAGGCCTGCGGAAGTCGTAAGGCACCGCACCCCCCGCGGAAGACGCCGGGAGGGTGCGGGCCACCTCCGCTTCGGCAGCGCCTTGCTCCGAGGCGAGATCCCGGATCAGCTCGTCGATTTCATGCTGGCTCAGGATCCGTTCGGCTGGCATGGGACACCTCCGCGGCAGGCCGTGGCCCTTCCTGGGACGCCTGCGTGGCGACGTCCCCCTCCTGGTCGCCGTCTTCGATCCGGGCCTGGACCTGGTCGAGGGCTTTGACCTCGCTCGCCTTGAGCAGCTTCTCGAGATCGAGGAGGATGACCAGGCGCCCCTCCAGCTTGGCCACGCCCGAGACGAACGCCGAGTCGATGCCGGCCAGCACGCTGCCTGCCGGCTCGATGGCCCGCTCCTGCACCCTCAGCACCTCGTTGACCGCGTCCACCACCAGGCCCAGCGCGTGCGGGGACACGTCCACCACCATGATCCGGGTGCGCCGGGGGTCGCTGGATGCGGGTAAGGCGAACCGCTTGCGCAGGTCGATCACGGGGATGACGTGGCCTCGCAGGTTGATGACTCCCTCGACGAAGTCGGGCGCTCCGGGGACGCGGGTCACGTCCTGGAGCATGATGATCTCCCGTACCCAACCGATCTCGACGCCGTACGACTCCGGGCCGAGCTGGAAGACCACCAGCTGGCGCTCCTCGTCCGGCTGCACCTTCTCCTTCGCCCCTGCTGCCGGCGTGCTCGTGCGGCCCGCCATCGCTAAACCCACCCTTTCGACACTTTCCACAGGATTCCTCGGAAGGCCGAGATTGGCTCCGGACCTCTAGTTGGCCGGGCCCGTCGTCGTCCCGGGCGCGCTCCGGCGCATCCTCGCATGATGGCGCTGGCGGTTGGCCGGGCTCAGGTAGTACCCCCCGCCCCGGCCCCGCCGGACGCTGACCAGGCGATGGCGCCGGAGCACGCCTACCTGCTCGCGCACGTACGAGGGCGCCACGTTGAGCAGCCGCGCCAGCTCCCACGACGGCATGGGCCGTGCGTAACTCGCGTCTTGCTGGAGCAGCACCTGGACGATCTCTTCGTGAATCGCCAGAAGCCGGTCGTCCTCCACCCTCCATCACCCCGACGACCGCCCCGGCGCGCGCCGCCTCGGACTGACGTTAGTCGGTCGTCACCAGAGCCGGTTGGGTCTCCTTCTGGCTGGCCATGCGTGCGTCGTGCGGGAAAATGGGATGCCGGATGGCATACTCGGCGCCGTCGAGAATGACCTGAAGCCCCTGGCGGGTGGAAGGGTTGATCACCAGCGGCGCCTTCAAGTTGGCCGTCGCCTCCCTGGTGCCGGGCCGGAGCGTCACCAGCGCCAGCACCACGGCGCGATCCACGTCGTTGAGGCCGTCGATGCCGATCTCGGCGAGATGGGAGGCGGGTACCCGGGCCACGTACCCCGGGTAGACGTGGCGGGGATCGACGACCACGAAGGCCAGGTCCGGATCCTCGGCCGACTGCAGCACCCAGAACGGAGAGTCGCCGCCCGTGCCGTGGGGCAACAGCACGAACCGTCGCCACGAGGGAAAGCCGATGAACCCCCGGGGAAAGGTGATGATCCGGGCCGGATCCACCTCGATGACCCCGAAACGCGTCGTGTTGAGCTCCAACTCCCCAACCCCCCATGCCCTGCCTGGCGCCTGGCGGATCGGTGGGGCACCGCCGGGCGGGTTACTTGAGGAAATCCAACAGGGTCGGCTGGATGATCCGGGCCCCGGAGGCCAGGGCCAGCCGGTAGACGTTCTCCTGCATCTGGAGGTCCATGATGGCCTTGGGCACGTCCAGGTCCTCGGCCTTGGAGAGCAGATCCTGCAGGTTGACGTCCTGCCCCTGGAGCCGCTGTTGGATGAGCTGGAAGCCCTCCTGCCGCGCTCCGACCCGGTCGAGGGCCTGGAGGACACCGTCCAGGGCAGCGTCGAGGTCCTGGAGGTCTTGACCCGACAAGTTGCTCACATTGCCGTTCGCCAGGTCGTCGCGGATGGTGATCAGAGCGCGGAAAAGGCCCCCGCTGATGGACCCGGGGACGGGCGTAGGCACTCCGTGCCCAAAGGCAAAGGTCCCCGGAACGTTGACGGTCTGCTTCACCCCCGGACCCACCTCGTAAGCGAACTCGCCGCCGTTGCCTGCAAACGTAACATCATCCACGAAACCGTCCTTATCATTGTCAGTCACGTCGTACGGTTTCGTATCCGTCTTGGTCCCGGCGAACACGTACCGCCCGTCGTGCGACGCGTTCGCTGCCTGGACGACATGGCGGATGAGCTGGTCCATCTTCTCGGCGTAGGCCCTCCGGGCATCGTCCGGAAGGTCGCTGCGAGCGCCGGCGATGGTGATCTCCCGCGCCGAGTGAAGCGCCGAGACGATATCCTGCAGCGCCGCGTCGGTGGTCTCGAGCCACCCTATGGCCGCGTCGGTGTTCTTGATGTATTGCTGGTTGTCGAGCACCGCCGTGTGCAGCCGCATGGCGGTGGTGGCAGAGGCCGGATCGTCGGAGGGGAAGCTGACCCTCTTGCCGCTCGAGAGCTGCTGCTGCAGGCGATCCAGCCGCGCGTAGTTGCGCTGCAAGTTGACCAGCACGTGGTCAACCAGGGTTCTGCTGCTGATTCTCAAGGGGTCGTCTCCCTTCGACCGGCGGAGCGCCCGGCGCGGGCCGCGGCGGCTTGAGCGCCTCGTCCAGGTCCTCGATCTTGCCGGCTCCGGCCAGGGCCGCCCGGCGGTTCTCCTCCTGGATCTCCCGGTAAACCTCTTCCCGATGCACGGGCACCGAACGCGGCGCCTCGATGCCCAGCTTCACCTGCTCGCCTCTCACCTCGACGACGAGGATCCGGATGTCGTCGCCGATCATGATGCTTTCGTCGACCCTCCTGGTCAGCACCAGCATCGCGTCGCCGTCCCTCCCTGGACTGCGGTCTCCGTGGTTCCTACCGCCCCACCAACCCCGTCCGGTGGATTAGGGTGTCCAAAACCTCGTCCATGGCGGTCATGGCCCGGGCGGCCGCCCCGTAGGCGTGCTCGAACCGCACGAGATCGGCCATCTCCTCGTCGAGCGAGACTCCGGAGATCGACTCGCGCACGCCCTTGAGGTGATTCACCAGAAGCTCCTGGTTTTGGGTCATGGTCTGGGCTTCCTGGGTTGCGACACCGAGCCGGCCGACCATGGCGCCCAGGTAGTCCATGGGGCTCACGTCACCGAGCCCGGTGATAGGCTGCGACTTCAGTGCCGCCAGAAGCAGAGCGTTGCCGTTGCCCCCGGGAACTGCTTCATTGGGAAGAGCAGCTGCGATCCCTTCCGGCGTGATGCTCGTATGGAGTGCCATGGTAGGAGCGTACCAGCTCGATGGGGGATTACCCGAGGGTACGTCAACAAAGAAGAGGCCTGCGTCCTTCCCGTCTCGCGTAAGCCCGGCATCATGTCGTGAGTTAAACTCGCCTGCAAACTCTCGGGCCCATTTGTCGAAGTCGGCCATCAACTCGGGCAGGTAGCCATCCACCGTGTTCGGGTCGTCACCCCGGGTTCCCCGCATCTCCAGCAGGGCCCCGATCTCGCCGCCCGTGGGGGTTACCTGCAGGCCTGAACTCACGTCCTCCCAGAAGATCTGCCGGTTGAACTGCCCACCAGAGGTATCGGGCCCCATCACCAGCTTGTGGAACACGTCCCCGTCGACCAGCGACAGGCCGCCGATGCTGACCGCCACCTGTTCGCCGCTCACCGAGTCGTCCGCCGGCGGGCGGATGACTACCTGCACCGGGGCCAGGCGCGACATCTCCTCCAGGATGGCGTCGCGCTCGTCCATCAGGTCGTTGGGGCGCTGCCCGCTGGCGCTCACCTGGCCGATCTGGCGGTTGAGCTGGGCGAGCCGCTCCGAGAGGCTGTTGAGCCGATCCACTTTGAGCCCGATGGAGTAATCGAGGTTGCCCCGCAGCGCCTCCAGCTCCCGGTAGACCCCGGCGATGCTGTCGGCCAGCACCCGCCCGCGCTGCAGCACGACCTCGCGTACCGCGACGCTCTCCGGGTGCAGGCTCAGCTCCTGCAGCGACTCCCAAAACCGGTCGAACGCGACCCGCACCCCGTTTTCGGACGGCTCGTTGAACAGCTTCTCGACCTGCTCGAGCACGTCCTGGCGCACCTGCCACCGGCCGGCGAGCTGGTTTTGCGCGCGGATGCGCCCGTCCAGGAAGGCGTCTCGCAGCCGCACGATCTCCTGCACCCAGACGCCGGTGCCGACCTGACCGGCGACCCCTGCCGGCATCATGCCGGGGGGCGCGTACGGGGCGGTCGCCACCATCTCCGCCCGCTGCCGGGAGTAGGCCGGATTGTTGGCGTTGGCGATGTTGTGGGAGGCGACGTCCATGGCCCGCTGCTGCGAGAAAAGGGCACGCCGGGCCAGTTCGATGCCGAAGAAAGTGCTGCGCACGCCGCTCAAACCCTCCGATCCACGGATCTGGGGCCGGCCCCTGACCGTGCGGCTTCGCCGAGCGCGCCCGCCCGCTCGCCGGGCGGCGCGTACACGACCCCTTCCGTCGTCGAGTCGGCCGTCATGAGGTGCAGGAGCTCGAGCGCAGTGCGATGGGCGTGATCGAGGAGCATGCGGTTTTGCCGATGCAGGCGCAGCACCGCCTCGGCCCGGGCCTTGAGTTCACTCGCCGGCCGCTCGACGGCTCCGCCATCCTCGCCGCCTGCCGCCGTACTCGCCGGCCGCTCCTGGCTCAGAGCCCGGAGCTCCTGAGCCAGGGCCTGCTCCTGGGCGATGGCCTCACCGAGAGCCCCAACGTCGCCGGCAACGACGAGCCCGCGCACCCGCTCCTCCAGGGACTGCAGAGCGTCCAGCAACCGGAGCGCCTGGCCTTGCCACTCCACGCGACCTCACCTGCCCCTCCTGAGCGCCGGAAGGCTATCGGCCATGCGGCCGCAGCACCCGCGCCAGCCGGCGGGCGATCTCCGCCGCCGAAGGGTGATACTGTCCCTGCTCGATCTCCTTGCGCAACCGGGCGACGAGCCCTTCTCTCACGTCGGGTGCCTCGTCGATGCGCCGGCGCGCCGCCACGATCTCCTGGCCCGCCGTCGAGAGGGCCACCTCATCCGAGGCAGAGGGGGCCTCCTGTGGCCGCCTCGCGGCGGCAGGGCGGCTCGGCCCGACGGGCGCCGGCCGGCCGATTGGCGAGATATCCTTGGGCGGCTCCATGGGCCGCCATCACCTCCGAACCCCGATCGATCCAAAAACCCCGCTTCCCGTCGCTCGCGACTGCAGCGGGCCGCAAGTCCACCCTAATACTCGGCAACGCCGCACACCTGCTTGAGGTTACGTGAACCGCCGCCGCACGTCGTCGGCCGTGTGCACCTTGGGCGGCCTGCGGCTCTTCGGCTCGGCAGGCCGGGGCGCTCGCGGCTCCACCGGGGCCCGCGGCTCCGGCTCCTTCTGGACGGCCTGGCGCAGCGACTGTCTGATCTCGCTCAGGCACTTGGCGCAAAACCGCCCCGTGTCGATGGGCGCCCCGCAGCGTTCGCACCGCAGCGCACCCTCGAGCTGCTCGAGCGTCATGCGCAGCCGCCCCGAACGCACCCAGCGGTAGATCTCCCGCACCTCCACCTGCGTCTGCAAGCTGACCTCCGCTACCATGGCGGCGGGATGATCGGCAAGGTACGCTCGCACGCGCTCGAACTCTTCCTCTTCCCGGGTCGCACAGGCCGGACACACCACGTCCACTCCCGTGAACACTCGGCCACAGCGCTCGCAGTTACGGATGCCCACGGCCGTCTCCCCCCTCCGGCCCCCCGTCGGCCAGGTCGAGGTCCGTCAGCCCCACCGCCGCCACCAACCCCAGCACTTCCCGGGCCCCCGCCCGCAGCAAGGCCCTCGACGCGGCGTCCAGGGTCGCGCCCGTCGTGTAGACGTCGTCCACGACGACCAGGGTGAGGCCCTCGACGAGCGCCGGCTCCCAGGCCACGAAGGCGCCCCGCATGCTGCGACGCCGGGCGGCGGCCTGCCGCAAGCTCTGGGGGCCGCCGGGCTCCCGGGTCCTCGCCAGCGCCTCCACCACGGGCACGCCGGTCCTCTCCCTTACCTGTATCGCCAGTTCGAGGGCCTGGTTGTACCCCCGCCGCTCGAGCCGGCGTGGGTGCAGCGGGACGGGCACCAGGGCGTGGGCCCGTTCCCGGATGCCCCAGCGCATGGCCGTCCCGGCCATCCACCAGCCGAGCGGGCGGGCCAGCTCGCGCCGCCCGTAGAACTTGAACTGCAGGATCAGTTCCTTCCAGATCCCGTCGTAGACGGCCACCGCCCGGTTGAACGCAAACGGCACCGGCCGGCGGGCGCAGTCGGCGCAGGGCCCGTCCCTGCCGTGCAGGGGCTTGCCGCAGCGGGGGCAGACCTCCCCCTGGACCCACGCTATCCGATCCTGGCAGGCCAGGCACAGGCCGGGCTCCTGCTCTCGTCGGTACTGAAGGGGACGGCCGCAAAAGAGGCACCCCGGGCTCGATAGCTCCATGGCCTCGTAGAGCGAGCGCAGCCACCGCCGCACGGCGTTCATCGTCGCCCCCGGGGCGCCTTTGGCCGCTCGCCGCGCTCCGGGTGCGCCGGGATCGAAGGAATTCGAGTCGTCTCGACGAATAAGCGTAACCGTGGCGGGCGCCCGGGCCCAGACGGCAGGGACGGGACCACCGGCTTTCTACGAGTCGCCCTGGAAGCGCACCATCGTACCCGGCGAGCTTCACTCCTCCCACCCGTTCTTCGCGGCACCAAACGGCGACGCGCACACCTCCAGCGCAGGCACCCCACGACACGGGCAAGACCTGGACGGGCCCGGGCGCTCGCACGGTTGGGCAGGCCGCCGGCCCGCCTCAGGCGTCGCGCCAGATGGCCGTGCTCAGGTAGCGGCTCCCGCTGTCGGGCAAGACGGTCACGACGACGCCGCGGCTGAGGCCGGAGGCGACCCGCAGCGCCGCTACGACCGCCGCTCCTCCCGATCCGCCGGCCAGGATCCCCTCCTCCCGGGCCAGCCGGTGGACCATCCGGTAGCCCTCCTCGGTCGGGATCTCCATCCGGCCGTCCAGGCGCAAAGGGTCGAAGATGGCCGGCACCTCGGAGGCGTCCATGCGCTTGAGCCCCTCGAGCCCGTGCAAAGTCTCCAGCGGCTCCACCCCGATGACCTGGATGGAAGGGTTGCGGGCCTTGAGGTACTGGCCGACCCCCATGACGGTGCCGCTCGTACCGATGCCGGCCACGAAGTGGGTGACGGTACCCGCGGTCTGCTCCCAGATCTCGGGTCCCGTGGTCTCGACGTGGGCACGTACGTTGGCAGCGTTGCTGTACTGATCGGCGAGCCAGTAACGCTCCGGCTCCTCCTGGGCTAGCTGCCGGGCGGCGTGGCGCGCCCCCTCGGTCCCCTCCAGGGGATCGGTCAGGATGATTTCGGCTCCGTAGGCCTTCAGCGTGCGCTGCCGCTCCAACGAGGCGTTGGACGGCATGCAGACGGTGACCCCCAGGCCGAGCGCGGCGCCGATCATGGCGTAGGCGATCCCCGTGTTGCCCGACGTCGCATCCAGGATGCGCCGCCCGCCCTGGAGCAGGCCGCGCTCCACCGCGTCGCCGACGATGTAGAGCGCCGGGCGATCCTTCACGGATCCGCCGGGGTTGAACCCCTCGACCTTTACGTACACCGCCACCGGCGCATCCTCCGGCCATACCCGCCGCAGGCGGACGAGTGGCGTGCCCCCGATGAGGTCGAGCCACGGGTGACCGGCGAAAGGACGCCTTGCTGGCATCATAGGCTGGCCGCAGGCTCCACTCGAAGTCTGGCTGACGCATTATACCATGCCCCCGCCGCAAAGCAGGCCCTCCCGGCGAGCCCGCCGGTTCATGGAACGGATGTGCTCGACGGCCCGGCGCATCGCGGCCGTGCGGCGCGCCGCGACGAACAGCACGCGCCCTTCCGGCCGCTCGACGCTGCGCCCTGCCCGGCCTGCCATCTGCACCAGCGCCGCCTCGTCGAATATGGCCTCGTAGTCGGCAAAGGCCACGAGCACGTCGAGCCCGGAGAAGGTCAGGCCCCGTTCGAGGAGAGTGCTCGCCACGAGGACCCCGTCCCGAGAGGTCGAGAAGGCATCGAGCACCGCCTGGCGCCTTGGGTGGCGGCTATGGCATGCGGGTGCGCCCAGGGCGGCCGCGACCGCCTCGACGTGGCGGATCGTGGGGCAAAAGACCAACAGTCGCGTGGCCGGTCTGCGTGCCTCCATCCACCGGCGCACGGGGGCGGGCACCTGGGATGCATCCTGGGGCGCCTGCTGCCAGCGCGCCACGTCGCGCCCGGCGTATACGCTCGGCTCCGGGAGCGGGTACCCGTGGTGGCGGGCGGCGATGGTCACGACCTCCCAGTGTCCGGCCCGTACCCTGTCTCGGGTGCGGCGGTCGGGAGTGGCCGACATCCAGACCGTATACCCTTTCGGATGGGTCGCCCGGTCGACCGCCAGGTGGAGCATGTCGGACCCGGCGTAGGGAAACGCGTCCACCTCGTCCAGCACCACCAGGGAAAAGGCCTGGTAGAAGCGCAGCGCCTGGTGCGTGGTGGCCACCACGAGCCGACAGCCGGGGGTCAGCGACGTCGCCGGGGTCGCTGCCGCATGCCCGCCCGCAGGGCCGTCGCGATCGGAATCCGGCCGGCAACGCCCGATGAGCAAGGCAAAGCCCTCCCCACCGAATGCCTCCCACGCCCGGCGGGCGATGTCGACGGCGACCTCACGGCGCGGCGCCGCGAAGAGCACCGCCCCTCCCATCTCCAGCGCGACCTGCACCGCGCCGAACGCCACCTCGGTCTTGCCGGCGCCCGTCACCGCCCAGACCAGGCACCCCCTCGGCCCTGCCCCGGACCCGTCCTCCGAAGCCCCGGGTTGCCCCACTCCCGTTGCCAGGCTGCTCAAACCCCGGCGGACGGCCCCCGTGAGCCTCTCGGCGGCTCGGGCTTGAGCCGCCGAGAGCGCATGCGGGAGGACGAGCGGAACGGCCGGAGCTCCCGCTCCGCCGGGCACGAGAGGTCCCGGGATCAGATAGAGGGGCTCGCAGCCCCGGGCCACTCCCATCCCGGCGCAACGGCTGCACCTCGGGCAGAAGGGGGATCCGCAGGCGCCGCACATCTCGGGGTAGATCCCCTCGGCCGAGCCGCAGCGCCGGCAGGTGGCCCCACCGCGTCCATCGAGCTCCACGGCCGCCACCCTGTGAGCCCTCCCCATAGCCACCAGGGTCTCCATCCCCAGCAGCGTTTCGCCCGGCGTCAGGCCGGTGGCCCTGGCTGCCCGTACCACCTCGGTCCCCAGCAGGCAACGGCCCCGCAACAGCAACTCCAGCAGCTCTGCCCGGCCCCGCGCCTCCGCCGCCACGTCCTGCGAGAGGTCCCAGGGCCCCGCCCCCGTGTCTTGCCCGGCAGCCGCCGGCTCCGGCAGGTAGAGCCCGGCAGCCGGGAGGCCCATGGCCTCGAGCTGGTCCGTGAGGTAGCTCCGCAGGCGCCGCCAGCGCCACCGGCCCAGCCAGCGGGGGCGATGGGGCCCGTGCAGGCTCCAGGCCGCCAGTACGGCCTGGAGCCATCGGGCCGCGTAAAGCGGCAGCCCGCCGGCAGCCGGCCACGCTAGCATCTCTAACCTCTCGCCCACGTCCGCAGGCACGGCGGCCGGCACGACGAGGGGCATCAGCCCCGCTCCGTCGGCAACCCACGCGACCCGGTAGCGCAACGGCACCGTACGGCACCTCCCGGTGGCGGGCTACGTTAGCCTTACTAGCGCCCAGCTTACCATAACAACGGCTTCCCGGCAACCCGCTGCGGCTCTCCCATCCCGGTGCTCAGCGAGGCCCGTGCGGCCGCTCCAGGGGTACGGCCTCGATCGCCTGCCGCAGCTTGACGACGTGGTCGGCCGGCACGAAACCCCGCACCACCACGTTGGCGTACACCTGCGCGCGCGGCCCGATCAACGCTCCGGGGCTCGTGACCGCGTTGCAGCCGATGGCCACTCCGTCGCCCACGACGGCCCCCAGCTTGCACATCCCCGTGCGGATCCGCTCGCCGCCGGGGCCATGCACGACCACTTCGGTGCCGTCGTTCTTGAGGTTGGAGAGCTTGGTGCCGGCGCCCAGGTTGGCCCGCCGGCCGAGGATGGAGTCTCCCACGTAGTTGAAGTGCGGCGCCTGCGCCCCGTCGAGCAGGATGGAGCCCTTCACCTCCGTGGCGTGCCCGACCACGCACCCCGCGCCGACCACGACGTACTCCCGGACGTAGGCGCCCTGCCGGATCACGCTGCCGGGCCCGATGATCGCAGGCCCCTTGATCATCGCCCCGGGCTCCACCACCGCGCCGTCA
Source organism: Limnochorda sp. L945t (assembly GCF_035593305.1). Taxonomy (GTDB): domain Bacteria; phylum Bacillota; class Limnochordia; order Limnochordales; family Geochordaceae; genus Carboxydichorda; species Carboxydichorda subterranea. Next base: position 504,553 of record NZ_CP141615.1, on the reverse strand, counting down.
CCCAGCCAGACCTCATCGGACACGAACGCACCGGGCATCACCGTGCCACCCAGGGAAGGCTCCAGGCGAGCATCGACATACTCGCGCAGCCGCGCGAGCGCCTCCCAGACCCGCTCGACCCCGTCGAACAGCGCGCGGTGCTCGAAGCCGTCGAGCTGGAAGAAGTACTCGGGCCGCCACCACTCTACCACGTGCCATCCCTACCGCTGACGCCGGCGCACGCCCCGGATCCCCGCCCCGGCCAGGAGACGCTGCGGGCTCACTTGGCGCTCCGGGCCGGCAGCGTCATCTCGTCGAACATGACGGTGCGCCCGGTCTGGCCTGACTCCAGCACCGCCATGGCCACCTGCAGGGCGGCCACGGCCTCACGCCCCCCGACGGCAGTGGGCCGGTCCTCCCGCACCGCCTGGACGAAGGCGATCAGCTCTTCCTCGACCATATCGTTACGCTGGTACACCACGGGCTGCGCCTCGGTCTGCCCCGGCCGCCTGAGCCACAGGTACCCGAGATTGCCGGGATCGGCACCGTTGGCATGCCCGCCGTTTTCCTTGCGATGGTCGTGGTCGACGAAGACGGCGGCATCGGAGATCTTGTCCTGCTGGCGAGGTCGCATGCTCAGCGCGCCCTCCGGCCCCAACACCTCGTGCAGCTCGTCCACCTTGACCCCGGGCGGAAGCCCCCAGCTCCACATGAGCTGGAGCTCGTCGCCGCTCACGAACCGCACGCTCACGATCCCGGTGTCCGGCGCCGTGCGGCCCGGGCGCATGATACGGGTGGCAGCCTGGACGCTCTCCACCTCGCCGAACAAGAACCGGCCGAAGTCGTACCAGTGGATGGCCCCGTCCACGAACGGGCCTCCACCCAGCTCCCGGTCGAAAAACCACGGCTGCGGAGCCCCCGAGGTACCCGTGGCATGCCGCCAGACGACGGGCCGCCCGAGTGCTCCCGAACGGATGACCTCCGCGGCGGCCAGCCACCCGTTGTCGAACCGGCGGCAAAAGCCGACCTGCAGCTTGACGCCGGCATCCTCGCAAGCCCTCGCGGCCCGCTGCGCGTCTTCTGCCCGCAAGGCCAGGGGCTTTTCGCAAAAGACGTGGCGCCCGTGCCGGGCGGCCCCTTCCACGGCCTGCGCGTGGAGGAAGGTCGGAAGGCAGACGTCCACCACGTCGACGCCCGGCCACGCCAGGGCCTCCCGGAAGTCGGCCGTAAAAGAAGGAACCCCGAACCTGAAAGCGGTTTGCTGGGCTCGGGGTTCGTCGATGTCGGCCACCACCAGTACCCGTACGTCAGGGAGCCGGTTGAGCACTTCCAGGTGGCGCTGCCCGAAGCGTCCGCAACCCAGAAGCGCCACGGTTACTTCTTTCGAAGCGTGCATCTCTTCGTATCTCCTCTTGCGGCCGGCGGCGGCGCGACCCGGCGGCGGCCCACGACGGTGCCCCGGCACTGGTTGTCAGGATACTCCCTCAGCTCATACATCGGAAGGCCGACCGGCACGAAACAGCCCCGTTCGCCTCGGTGACGACGGTTCGCCGGTAGACGAGACAATCCTGCACGATGGCTCCAGGAGCTAAGGTCGGCCGCCCCGGCCCCCCTCATGCAATGCGCTGCAAGCGCCGGGCGAGCATCGAGTACCGCTGGGCCACCGAGGCGTTGCGAACATACGCATGGACGGCCTTCCTGTCCCCCACCAGGACCACCAGCCGTCGTCCTCGGGTGACCGCGGTGTACAGGAGGTGACGGGTCATGAGCGCAGGCATCGTCCAGACCACGGGCATGACCACGCACGGAAACTCGTTGCCCTGGCTCTTGTGCACCGTGATCGCGTAAGCCAGCTGGAGCTGGTGCCATTTCTCCTCGTCGTATTCAATGAGCCGCCCGTCGTCGAAACGCACGTGCACCACCCGTTCGTCGGGGTCGACCCGCCAGACGGTGCCGATCTCTCCGTTGAACACCCCCACCTCTCCACCCTCGCCGTCTCGTGACGGGCCGGAGCCGTCCTCCGGCACCAGGCGCGCCTGGTAGTCGTTGCGGACCTGCATGACCCGGTCCCCCTGGCGCACCACCCGCTGGCCCAGCTGCAGCTCCGCCTTCCCTCGTCCCGCCGGGTTGAGCGCCTCCTGGAGCAGCCGGTTGAGCGCGTCCGAGCCGGCCGGGCCCCGGTGTGAGGCAGTCAGCACCTGGATCTCCTCGACGGGGCGCAAGCCGAACTGCTGTGGAATGCTGGTGGTGACCAGCTCCCGCACTTTCCAGGCGACCCTCTGCGGGTCCGGCTCCTCGAAGAAGCGCAAACTCCCCTCTTCTCGGGCCGCGGTGCGCCTCTCCTGGGAGGCCGGCCGGACCGCCGTCTGCGCTCTCGAAGGGCCCGCATGGACCACGCTGCGCCCGGCCAGGATCTGGTGGGCGCCGACCACGATGCGGCTGCGGGCCGCCTGCCGGAACAGGTGAACCAGCCGTACCAGCGGCACGACGCCCGATTGAATGAGGTCCCTCAGCACCTGCCCGGGTCCCACCGACGGGAGCTGGTCGACGTCGCCCACCAGCACCAGCCGGCTCTCCGGACCCAGCGCCGCCACCAAATGGTAGGCAAGGGAGATGTCAAGCATCGAAGCCTCGTCTACGATGACCAGTTCGGCATCGATCGGGTTTTTCGGACCCCTTGCGAACCGGGAAGCACTGGACGATCCGGGCCGCACTTCCAGCAGGCGATGGACGGTGGACGCTTGAACGCTCGGCTCCTCTTCCGGCACCCCGCACCGCACCGCCTCCTGCAGGCGCTGGGCCGCCCGGCCGGTCGGGGCCGCCAGGGCGACGCGAATGCCGGCTCGCCTCGCCAGGTACACGATGAAGCGGACCAGCGTCGTCTTGCCGGTGCCCGGTCCCCCCGTCACCACCAGGAGCCCGCTCTCCATCGCACGGCGCACGGCCTGGAGCTGCTCGGGGGCGAGCCGGGTGCCGAGCCGGGCCTGGGCAGCCTGCAGCTCTTGCTCGAGCCGGGCCGGCAGCCACGGCTGATACGCCTGCCGGGCCAGTTCAAGGAGGCGGCCCGCCAGCTCCGTCTCGTAGCGATGGAAGGCGGCCGGATACACCGCGCCGTCTTCTTCCACCAGCTGGCCGCCCGCCACGAGCGCTCCCAGCGCCGCCCCCAGCATCTCGTCGGGATAGGCGTGACCGGCGCCACGCCCCCCGCCGAGAACCGCCCGTACCCTCTGGAAGAGGACCTCGCGAGGCAGGTAGACGTGCCCCTCCTCGCCGGCCTCGCGCATGACGTGCCACAGCGCGGCTTCCACCCGGCGCGGCGAGTCGGGCGCGATCTGGAAACGCTCGGCCAGGTCGTCCGCCCTTCGAAAGCCGATCCCATCCACCTCGAGAGCAAGCGCATACGGGTCGGCCCGGACTGCGGCCGGCGCCTGGGTGCCGTAGCGCTGCAGGATGCGCCGGGAAAGGCCCGGGCCCAAGCCGAGGCCGTGCAGGAAGACGAGAGCTTCCTGGGTTTCCTTGCGCAGGTGCAAACGCTCGGCGATCCACCGGGCCTTGCGCGGCCCGATGCCCGGTACCGAGGCGAGACGCTGGGGGTCGGAGGCGATCACGTCGAGGGCGCGCTCCCCGAACGCAGCCACCAGCCGCCGGGCGGTCGCCGGGCCCACCCCTTTGATGATACCGGAGGCGAGCAAGCGCTCGACCCCCTCCCGGGTAGCCGGCGTCACCGGCTGGTAGGCCTCCGCCTCGAACTGGCGCCCGTAGGTCGGATGGAGGGCCCAGCGGCCGACGACGCGGATCTCCTCTCCGGGCGCCGGCAAGGGAGTCCAATGCCCCACGACGGTCAGAGGTGGCCGGTTCGGACGCTGTTCGAGGCGGATGACCGCGTACTGGGTGCCCGGATCATGGAACGTGATGCGACGCACGACGCCCTGAACTACGTCCGACGGCCTCGCCTGGTCGTCCATGGCACCATTGTATCATTCGATGCGCACCAGTCCCGCCCGGATGGCGGTGAGAGCGGCCCGGGTCCGGTCGGCCGTCTGGAGCTTGCGGTAGATGCTGCTCACGTGGTTCTTGACGGTGTGCTCACTGATGACCAGCCGGCGGGCGATCTCCTGGTTGCTCAACCCGAGCCCGATGAGCGCGAGCACTTCCCGCTCGCGCGGCGTGAGTTGAGCGATGGCATCCGTTTGCCTTCGTCGTTGGTCCGGAGCGTCGACGTGCGGCTGCGGGATGGCTCATCCCTCCCCGCTGTTGCCCATCACCACCCAACCCTCCGGAGGCAGCACGGGGGCGTGCTGTCGCGCCATGGTATGCAACGGGTGAGGAGAAGGACCAGCCATTCAGCCTGCCCGGCCCTGCAGGGCAACGCAAAACCCGCCGTCCGGGTTTTCCGAACGGCGGGTTCACTTTCGATGGAGGCGGCGGGCCGGGCATCCGGGGGTTGGGGGTTTTCCTTTTTGCGTGCCGCCCCAGCCTGCCGCTCCACGCCTGGGTCCCGGCATCGGCCTCGTAGCCTCAGCCTGGCTTTATCGTACCAGGGGAGCTGGAACCGGTGTATCCACCCGTAGTCTCATCTTTCGTGGCCTTCCTTGGGCCCTGAGTCCTAAGCTGGCTCACGGGATCCAGCCGGAACGGATGGCCCAGATGGCCGCCTGGGTCCGATCCTTCAGGCGGAGCTTGCGCAGGATGCTCGTCACGTGGTTTTTGACGGTCTTCTCGCTGACCACCAGCGCCTCGGCGATCTGCCGATTGGTGCGGCCATGGGCGATGAGCGACAGCACCTCCACTTCGCGTCCGGTGAGCTGCGGCCACGACGGCTGCTCGGGAGCCGGCACCGACGCCGCGTCACCACCGGCGGCCGTGCCCACCTCGATGCGATGCTGCTCCTGGTCCGGCGGGGCCGAAGCGCCCGTCACCGGGCCATAGACGGCCGCCGTCTCCTCAGCCGCCGGCGTCCACGGCGTCTCGGGAGGGCGCTCGCGCAGCGCCCTCACCAGGCTGCCTACCAGTTTCGCCGAGATGTAGACCTCCCCCTGCGCCACCCGCCGGATGGCGGTCACCACCGCGCCCGGATCCTCGTCCTTGATGAGATAGCCCCAGGCCCCCGCCCGGGCCATCTCCACCACGTACTGGTCATCGGTGTGGATGGTGAGCGCCACGACCCGGGACGCCGGCGCCCGCACCCGCAGCAGCCGGGTGGCTTCGAGCCCGTTGACGCGCGGCATGCTGACGTCCATCAACACGACGTCGGCCTGGGTCTCGCACGCCTTTTCCACCGCCTCGGCACCGTCGATGGCCTCTCCGACCACCTGGAGGTCCGGTTCGAGCTCGAGGATGCGACGCAATCCCGCCCGCACCACTGCGTGGTCGTCGGCGATCAGGACCCGGATGGGGCGGGACAGCGACCCTGCGTCTATCACGGCACGGCTCCTTTCCTCACGGTCCTGACCGGCTCACCCGACCTTGGACGGATCGGCAGGCGGGGTCGCCTCGACGGGGAACCGCGCCACCACCCTGCTGCCGTGGCCGGGTGTGGAATGGATGGAAAAGCGCCCGCCGAACAACTTGACCCGCTCCTCCATGCTGATGAGCCCGATGGAACCGCGTTGCCTGGCCTCCTCGCGTACCCGTTCCACGTCGAAGCCTCGCCCGTCGTCGCGAACGGTAACGTTGAGGTAGGTTCCCCCGACCTCCATGTACACCCAGATGTGGGAGGCCCCGGCATGACGGCGGGCGTTGTGAATCGCCTCCTGGATCACCCGGAATGCGGCCACCTCCATGGCCGGGTCGAAGCGCCTTTCCGGTCCATGTACGACGACCTCGATGGGGGGTCCTCCGAGGGCAGAGAGCCGGTCGGCGTGGCGACGGACGGCCGAGATGACCCCCAGCTCGTCGAGGGCCATCGGGCGCAGGTCCGAAATGACCCGCCGGACCTCGGTGAGGCTCTCCTTGACCAGCGTTCGCAACCTATCGAGCTGCCGCCGGACCCCCTCGGGGCCTCCGTCGACCATGCGTTCGGCGAGCTCGAGCTCCACGGCGATGCCGGCCAGGCTCTGCGCGGTGCCGTCGTGGAGTTCTCGGGCGAGGCGCCGGCGCTCCTCCTCCTGCGCCGTGATGATGCGCCGGCTCAGCTCCTGGCGGGCTTGCCAGGAGCCCAGCGACTCCGAGACGCCCGAGTAGTGGCCGTGCAGCGCCTGAAGCGCCGCCCGCATGTTGGTCTCCGTCGTCTCGGCCTGGCGCACCAGATCGCCCAGGCGGGCCACGGTACGCTCCAGCTCGGCCCGCCGTTCCTTCAAGAACCGCTCGCGTTCTCGGGCCTCCCCCAGGAGGATCTGGATACGCTCCGCGGCCTCGTAAGCCTGGCGCACGTCTTGCTCGGTGTGGTTTTGGAAGTCGCGGCTGACCCGGAAGAGGTCGAAGCGGGCGACCCGGCTCTTCGCCTCCAGGTCGTCGACCTGCTCGACCTGCCGGAGGACCTCTTGCTTGACCTGCTCGAGGGCGGAGCAGGCGCGCTCGTACTCCGAGCGTACGACCTGCACCAGTTCGGACAGCCGCCGGTGACCATCCTCGACGGCTCGAAGGGTGGCGTCAAAAATGCGGGCGATTTCGGCCGCGCCGGGTAAGGCCGCGTCCTGCGACGTTGCCGTCCACCCCCGCTGGCCGCTATTCGTGGGCAGGGGGCGGCTCCCTGCCGCCCCCGAAAGGAAAGACGCCGGGGCCTTTTCGGGCACCCGGCGCCTTTCCGGTGGGGTTTGGGGGGTTGTGGCCTTAACATGGGCCGCAACCCGCCCGTTTATGCGTGCGGTGGGGCCGGCAGAATTACCAGTTTCTGGATTACTGCCGGCCTCCGGGGAGCTCGGGCTCGCCGCGCGCCTCCTGGACGGCGCGCCGGCAGCTGCAGCGCCGCTCCTGGGGTATCGCCGGAACGAGCTCCCACAAGAACGTGCGCAGGTGCTCCAGGTTGGCGTTGAACACCCGCAGCACCTCCTGGTGGCTCACCGGATGCACCTCCGGATGCCCTTCGAGGCCCACGTCGTAGTCCGTCACCAACGAGACGTTGAGGTAGCACATCCCGAGCTCCCGCGCCAGGATCACCTCGGGGTACTGGGTCATATTGATGACGTGCCAGCCATGCTCCCTGAACTCCCGGCTCTCGGCCCGGGTGGAGAAGCGAGGGCCCTGGACGACCACCACGGTCCCACCGGTGCGGTGGGGGATGCCGAGGCGCGCCAGCACCCCGGCAGCGACCTGGCGCATCTCGGGGCAGTAGGGGTCGGCGGCGCCGATGTGCGTCACGACCGGCCCCTCGAAGTAGGTATCCTGCCGCCCCCACGTCCGGTTGACGAACTGATCGCACAGCACGAACGTGCCGGGCGGGATGTCGGGCTGCAGACTGCCGGCGGCGCAGGGCCCGACGATACGGCTCACCCCCAGGCTCTTCATGGCCCAGAGGTTGGCCCGGTACGGCACCCGGTGGGGCGGGTAGCGGTGATCCCTGCCGTGGCGCGGCAGGAAGGCCACTTTCCGCCCGCCGATGGTCAGAATCGAGATCTTGTCGCTGGGAGGCCCGTAGGGCGTCTCGACCCACAGCTCTTGCACGTCGTCCGCAATCTGGTAGAATCCGGAGCCCCCGAAGACTCCGATTTCGGCTCGCGGCCCGGGATCCGTCATGGGCGAATGTCCTTCCTCTCCCTCAACTTGCCCCGCCAGGGCGGGCCGGTTAGAATGGTTTTGCGCCTGCCGGGCGCCACCTTCTCTGCAAGTAGGATGGCGTTTGGGCGGGCGCCTGTTGCCTTGGAAAGGGGGCGCGAGCCATGGCGGACGGCTCCTTCCGGAGGGTGATCCAGGATGAGGAGCACCGCCGGGAAGAGTTCCTGGACCGGCAACTCGAGGTCGGTTGGGAGGAAGACCCCGCCGACCAAGCTCTGGAGCCCCGGGACCGGTTGACCACGGATCGGCTGGTCGAGGTGCAGCAGGAGGAGATGGGTGAGCCACCGAGGCTGTGGCGTCACGGGTGGCCGCGCAGCGGCGCGTCGCCGGCGCACGGGGCGAGGCGGCGCCCGCTGATCGCCTCTTCGATGGCCCGCCGCAACAGGAGCGGGTCGTAGAAAAAGACCGGGTATCCCCGAAAGTCCGAGGCCTGCCTCTCGAGCACGGCGAGCGTCGCCTGCCGGAGGCGGGCCTCGATGTTTACGCGGACCCCTTCCAGCCGTTCGGACAGCGCGGCATTGACCTGCTCGATCTGCCGCGTCAGCGCGCGCCGGGGAGCTCCCGGCTGCTGGATGGCCCGGACGAGCCGCCTCTTCTCTTCGGCAAGCCGCGCCAGCGTGTCGTCGGCTTCGCCGGGAGCCACCCACCGTTGCGGATTGAAGCGCAGGTCGCGCAGCTGCCGGCGCAGCTGATCCGGCGGCTCCGCGATTTCGGGCCGCGGCAGGTCGGCCAGCGCCAGGCTCATGGAAGCCACGGCGTAAGGGGGCGGCTCGATGCCGTAGAACCGCCGGGCCACGGCGTCCGTCACCCGGTCGTAGCGGGCTCCCCCCACCCCGTGCACGAACAGGTCGGCCAGGAACAGCCTCACGAACAGGGTCAGCGTCACCGCCCGGGGGCGGATGGCCAATCCCGCCCGCTCCAGGGCCTCGGCGAGCTCCCGGGCGCCATCCGGCCGGGAGAGAGGCAGCTCTGCCACCGGGCCATCCACCGTCGATAGCTCCAGGGCGTCCCGGCGGGAGCGGTCCTGCCTCGCGTAGAGCTTGCGCCGGCGGAGGCCCGGCGTCAGTATCCAGAAGGGCAGTTCCACCCGCCCGCCCGCCGGCTCGACCAGCAGGTCCGGGAAGGGATTGGCCCTGGAACGGATGTGATGTTGCGACCGGTACGCCGCCAGCGTCTCGTTGTGAATGAGGGCGAACTCCCGAGCCCGTAGTGCCACGTCGGCGAAAAAGAGCCGGAACGGCCAGGTCGAGGTCAGCTCTCCTGCCGGTACCTCGAGGTACTCCGCGTAAGCCCCGAGCGCCATGGCCTCGAAGCGGTGGCGGGCAGCGGTCACCCACTCGGCCAGGCTGGCGGGCGCCTCCCGGTCGCCGCCCGTCCTCGGAGGGGCGGCGGCGACCCGCATGAATTCCAGGAACCGGCGGATGAGGCTCTCGCCGGGCTGCCCCAGGGTAGCGAGCCGCTCCACCACGCCGGAGGCGAACGCGTCGAGCTCGCTCGCCCCGGGCGCCGGCACCTGGCAAAAGGGATACCCGTAGCCCACCGGGGCAAGCGTGACCGGCTCAACGGTGAGGCGCCCCTCCTTGCGAACGGGGACCGGCGCCGCCATCTGGGCCGCGGTGTCGTAGTCCACGACCACGTTGACGGCGACCGCGCCGGGCACGGTGCGTGCGAGGGCCCCGATCAGCGCGTTCTTGACCACGATGCCCGGGTGGGCCAGGATCGGCTGGTGTCCGGTGACCATCCAGCGCAAGGGCCGGACGGGCCCGTGGGTGGCGTGGTTACCTGCGCTCGGGCCTTCCCACCACCCGTAGCGGCGAGCCTGCCTGGTGCCTATGGCCAGCGCCGCCTGCCGTAGCGCTCCCCGCAGCTCGGCGGCCGGGACTCCCCCTACGTCGAACCGCTCCGCCTCCAGCGCTTCCGCGTTGCGGGCGGCGAGCTCCGCCAGCGCAGGCGCCGGCGGGTCCACCAGGGCCTCCCCGAGAGGCGGCAGGGTCCATGGCCGGCGGGATGGATGTGGCGCCAACGAGACCGTCCCCACCCTTTCTCATCTCAAACGAGCGCCGATGGGTCCGCCACGCCGGCGAGCTCCCGGGCGATGAGCGGCTCGGCGTACCGGCAGCCGATCAGGTCGCCGTAGTAGCGATCCCGGGTGCGCAACCGCTCGGGCACGGCGCGGCCCGCCTCGTTGACCCCGAATTGCGACGTGTATGCCTCGACGGCGGGTAGCTTGCGCTCTTCCCAGAAGGCGGAGACGTCCACCGCCAGCGAGGCGGGCGCGTGCAGGCGCAGGTGGGTCGCGACGAAGTAAAGGGCGCGAGGTACCAGGTACGGCTCGCCCGGCATCGAGGTGCGAGTCAGCTTGCCGTAAAAGCGCGCCGCGTCGGTCAACGCCGACGCCGCTACGTGATCGGGGTGCAGGTCCTCCCAGTAGTGTCCGAGCAACAGCTTGGGCCGGAGCAGGCGGAGCACCGAGGCCACGGCCGTGCGGCCGTCGACGGTGTCCTGCAGGGCGCGGTTGGGAAGCGCCAGCGTGACGCGGGTCTGCACCCCCAGGATGCGAGCGGCTTCATGGCTCTCCGCCCGCCGCCGCTCGGGGCTGCCGAACGGCGTCGGCTCGCCGTTGGTCAGGTCCAGGATGCCCACCGAGAGGCCGCGGGCGACGAAGGCAGCCACCGTGCCTCCGACGGCCAGTTCCACGTCGTCCGGATGGGCTCCGACGGCAAGCACGTCGACGGGACGATCCAGTCCGGTCCCGTACAGCGCCTCGATGGGCAGCGAGGGGGGCGACCCCGGCGCGCCGGCAGGGTCGCTCAGCAACACCCGGCCTGCCTCCTGGCGACCGCCGGACAGCCGTCGGCCCGGACGGCCCTGCGCCACACGTCGTCGTAGTAGCGCCGTCGCGCCGAGGGGTCGTCGAGCCCCCGACCGAAACGGCGCTCGAAGTTGGGCTTGTAGATGAGGGGCACCGGCAGCTCTACGATGCTCAGCCCGTGCCGCCAGGCCTCCACCCAAACCTCCAGGGGCATCGCATATCCGTCCTCCGAGAGGTGCAAGCGCCGTAAGGCGCTTACCTGGTATCCCTTGAACCCGCAAAACGCATCCGTGATCCCGAAACCCGTCAGCGCATTGACGCGGGCCGTGAACTCCCGGTTGATCGCCAGCCGGTCGAGCGGCACCTCGCCCTCGCTCCCGGCCACGCGCGCCAGGTAGCGGCTCCCGGAGACGATGTCCCATCCCTCCTCCAGGCGCCGGAAGAAGGCAGGGATCAGGGCCGGCTCGTGCTGCTCGTCGCAGTCCATGGTCACCAGCTGATCGAACCCGTAGGACTGGGCCCAATCGAAAGCGTCCCGTAGCGCGCGGCCATACCCCAGGTTGCGGGGATGCCGGAGTACCGCGATCCCGGGTATGCCCGCCAGCACCGAAGCCGTGCCGTCGGTAGAGCCGTCGTCCACCACCAGCACGACGGCCTGCGGTGCGACCTCCCGCACTCGCTCGAGCACCTGCCTGGCGGACCGCTCCTCGTTGAAGACGGGGATGGCGACTATCTGGCGCCGCAAGCTCAAAGCGAAATGCCCCTTCCGGTATCCCGCGATATTGTAACGGGGGATGCCTGCCGGGGTCTACCGGCCACCGGCACCGCCGGGGTCCGAGCTCCACCACCCGGTCGTCCGCACGAAAAGACCCGGGCGCATGGAAGCGGGAAGGTCGCCCGGCCGCATCGGCTCCCCCGGCGCTTTCACCAGGCGCCATCCCATCTCGAGCAGGCTCTCCCGGCTCACCACGAAAAGGCCGGCGCCGAACGACGCGCTCCGGTGCAGGGACCAGCCGCCCGGCTCCAGCGTCAGGGAAGCGGCCCCACCCTCTGCGAACCATCCCCACCGCTCCGCCAGCAGGCCCCGGATGCCTGCATGCCCCATCCACGTCCAGGCCCGGTAGCCCTCCCCAGCAGGCGTGACGCGAACGTCGCCCCGCAGGTACCGGCCAGGGGAGGCCCGCAGCCAGCGCCCTGCCTCGGAGGAAGGGCCGGGATGGTCCCCGATTGAGGCCGACCATTCGGCCACCTCGCCCTCGAAGCGCGCACAGACCGAGGCCGCCATGCGCTCGCTCCCGTACAGGAGGCGTCCCTCGGCGACCAACGCTGTCGGATCCGGCTCCACCGCCCCGCCGGAACGGCGCCGCAGGGAGAACGCTCCGGACCACCGCTTGACGGCCCCGGTTGCACCGGTCTCTTCGGGTGCAGGGCCGGCGCGGGTCCACGAGAGCTCGGCCTGTTCGGGAGTGAGCCGAAGCGCCACCGTGCCCCACCGGGGGTTGTACTCGATCGCGAGATGGGACGGCCGCAGCCTTTCCGGACGGGCCTCGAGCCCTGTGGCCAGCCGCACCCCGCTCGACGGCTGCAAAGCCCCTTCCACCCGGGTCCCCGGGGTCAGGCGAAGGCCATAGGCCGAAAAAGTTGCCTCCACCCTACCCTGCACGCGCAGGTCCAGCTTCCGGGAGAGCGAAGCGGCGAGATCGATCCAGGCGGTAGCAGGCGCCCCGCCTTGCCCCTCGTGGAGAGTCCTGGCATCCACCCCCAGGGACCAGCGTCCCCTCGGCGCGGCCGGGCCTGCCGCGGCTGCAGTGAGGCGGGCGACGGGATAGACCCGGGGAACGGCCTCGCACCCGCCATCGCCCTGCCCGACTGCCAGGCCTGCCCGGGCATCCAACCGGACCGCGCCCGCGAGGGAGCTCGGGAGCGAGGAGCCTTCGGGCGTGGCGGTTACCGCCAGGGCCTGCCGCAACCTGGCGGGATCCCGCGCGTCATCGGCGGAGTGCCACAGCAGGCTGCCCATCCCGTACAGCTGGGTGAAGCGCCCCATGTCCGCACCAAGCCCCAAACGGTGGGCCAGACCGCCGGTCGCGAGCCGGGCCGCGCTCCACTCCACCGTGGTGCGGCCGCCCCCCGCTCCGGGGCCTGCGAGCCCCGTCTCCCCGCCCGCTTCCCACGTCTGCCACGCGGTATCCCTCCCTCCTGCCCATGGAGTGACGAGCCTGGCCGTCCACGCGCTTGGCGGCAGCCCGTCGACCGGGACCGGGTATCCGGCCGGGTCCATGGGCCGGCCCGGATCAAGGCTCATCCGGTACTCCACTTGAGCCTCGCTCTTGTCCTCGTCGCTACGCCGCCACCCTGCGTGCAGAGCCGGGCCTTGCCCCCCCTGCCCGGAGGCCATGGGGCCCGTAACGGTCAGCCAGGTCGTTTGCTTCTCGTCCCGCCGGTCGACGGCCTGTACGAAGCTCTGTCCGCCGTCGAGCCGCCACGTAGCCACCAACCCGGACCCTCTGGCATCGCCAGCCTCCCACTCCCACGCAACGCCCGGAACCAGGCCCCCGCCATCCCCGGTGTCGGAAGAGGGGGGCTGCAGCAGACGCCCGTCCACTGCCGGAGGCTGCACGCGATCCCCCCTGGCCGGGTCGAGCAGCCCTGCGGTCACCTCGTGGAGGGCCGTCCCCCACTCCAGCCGTGCCGGCAAGCGGCCATCCGGCCCTGCAGCAACGACCAGCTGCCCCCTCGCTTCTCCGGCACCGACCGTGACCAAAAGCGAGCCGTTGCCGTCTGGTGCCGCGCCGGAGGTCCACTCCATCCGGCCTGCCGCGTCGACGCGCCACGCCGGCGACCCTCCTGCCGGTCGAGCACCGGGAGAAGGAGCGGCGAGCACCGCGGGCGCACTCACACCCGGCCGGACGACGAGGATGGCCGGCTCTCCCCGGGGTATCCGGACTGGCTCGTGATCCCCCCGTGCCGCCGCCGGGCGCTCGACCCACAGCATGTGCACGCCTGCCGGCAGCGCCATGCGGAAAAAACCCGACCGGTCGACCCTGGCCGACACGCCGAGGCTCGAGGCCACCACCCATTCGTCCTGCCCGCTCGCGGGCTCCACGCGGCCAACGACCACCCCGTGCCCGTCCACCAGCTCCCGGGACAAGGGCAAGGAGGTGGACGCGGGCGCAAGAGACGCCTCGAAACGCCCGTAGCGCATCGTGCCTCGGGCGATCACCTCCACCTCGCCTCGCCCCGCCGCTTCGGGCGTCACCATCGCCCGCACCGACAGCGACGAGGTCGCGCTCCCTCGAGGAACGCCCACTTGCCAGAGCAGCCTCCCTTCGCTCCACCCGATCGTCTGACGGCGGTGATCCTCGTCTCCCCCCGGGGATGGCCGCCACGAATCGGGGAGGACCTGCAGCCCGGAAGGAAAGCGGAGCTCCACCAGGACAGACGGCTCGCCCCCCGGCACGAGATCCGGCAGGCCCCGCGCAAACTCCACGCTGGCGTCGATCTCGACGACGTCGCCGACCCACAGGGCCCGCCGCCCGGCGAGGTTGCGCATCGCCAGCCGGATAGAGGGCGTGTCAGCGGGCCGGAGCAACAGTTCGGCCTTAGCGGCGCTTTGCACCCGTGCATCGGCAGGCGGCACCCGGACCTCCCCGGCCGCTCTCCGGTAACCCGGCGCCTCGGCTTCTACTCGGTAGACGCCGGCATCCAGACCGGAGAAAGTCAGGCTCCCCTGCCCGTTGGAGCGGCCCGACCGCCCCGGCGGTCCCCCCGGGCGCCTCAAGGTCACCAGAGCCCCGTTGACCGGCCTGCCATCCGCGGCGTCGCGGACCTGGACCTCGAGCGCCTGAGCGACCGCCCCGCTCTCGACGAGCAGGACCGTCGTGCCTCCAATCCGCCGCCGGGCCTGTCCCCGCTGCCAGAAATCCACCACCACGCAATACAGACCCACGGGCAGGCCGGTGACCTTGGAGGCCGGGACCTCCAGCATCTGCCATCCGGACCCTACCGGCCCGGCCAACACGTCCCACGGCGTCAAGACGCTGCAGTGGGTGCCCGGCGCGGCCGGGCCCAGTCTGACCCAGATCGCGCCCTGGCCCGGGACGTCAGCGTAGACCTGTAACGGCTGCGTAGAGCCTTTGACGTAAGGGTTGGGCCATGCCAGGACAGGGTCGAGGGTCACCCCGCTCGGCTGAAGCGTGTAGCGCACGGGAACGGAGTAAGGAGCGGAGGCGGCCCGATCCGTCCATTCGGGCCGGAACCTCCACTCGATGTGGGCGACGGTCTCGGCAGGCACGTTTACCTGGCGCCCCGTACCCGGGTACGTCAGCGGGGTGAAGTCCGGTACCTGGCCTTCGTACCAGCGCAGGCCCCACTGAAGCCGGTTCAAGGGAAGCCGAAACGTCCCCTCGGGACCCTGGCTGACCAGAGCGGGTGCCTGGGGCTCGGGAATGATCGAGACCAGCCCCTTCGGCACCAGGAACCCGACGTGTCCCACGACGGCGCCCGTGCCGGGGCGCACCGGATCGGCCGGCAAGAGCACGGGAGCACCTCCCGGGGGCATGTCCACCTCCCATGCACGGACCGGGACGGCCGCAAACGAGAGCCCAAGCAGCGCGCAAAGCACGAAGCGCCCCGAAACGGCCCTACCGCCCGTGTGGCTCATGGGACATCGACCCCGCTCGGATGGAGGGCCAGGGCCGGTTCGACGGTGACCACGAGATCGTCCCGCGCGACCTCCCGCTCGCCGAGGATCCAGCGTACCCCCGCCCGATAGGCCCCCGGGGCCAGGGGGCCCGGCCAGGGCAGGCGGGCTACCCTCACTTCTCCCGCGTCCACCGGCCCCAGCAGGACCGGGTCTTGCGCCGTCCGGGCCCCATCCCGCTCGATGTACCACTCGAGCTGCGGCGCAAGCGTGTGAGGACTCCGGTTGTGCACCGAGGCCACGAGCGTCATGCTGCCGTCCCGGGAGGGCCTGAGCTGCAGGCTCACAGCACCGTCGACCCCGGCGAGGCGATACGGTGCATCGACCGTCAGGCTCGCGGTGGCTCCGCCGGCCTTTCCTGCGCCCCGGGTGCCGGCCAGGCTCGCCGATACGCGGTAGACCCCGGCAGGGAGCAGGTCGGGCTGCCAGCGGGCCCGGAGGAGCCGCACCGCGCCGGGGTAGACCGTCGCGGGACCCATCAAGAGCGCTGCCTGAGGTCCTCTTCCTGCCCCAGGCCCCGACTCGGCCGTGATCACGCTCTCGATCACCGCCTCGGCGTCCGTCCCGCCGTCGTTGCGCACTCGGGCAACGATCTCCACCGGGTCCCCCTCTTTGCTCTGCTCCGCCCACACCGCCTCGATGGAAAGCTGCGGACCGCGCGCGGGACGGGCACGGCGCACTCCCACCAGGACGACCACCCGGAAGGTACCCAGGGGAGCCGGCACCTGTACCAGCACCGCGCTGTAGATGGCCGACTCCGGCACCCGCCGCACCGAAAGCCACAGCGTCTCCTGCTGGCCGGGGGCAAGTACGCGCTCGGTCCACTCCGGCCCGAGGTACTCCCGGGCGCGGGCCAGGTGCCCGGGCTCCTCCAGGACGACGGGCCGCCCTTCAGGGGAATGCGTTAGCATAGCTATCCCCACGCGCACGGGCAGCGGCGTGTCACCCCGGTTACCCACGAAGATGGGCCCGACTCGCTCCCCGGCATGGTCCACGACCGCCGTCACCGTCAACGGAGTGACCCTCAGCAAGGCCCGGCAGGGCTGCTCGATCCCCGTCACCAGGCCAGCGGCCGCCAGGAGCGTCACACAGAGCCACCATGGGCACCTTCCGGCGAACCGGTACGGCATCATGTTGCCCCGTGCCCTCCTTCCCAGAGCCCTCACGGGACGGGTCGCGCCAGGGTGAACGTCACGTCCATCGTGAGCGTCTCGCCCACCCTGTCCTCGTAGGACGGCACGTACACGAAGGTCACGCCGACCTGCCTCCCCCCGCTCCCGGTCGGCAGATCTCCTCGAGCGACCCCTTGTGCCGAGGTGGTCAGCGTCCTGGCCTCTCCGCCGTCCACACGGAACTGCATCGAGCCTGTGGCCGGGACCGCGCCGGCGGTCTTCGGCCTGTCGCTGTGGCCCTTCACCGTAAGATCCCAGGGTACGTTGGACCTCACCACCACCTGGAGGGTACCGCCCCCCGGGGAGGGGGAACCCGGCGCCACCGCCCACGCAATCGGGCCTTGTGGGCTCACCTCGAGCTCCATCGCCTCCTGAATCGTTACCTGGAGCTGGACCTGGCGATCCATCGCCAGAGCACCCCCCGTCGCTGCTACCAGGGCCGCCAGGACGGCCACGCCGACCAGCGCCACGACGGTCGTGCACCGGTCGAGTGACGGCCTGATGCTTCCTGTTGGATGAGCGGATGCCCGTACGGGCCCCATGAGCCTCACCACCCCGTCTTGTCGTTGCCTGCCGGCTCGGGCCCGGCCCGCAGGCATGGGAGAACGTGTATAGTCTATCTGACCGATCGCAGGACTGTCACCCGCCCTACAACACGACGGCCGGGAACCCCCCTCGGGTCCCCGGCCCTCATCGTCACCACGCACCCTTGCTTTGCCCCGGCCTCATCCGGCCGATCGGGGCCGGCCGTGCGCCCCCTCGATCGCCCCCGCCCGGCCTCTCTGCCCCCCGGCCCCGAACGCCACCTCCGAAGCGGGACGCTTCAGGTACCCTGCTCCCACCCCGAGAGGTAGCGCCGCTGCTCCTCGGTGAGCGTGTCGATGCGCACGTGGAGGCTCTCCAGTTTGAGCCGTGCCACCTCGCGGTCGATCGCCTCCGGCACCGGATAGACACCCGGGCGGGGCATCTCTGCCTGCCGGGCCAACCACTCGACCGACAGCGCCTGGTTGGCGAAGCTCATGTCCATGACTTGCGCCGGGTGCCCCTCGGCAGCGGCGAGGTTGACCAGCCTGCCTTCCCCGATCACCCGGATGCGCTTGCCACCCGGCAGCTCCCATTCGTCTACCGACGGCCGGACCGCCCTCGGCCCCTTTGCCATCTGGCGCAGGGTCCGGACGTCCACTTCCACGTCGAAGTGGCCGGCGTTGGCCAGGATGGCGCCGTCTTTCATGCGCAGGAAATGCGGCTCCGTGATGACCTGAGTATCGCCCGTGGCGGTGATGAAGAGGTCGCCTTCTGCCGCCGCCTCCAGCATCGGTTTGACCTCGTAACCGTCCATGACGGCCTCGAGGGCCCGCAGCGGATCCACTTCGGTCACGATGACCCGCGCTCCCATGCCCCTGGCCCGCATGGCGATCCCCCGGCCGCACCATCCGTACCCTGCCACCACCACCGTGCTGCCTGCCAGCAGCAGGTTGGTCGCCCTCAAGACGCCGTCGATGGCGGACTGGCCCGTGCCGTACCGGTTGTCGAAGAGGTGCTTGGTACGGGCATCGTTGACCGCCACGATGGGGTACCGGAGCTTCCCTTCCTCCGCCATCGCCCGCAGGCGGATGACGCCGGTCGTGGTCTCCTCCGTGCCGCCCCGCACCCCTGCCAGGAGCGACGGCTGGTGGGTATGCAAGGTCGTCACCAGGTCGGCCCCGTCGTCCATGGTCAGGTTGGGCCCGTGCTCCAGGGCCTGGCGGATGTGCGCGTAGTACTCGTCCTGGCCCACGCCGCGCCGGGCGAACGTGGGGATCCCGTACACCTCGTTGAGAGCCGCGACCACGTCGTCCTGGGTCGACAGCGGATTGGAGGCGCTGAGACGCACCTCGGCGCCCCCGGCCGCCAGGGTTCTCACCAGATTGGCCGTCTCGGTCGTCACGTGCAGGCAGGCCGAGATGCGCACCCCTGCCAGGGGCCGCCTCTCAGCCCATTGGGCCCGGATTCGCGCCAGCACCGGCATGAACGCGTCTGCCCACTCGATGCGACGCCGTCCGAGCTCGACTTGCTCCGCAGGGAACGATGGCATGGCTGCCGGTAGCCTCTTTCCTTGCTGGTTTGGGGCGGCTCCTGGCCTCCTGGCGGCCGCCGGTTGCGCCAGCTAACGCCCGGCACCTCGTTCGTCTGCTGCGGCGGCGGCCGCCCGGGCCGGGGCCGCCGCCTGGCGTTCGTACTCCGCCGCCGCCCGGCGCAGAGCATCCACCAGGTCGATGCGTTCCCACGGCAGGTCGAGATCGACGCGACCGAAATGCCCGTACGCTGCCAGTGGCCGGTAGATCGGCCGCCTCAGGTCGAAGCGCTCGATGAGCGCCGCCGGGCGCAGGTCGACGAGCTGCTTCAGCCGCTCTTCCAGCAGGGCGTCGGGCAGCCGCCCGGTCCCGAACGTATCCACTCCCACCGAGATGGGCCGGGCCACGCCGATGACGTACGCGATCTGCACCTCGCACCGCCGTGCCAGCCCGGCGGCCACGACGTTCTTGGCCAGGTAGCGGGCCGCGTAGCTCGCCGTACGGTCGACCTTGGTGGCGTCCTTGCCCGAAAAGGCGCCGCCCCCGTGGCGGCTCATGCCGCCGTACGTGTCGACGATCAGCTTGCGCCCCGTCATCCCGGTGTCGGCCTGGGGGCCGCCCACCACGAAACGGCCGGTCGGGTTGATGAAGATCCGGGCCTGCGGCGACAGCAGCCCGGCCGGGATGACCGCGTCGATGACGTGCCGGCGGATGTCCGACCGGAGCCGCTCCAGAGCGACGTCGGGCTCGTGCTGCGCCGAGACCACCACTGCCGTCACAGCCACCGGGCGGTCGTCCTCGTAAGCGACGGTGACCTGGGTCTTGCCGTCGGGACGCAGGTACGGGAGCACCCCTTCCTTGCGCACCCGGCTCAACTGCCTCGCCAGCCGGTGGGCGAGCACCGTGGGAAGGGGCATGAACTCCGGCACCGTCTCGTCGGTCGCATAGCCGAACATGATGCCCTGGTCGCCGGCCCCCAGCGCCCCGTACGGGTCGGCGCCCGCCGCTCCGGCCCCGTCTCGGGAGGCTCCTTCTTCTCGGCTCTCCCAGGGCCGGTCGACGCCCTGGCGAATGTCCGGCGACTGCTCCTCCACGGCCAACAAGACGCTGCAGGTCGCCCCATCGAGCCCGTAGCGCCCATCGTCGTAACCGATGTCCAGGATGGTCTTCCGGGCGATCCGGGGCATGTCGACCCGGGCTCGGGTCGTGATCTCTCCCATGATGAGAACCATCCCGGTCTTCGTGGCCACCTCGCAGGCGACCCGGGCGTCGGGATCCTGCTCGTAGATGGCGTCCAGGATCGCGTCGGCGATCTGGTCGCAGACCTTGTCGGGGTGTCCTTCCGTCACCGATTCCGACGTGAACTCCCGGCGGCGGGGCGCCTGAGCGGCGCCGCCACCCTGCGTCTGCATGGCGCGTGCCTCCCTTGCCTCGCGCGTGCTCCGGGCGAAGTGCTCCGGTGCTTGGTACGATGGTCACGGCGCACCGAAGGCAAAAAAAAGCGCCTCTGCTCCATTACAGGAAGAGGCAAGAGCTTGGAAGCTCTCATCTCCCAGAATGGAACACCATTCTGCGGGAATTGGCACCGCACGCCGCACCGACCCGGCGACGCCGGTTGCCGGGCTTCATCGGGCCCGTCCCTCCGCCGCTCTCGATAAGAGCCAGAAGCACGCTTTTTCGCTTTTTCAGCGGGATCATGTTAGCATGGCCTTTCGAAACCCGTCAAGGAGCATGGGCGAGCCGCTCGAAAAGACGGGCCCAGGCGACCATCCCACGACGCAGGCTCGAGATGCGGAAGAACTCGTCGGGTGCGTGCACCGGCTCATCGGGAAGCCCGAAGGCGAAGGTCACCGTGTAGGTGCCCAGCTCCCGCAGGAAGATGTCGTACAGCGGCACGGTCCCTCCCGACCACAGCAAGAGCGGCTCACGCCCGTAGACCTCCTGGAGCACGTCCGAAGCGGCCCGATTGCCCCAGTGGTCGACCGGCATGGCGTAAGGGCGCGCCAGGCCCTCCATCCGGCGCACCCGCACCTCGACTCCCCGAGGCGCGTGGCGCTCCACGTGCGCCTCGATCCGCCGCTGGATCTCCACCGGATCCTGGTCCTTCACGAGCCGGCACGTGAGCTTGGCGTGCGCCTCCGAAGGGAGGACCGTCTTGACCCCTTCGCCCGTGAACCCGCCCCAGATGCCGTTGATCTCCAGCGTCGGCCGGGCGCCTTGCCGCTCCAACGTAGAGTACCCGGGCTCGCCGAAAAGCTCCCGCACGCCGATGGCCTGGCGATACGCCCCGTCGTCGTGCGGCACCATGGCCATGTAGCGCCGCTGCTCCGCGGAAAGGGGCTCCACCCGGTCGTAGAACCCTTCCACCAGGACGTGCCCGTCCGGAGCCCGCATCGAGGCCAGGAGTTCGACGAGAGCGTGGATGGGGTTTTGGACCGTGCCCCCGTACGTCCCCGAATGCAGGTCGCGGGCCGGTCCTTTCACATCGATTTGCACGGCACAAAGCCCTCGGGTACCCAGCGTGAGCGAGGGTCGTTCCTCCGAGAACTGGCCCCCGTCCGCGCTCACCACCAGGTCGCAGGCGAGACGGTCCCGCCTCCCGGCGACGAACTCGGCCAGGTGGGGGCTGCCGACCTCCTCCTGCCCCTCGAAGATGAACCGCACGTTGACCGGCAGCCCCTGCCCGCCCTGCAGCCACGCCTGGGCGGCCAGGATCGGGACCATCATGTTGCCCTTGTCGTCGGAGGCGCCCCGGGCGTAAATCCGGTCCCCTTCCACCCACGGTTCGAAAGGAGGCCGCGTCCACAGCTCCACCGGGTCGGCCGGCTGCGTGTCGAAGTGCCCGTAGACGAGCACCGTCGGTCGCCCGGCGGGCGCGTGCAGCCAGTCGCCGACGACCACCGGGTGGAGAGGGGTCGGCAGCACCTCCACGTGCTCGATGCCGGCTCGTTGCATCCGCCGGGCCACCCACTCGGCCGCGCGGCGCACGTCGTCGCGGTGCTCGCTCAGCGCGCTCACGCTCGGTATGCGCAAGAAATCGATGAGCTCATGGACGGCCTGCTCTCCGAGCCGCTCCAGGTGCGCTCGCACTCCGTCCGGGATCCGTGCGGGTCTCTCCATCGTCGCCACCCCTTCGACCGCTGCCTTTGTCGCCTCACGCCAGGCTACACGGGCCGCCTCGCCACTCAGCCCAGCACCTCGGGATTGACGACGTGCGCGGGGCGGCCGCCGCCGAGGGCCGTGACGAGGTTGGTGGCCGCCATCTCGGCCATACGGGAGCGGGTCTCCTTACTGGCGCTCGCGATATGGGGCAACACCACCACGTTGGGAAGCCTGGCCAGCCCCGGCGCCATGGCCGGCTCGTTTTCGAAGACGTCGAGACCGGCGCCCGCCAGCCGCCCTTCCTCGAGGGCCCGCACCAGGGCCGCCTCGTCGACCACCGGCCCCCGCGACGTGTTGATCAGGAAGGCGGTGGGCTTCATGAGCGAGAGGGCCCGGGCATCGATGAGGTGGTGCGTCCTGGGGTTGAGGTCCACGTGCAAGGTGACGAAGTCGCTTTCGGACAGGAGCTCGTCGAGCGGGCGGTACGCGACGCCGAGGCGGGCCTCCTCCTCGCCCGGCCTGCGCGCGACGTCGTGGTACAAGACCCGCATGCCGAAACCCGACGCGCGGCGCGCCACCGCCTGGCCGATCCGGCCGAAGCCCACGATGCCCAGCGTCTTGCCGTAGACGTCGGTGCCGAGGAACAGCGTGGGGGACCATCCGTTGTACTTGCCCGCCCGCATGAAGGCGTCCGCTTCCACGACGCGGCGGGCGACCGCCATGAGCAAGGCCCAGGCCAGGTCGGCCGTCGTCTCGGTCAACACCCCCGGGGTGTTGGTGACCACGATCCGCCGGCGGGTCGCCTCCTGCACGTCGACGTTGTTGAAGCCCACGGCGTAGTTGGAGACGACCCGCAACTGCGGCCCCGCCGCATCCATGACCTCGGCGTCGATGCGGTCCGTGAGCAAGGTGACCAGGCCATCCCGTCCCCGGACCGCCCGGAGCAGCTCCTCCCGGGTGAGCGGGCGGTCGTGCGGGTTGACCTCCATGCGACAATGCTGCTGGATGATCGACATGCCCGGCTCCGGGAGCCGGCGCGTCACGTACACGTCGTACTCGCCCATATCCTGCACCCGCCCCTTCGCCTCAACGTGCTGGCTCCCGGGCCTGCTCGAAGGCTCCAGAAGCTGCCTGCAGGAGCAGCCCCAGGTCGGTCGCCACCGAGACCAAGGCGAACCCTTCCCGCACCCGCCGTTGAGCCTCCTCCGGCCCCCTGGCCATGTAGCCTGCCGCGATCCGCGCAGCCTTCGCCGCGTCCAGGATGCGCGCCACGGCTGCCCGGTAGTGAGGATGTTCCCACTGCCGGAAGATCCCCAGGCCGGCCGAGAGGTCGTTGGGCCCGATGAAGAGGAGGTCGACCCCAGGAGTCGAGGCAATCGCCTCGACGGCCTCGAGGGCTACCGGCGTCTCCACCTGGACCCCGACGAGCACCTCCCGGTTCCAGGAGGCAAAGTACCGATCCATCTCGAGCCCGTACCGGCTCGCCCGGGTGCCCGCCACGCCCCGGATCCCCTCCGGAGGGTAGCGGCAGGCCGCCACCGCCCGGCGGGCCTCTTCGGCGCTGTTGACCAGGGGCACGAGCACCCCCATCGCTCCCCGGTCGAGGGCTTTCTTGATCAACGCCGGGTCGTTGGCGGCCACCCGCACCAGGGGCACCACCGTCGAGGAGGCGGCGCGGATGGCCCGGATCATGTCCTCCGCCGTCTGCTCGTCGATGGCCCCGTGCTCGGTGTCGATCAGGAGCCAGTCCGGCTCGAGGCCGGCCAGAGCTTCGGCCACCACGGGCGACGGGATGCTGAGCCACGTCCCTATCGCGGGCAAACCTTGCCGGAGACGCTCCTTGACAGGGTTGGGCAAGGATCCAGCCTCCTCTCCCTCATCCGGGCGACCCCCGCCGCGTCACGCGACGACCAGGCGGCCGCCCCACCAGCGTACAGGGGGGAGGTCCCTCACCGACAACAGCCCGGGCGGGGCCTCCATCACGGCAGGGATGGCGTTGGTCACGGCGGCGACGGTGGCGGTATCGCCGGAGATGCCCTCGGGGATGACCACGTGCACGGGAGGCTCCCCTTCGACCCGCACCTCGTCGAAGGAGGCGGACTCGACCGGGGAGGGCGCCAGGTGTTGGGGCCGCAGCGCCATCCACAGCTCCAGCCGCACCCGTTCGCGCCCGTCCTGGTAGCCTGCCGCGGTCTGGAAAAGCCCCTGGACCTGGCCAGGCTGCACGTGCACGTGCTCGGTGACGATGGGCTCGTCGGCGACGATCGGCTCGACCTGTTGCTCGATCCGGTCGAGCCTCCATCCCAACCCGGCCGCCACGAGAGCCACCGACTCGGGCAGGCCGACGTGGCCCATCCGGCCTTCTCGCACGAGCCGGCGGAACTCCTCGGGGCTCGTGCCGGATCCGATCTTCCGCTGCAACGGCTCACGCCGCCGGGAGGCGTCCACCACCCGCCGGGCAACGACGCGGTCGACCCGGGTGCAGACCCCGGTCAGCAAGAGGGGCAACAGGTCCATCACGAACCCCGGATTGACGCCGGTACCGAGGACGGTGACCCCGGCGTGGCGCGCCGCCCGGTCCAGCGCACGGGCGGCCTCGGGATGGTGAAACCACGGCCAGGCCAGCTCCTCGCACGTCGAGACCACGTGCAGTCCGCTCTCCACCAACCCGACGAGCTGGGGCAGCACCTGCTCGAGATGCGAGAGGGTGGAATGGAGCGCTACCGAGGCGCCTCGGGCGTCCTCCTGGCGCAACTCGGGCACGACCTTCACGCCGAGGGGGTGGGTACCCGCCACCTCCCCCGCGTCGCGCCCCTGCAACTCCGGCGCCGGGTCGACCGCGGCCACCACGTGCACGCCGTCCAGCACGGCCAGGCGCCGCACGATGGCTCTGCCGATGTGGCCCAGCCCGACCTGCACTACGCCGATTGACGGCCCGGGGGACGGCCGCCCGGCCGGTTGCCCTTCCGTCATCTGCATCTGCGTTCGGTGCCTCCCTTGCGTGGAGCCGGAGCACTCCCGGACGCTGTTTCGGCGCCTGCGGGAAAGCCCCTGCACTACCGCAGGCGCCCGTTCACGAGGAGTCTCGCCCTCCCGCCGGCGGAGATCGAGAGATCGCCACGCACGTGGCGTCCCACGGAGAACCTGGCTCCGGCCTCCCACACGGGGCGCGACGAAGGGCCGCCTGCGGCGGCGCTCGCCACCTCGAACTCGGGGATGCCGTCGACGAGGGCAGACCAGCGGCTCGCCTGCTCGACCTGCCCCGTCCACACCGACAGTCCCACGCGCACCTCCGCCCACGGCGTGGCCTGCCAGCTGACGAGGGCAGGCACCACCACTCCGCTCCACCGATCGCAGACCTGGCGCCTCTCGCCCGCAGGCTCCGGACCCATCGGAAGCGGCGCCACGTTCTCCCGGTACAAGGAGATCTGCCCTGGGGCCATCACCTCTTCGAACCACGCCTCTCGCCTCACCCAGCCGGCGCCTACCCGGGCCTGCCACGCCGGGGCCGGTCGCCAGACCAGCGCGGCGCCGAGGTCGACGTGGGAGGCCGAGGCCCTCAGGTTGCCGTTCCGTTCCACGACGCGCACGTCGATGCCGTCGGCGATGCGTTCCACCTCCGACGACGGGCCTGTCTGGTGCTGCCAGCCGGCCATCGAAGAGACCAGCACCTGCAACGAAGCGGACGATCCTCCGGGCCACCCGCACGCGACGCCCGCCCGGGCGGCGGTTCCGGACGTCGACCAACCGTGGTGCACCTCCCGGAGACCCTCCCCCGGCAGGGCAGATGCGGAGCCGGTCAGGCGGACCGACGTGCCGTCGGCTCCGCCCGTCTCCAAGGCGAGGTGCAGCGACGTGCCGAAGCGCGGCGCTCCCGCCGCCACCGTGGCGCCGAGCAAGGTTGCCTGCCGGGCCTGCCGGCCGGACTGCAGGGCTGGCGACTCACCCTGCACCGGGGGAGGCGCAAGCCAGGGCAACTCCCCGATCCCGCCGGTGCTGCCCAGGAGGGCCCCGGCTTCCCACACGAGGGTTGCCGTGTCGCCGCCGGCTTGCGGCGCCAAGGGTAGCGCTGCCTCGATGCCCAGGCCGAGCGGCGGGGAGGCCAGCCACGCTGCTGCCGGCGATCCAGGCGGGGCCTCGCCCGCCATCGCCCACGACGAGCCGTGCCAGGGCGTGAGCCCTTGCGCGAGGCTGCCGCCGGGTCCGAGCCCGATCGAGGCCAGGGCCAACCCCAGGGCCGTCGCGCGCACGCGAACCGTGAAAGATGGTCGAAAGAGGGATGGCATGAGGATAGCGAGCTCCTTCCAGGTATGGTAGGGCGTACCAGCCTGCCTACCTGGATACGGCGCCCCCTCCCTTACGTCCTCTCGTCGCTCGCCGGAGCAGGGGCCCACGAAGACAGGGCGAGGGCCGGTGCCGGCACCGGCCCTCGCCCTGCTCGTCTTGACCTGTCCGCTGCCACCGGAGCGACCTGGCGTCGTCAGGTGATGGCTGCCTTCCTGCCCCGCCGGCTCAGCTGAATGTATCGCAGAATCAACCGATCCAGCTCATCGTGCAACTGGGGGTTCTCCTCGTAGGTGACCCCCACCCCAGCGTAAAGACGTGTCCTGAGTTCCTCGATCCGTCGCTTCACTGACTCCGCTTCGCTCAGCCTCTCTTCGCTGCGGTCGCTTGCAGTCACCCCAACCCCTGCCCTTTCAGAGCCACGGGGCAGAGCGAGGACCGCCAGCCATGCCGGGGCAGCAGAAGGTCAACAACCGGCCGTCCCTCCGTGCGGACGCAGTCGGCCTGCATCCCCCCATCCTGTTGCTTGATACTCTTTTGCATCAACCTGCTCTTTCCTCTCTTCTTCGACGAGAGCCCTCCCGACAGGAGGGTCGTCGACCGGCGCGGAAGTGGCAAATACCGGGTGATCGCATTGCTCCGGGGAAAGGGTGACCCCTTTGACCGCGACCCGACGCACGGAGCGCTCCGTCGCCCTTGCGGTCGTCACGCTCGTTACGATACTTGCGATCACGGGATCCGCCCGCTGCGCAGCGCCGGCCGATGCCTTCCTCCGCTCCCCTTCCCCCAGTCCCCGGGCCGAAGCCATGGGAAGTACGGGGGCGCCAGGCGACGATCGGCTGGCCGCCCTCTACTTCAACCCCGCCGCCCTGGCCGGCGGAGGATTCGCCGTGACGGTGGCCACCGGGGCGGCCGCCCTCACCACTCCTTCCGGTCCCTCGTGGGATCCGGCCGGTCAGCTGCAGCAGATCCAGCGCCTCCTCGACCGGCCCGACACGACCGCGACCCCGCTGGCGGCGCGCCTTTCCACCATGGCGGGCATCGGCTGGCAGGGGTCGGCGCTGGCCCTGATGGGTCAGGGCACCGCCCGGGTGGAGGATGGCCCTTCGGGTCTTTGGGGGCAGGTGCGGGTCCTGTCGGCCATCGGCCTGGGCGCCGGGTGGCAGGTGGATGCTCCGTGGCTTCCGGCCCGCGGCCTCGAAGGGTTCGTGGGGACGGCGCTGCGGGTGCTGCAGGTGCGCCAGGCCCGAAAGGAGACCGGCGATGCGGCCTGGCAGGCGCTCACGGGGTACGGGTACGCCTCCGACCTCGGGCTGCTCGTGCGCTGGCGCCGTTTTCTCGAACTGGGCCTCGCGGCTCGGGACGCGGCAGGCAGCGTGGCCTGGCAGGGCGCCGGGGGAGCGAGCGTCGGCACGACGAGCTGGCTTTTCCCGGCTGAAGGCCTGACCGTGGACGTGGCCCTCATCGGCCCCCCCGTCGCGGCTGCCCGCTGGCAGGGGGACGGCTCTTGGGGGGTCGGCGTCGAGCAGCCCGTCTTCGGAGGGGTCGTGGCGCTGCGGGCCGGTTACCGCAAGGACGCCGTGCTCGGCCGCGCGAGCTCGGCCGGCGTGGGCCTGCGAGCCGGGCCTGTGCGGGCAGACGTGGCCGTGGTCATCCCCGAGACCGGCTCGGACCTCACGCTGACGGCGGGGGCTGGTCTGAAGTTTTGACGGGCGGCGGAGCGCCGCGCGGCTTGGAGCAGGTGATGCGCCCCTTGCCGGCCTGCTTCGAGGCGTACAGGGCCCGGTCCACGCTCCACATGAGATCGGTGCCCGTCTCGGCGCACTCGGGATAGCTCGCCACGCCGGCGCTGATGGTCGTGTACACCTTCTCGCCCGACTCCGTCACCAGGGGGGTGGATGCGACCGCCGAGACGATGCGCTCGGCGACGCGCGTCGCTTCGTCCATGCGGGCCTCCGGCAGGATGACCACGAACTCGTCGCCGGCGTAACGGGTCACCACGTCCCCTGCCCGTACGCGGGTGCGAATGATGTCGGCGAGCAGGTTGAGGAACCGATCGCCCACCAGGTGCCCGTAGCGGTCGTTGACCTGTTTGAGGTCGTCCGAGTCGAACATGATCAGGCTCAACGGTCGCCCGGAGCGCCTGCAGCGGGCCAGCTCCTGCTCTAGGGTCTGCTGCAGCATCCGGGCATTGCCCAGGCCGGTCATCGGGTCGGTCAGGGCCAGCTCCGCGGTACGCTCGTACAGGCGAGCGTTTTGGACGTAGACCGCGGCCTGCCCGGCGATGGTGGCCAGGAGCTCGAAATCTTCGGTCGTATAGGCCCGAGGCCGGTAAGACTGGGCGGAGATGGTGCCCAGCACCTTCCCCTCGAGCGTCATGGGAACGATGATGACGGACAGTGGCTCCTCCGGCGCGCCGATGATCCGCTTGCCCGGCACCGGGCGGGCCATCTCCTCCGGGCCACGGTTGAGGAACAGGGGCTTACCGGTCCGCACCACCTCCGCGGTGGGGCCCTCGTCGGCCGGGTACCGCTGGGCCGGGTACCGCATCCCCTTGTCGTAGATGAACGCCGCATGCAGCAGCTGGTGCTCTGCCTCGTAGAGCGCGATGATGAACGCGTCCGCGGACATGACCCGGGAGACCTCCCGGTGGATCGTCTCGAACAGCGGCTCCAGCTGCATCGGGCGCGCCATGGCCCGCGTGATCTCATGGAGGGTCGCCAGGTGCCGGGCTCGCTGGCGGCTCTGCGCCTCGGTCCTGGACGCCAGACGGCCGGCGAGCCACGCCTGCAGGACGGCGGCCCCCGTCCACAGCCCCAGATGGAGCCCTCGGTAGTGAGCCACGGCCGTCCCGTTGCCGGCTCCCAACCACGCCTCCAGCCCCAGGAGCATCCATGCCCCGAGCACGGGCCCCCACGGGCGGGCGGGACTCAAGCGCAGCCCCCACGTGACGCCCCACAGCATCAGCCCGAGGGCCGCAGCCTCCGGGGCAAACGAGGCGGGCACGAGGCGGGCGCCGCCGAGGATGCCAGCCAGGCTCGCGGCGGCGGCTCCCCATTCCCACGCGGCGTTCCTGGTGCGAATGCCCGCCCACGCCAGCAGACCCGCCAGCGCGTATCCGGCGGCTACCACCAGCGGTGCAGGTCGCCCCTGGGCGGCCACCAAGAAGAGGGCCAGCACCGCCGTCGCCTCGCCGGCCAGGGCGCGCCAGTGCTCACGCCCGTCCGGTGGGGACGAGCGCCCGCCAGCACAACGACTTGATCCCCCGGCCGCTTCAGCGTTCATCGGCCAGGATCCGGTCGGCGACCGCCTGCCTGCACTCCTCGGGGACGTACAGGTTCATCGCGCTGCGAGGCCTGGTGGCGACAGTACGAATGATCGCGCTCATCCGCGAGATCTCCTGGAGACGTCCAAACTCGTCCAGCGCGTAAATCGGCGCCTTGGCCGGCGGCTCACCTCCTTCGGTGTAGAAGTCGTACGCTACGTCCGACGTCCGGTCCACCAGGCAGTAGTAGTGGGGATTCCATCCTTTGCCTGCCACCACCTGCCTCGCCTGTCGCAGGCACTCGGGGTCGATGGCGGGCCGGGCCTGGCGAAAGACCGGCTTGAGCAAGCGCCGGTGCAAGAAGCGGGAGGCCATGTCCGACAGGATGGGATCCGGATGCCGTGCCCACGTCTTGAGGGCGAAGAAGACGTCCACGTCGTCGACGGACAGGTACTCGCCCAGGTCTGGCCGGCCTTCGAAGAAGGGCACCAGGGCGTCCGGCACGTCCCTGCCTGCCTCCAGGCGACCTGCGGCCCACAGCTCCCGGGCACGATCCCAGGCCGCCCGCAGCACCAGGTCCTGCGCCCGGGTAGTCTTGTGGAAGTAGACCTGCCAGTACATGTAGTGGCGGGCCAGCACGTATTCCTCGGCCGTGGGGATCCCCTTGTAGGAGAAGACCACCTGCCCCTGCGCCCAGGTCAGGGTGCTGATGAGCCGCTCGAGGTCGAATCGCCCGTAGAAGGCGCCTGTGTACAGCGCGTCTCGCAGCAGGTAGTCCATCCGGTCGACGTCGAGCTGGCTTGCCACCAGATGGTGCAGCCATCGGAGATCCCCTGGGACCATACCCTGCAACAGCCCCACGATGCGGCCCGGAAGCGCGGGGTCCTCCTCTTCCAGCAGTTGCCGCACCGCCGTGGGGCCTTCCAGAATGGCCCGGGTCCACTGCTCGTGCCCCAGGGTGGGGGTCAGCACGCGCTCGAGCCCGTGCGAAAACGGCCCGTGTCCGATATCATGGAGCAGAGCAGCCGTTTTCGCCAGGCGCTCCAGCTGCTCGTCGATGCGGAGGTGGGCCGACTGGCGCAAACGGGCCAGGACCTTGCCCATGATGTGCATGGCGCCGAGCGAGTGGCCGAAGCGCGAGTGCTCCGCACCGTGGTAGGTCCCGGCGGCGGTGCCGAGCTGCCGAAGCCGGCGGAGCCGCTGGAACTCCGGCGTGTCGATGAGGTGCAGGAGCAACGGGTCCTGCACGGCGATGATGTCGTGCACCGGGTCCCGCAGGATCTTTTCGCGCATGCTGTGGGCGGGCCCGTCCCTGCAAGGAGGTTGCCACCATTATACCGCTCCGTGACAACATCCCGACGCGGCGATACCCGTTCGTCAACAAGCTGCTGGTCGGGATCAATCTCATCGTCTTTTTCTACGAGCTGACCCTGGGCCGCCAGTCGAGCCTCTTTTTGTACCAGTGGGGTCTCATACCGGCGCGCCTGTGGGGGCTGGCCGACGGCAACTGGGCACAGATCAGCGCGGCCGGCGTCGCGCTCCCTCCGGCCTGGCTCACCATCTTCACGTCCATGTTCATCCACGCCGGCTGGCTTCACGTCGGCGCCAACATGCTGTACCTCTGGATCTTCGGGGACAACGTCGAGGACCGCCTGGGGCACGGCCGTTACCTGCTCTTCTACCTGCTCGGCGGTACCGCTGCGGCCTTGTTGCAGTCGCTCGTCGCCGCCGGCGCCACCGTGCCGACCGTGGGAGCGAGCGGAGCGGTCGCCGGGGTGCTGGGGGCGTACTGGCTGTTGTACCCGTGGGCCCGGGTGAGCACGCTCGTGCCCATCTTCTTCTTCATCACGGTGGTGCAGATCCCCGCGGGCATCTTCTTGCTCTTCTGGTTCGTGATCCAGATATGGAACGGGGCTCTGGCGGTCACCGCCGCCCCGACCCTGGTCGGGGGAGTGGCGTGGTTCGCCCATATCGGAGGCTTCTTGACGGGGCTCCTGCTGATCAAGTGGTGGAGGGTCGAGCGGCGCCCCCCGCTCCCGTACGGTTGGTGAGCGTCCCGTGCGGCCCGCTTGCGCACGGGGACGAGCCTCGCTAGCATAATGAGGTAGATGCGGTCGAAGTCAGGTCGGCCTGTCGCCTGTTGCGGGGCAGGCCGACCTGACTTTGCACGTGGCAACCAGTGCAACAGACGCTCGGAGGTGCCAGAGGCAGACATGCCGACCTATGAGTACCAGTGCGACCGGTGCGGGCGCTTCGAGGCCTTCCAGGCCATCACCGAGTCTCCGCTCGAGCGGTGCCCGACGTGCGGTGGGCCCGTGCGCCGCATGATCAGCCGCAACATCAACATCCTCTTCAAGGGCTCCGGGTTTCACGTAACCGACTACCGCAGCAGTTCGTACAAGGAAGCCGCCAAGAAAGAGCAGTCCACGGTCAGCACCTCGACCGGCTCCGACTGACGGCGCCGGCTCAAGACTCCGCCGGCGCCGCCCGCCGGTCACGCCGGCTCTACCCCTGGGCTGCGCCGAAGCTGCAGAGCCCGGCGGCGTGCAGGCTCTCCTGGCCGATGGCGTCGACCGCCGTGACCCCGACGTAGACGTCCGCGTCGCGGTCCCAGGGCAGGCCGTCGACCTGGATGTCAGCGGAGCGGGCCGGAAGCGGCACGTCCCCCACCATCCGCAACGGCACGTCACCCGGGAGCCGCACGTAGACCCGGTGGCCCTGCACGTCCGGCTCGCCGCAAGGCGTCCACCCGACGCGCAGCGACCGTTCCGCCGGCAGCGGCTGGCACGTCACCGGATTGGGCGGCAGAGGGATGCCGTCCACGACGGCGTTGACCGAAAGCGTCCCGGCCGCCGGGCTCCAATGCAGCGCCGTCAGCTTGCCCGGCAGCAAGACGAGCCCGTGGCGCCACGGGCTCGTGAGCTGTACGGCGCCGTCCGCCCGGTACAGGGCCACCCGGGCGTCGTAGGTCCCGGGCAGCCGCTCCCGTTGGAACTGCCAGGTAAGCGCGTCGCCCGGCCGTGCCTGTTGGAGCGTGGAGGAGGTCTCGCGCTTGAGGGTGATGCCGGCGCCCGTTACCAGGCCCTGCTCGGGGTAGCCCGCCAGATCGATCGACACCCGCAAGGTGGCCGGCCGCGCCACCGCCCGCACGTCTACCGCCGCTTGCCCCCCGGCCACGATCGTGACGCTCGCGTACCCCCCGTAAGGCACGTCGCCCTCCACGTCGAGCACTTCGGCCCCCACGTCCCACGTCCCCTCGTACACCCGATCGAACCGGAAGCTGTACGTCTGCTCCCCGGCCGCCGCGGACAGCGGCTGTTGTTGTGAGAGGACGTAGGCGTCCTTCACCAGGGTGACCCTCACCCGGTCCATCGGCGGCTGCGCGGGTAAGCTCACCATCGCCTCGGGCGGCACGTACACCGCCACCTGCATGGGCCCGGCCTCCCGGTCGGAAGGGCGTCCGACGAGGGAAGAGAGGAGCCGGCAACCCGAGGCCGCCGTCACGAGCCAGGCCACGACGAGGCCCAGCGCCACCGCCCGAGCGCCAGAAGGGTGAGACATCTGCGGTCGCCTCCCCCAGCCTCTCCTCCGGGGTGGCGACGGGTGCCGGAAAGCCAGGCAGGCTCATTGTGCAGGCAGGCGCTCCCGGACGGCAACGTCCGGTGGAGCCCGTCCCGGACTGCCAGGCTCAGGGCGCCCGGCCGTCGAGGCCCAGCTCGTCCTTGATGCTTCGCATCGCGTCGATTACCGTCTGGATGTGCTCGTCCAGGGGGACGCCGAGCTCCTCCGCCCCCTGGAAAATCTCTTCCCGGTGGACGCCCCGCGCAAAGGCTTTGTCCTTGAACTTCTTCTTGACCGACTCTACCGTGACGTCGTCCAGGCTTTTCGAGGGGCGGACCAGCGCGACCGCCGTGACGAAGCCCGTGAGTTCGTCGCAGGCGAACAGCGCCCTGGCCATGGGCGTGGTGCGCGGGTGGCCGTGATGGCTGTTGTGGCCTAAAATGGCGTCGACGACCTCGGCCGGGTACTGGCGGGCCTTCAGGGCCTCGACCGCCTTCAGGGGGTGGACCTCCAGCTGCGGGAAGCGTTCGTAGTCCATGTCGTGCAGCAGGCCGGCCAGTCCCCACAGCTCCTCGTCGCCGCCGAAACGCCGGGCGTACGCCCGCATGGCAGCCTCCACGGCGAGGGCGTGCTTGATGAGGTTGGGATTTTGGGTCCACTCGTTGAGCAGCCGCCACGCTTCTTCTCTGCTGGGCCGATGGTCGCTGTGCGGGGTGGATGTCAACTTCACGCCTCCTCGACCGCTTTCAGTAAGTAATGGACAGCCCCCCGTCGACGGCCAGCACCTGGCCCGTCACGTACCGGCAGGCCGGTGAGGCGAAGAAGAGCACCGCGCCCGCCACCTCCTCGGGGGTACCCGGGCGGGCCAACGGGATGCGCCGCTCTCCCACGTAAAACCGGCGGAACGCCTCGGTCTCGAAGTCGCTCTCCCCCCGGGCCCTGGCCATCGCCGTGTCGATGAATCCGGGCGCGACGGCGTTGACCACGATGCCGTACGGAGCGAGCTCCACCGCCCACGTCCGCGTGAGTTCGTCGATGGCGCTCTTGGCCACATTATAGGCGGACGACCATCCCACGCCAAACGAGCCGTTGACGGAGGAGACGTTGACCACCCTGCCCGCCCGGCGCGCCCGGACCCAGCGGGCGGCCACGACCTGCGTGCAGTGGAAGGCGCCCGCCAGGTTGTCCTCGACCAGCCCCCGCCACTTCTCGTAGGGAGTCGCCAGGAACTCGTGGGCCTCGAAGGCGCCCGCGTTGTTGACCAGCACGTCGATGGGGCCGAGCGAAGACCATGCCGCCTCCACGGCCACCTCGACGTCGGCTCTCCTGCGCACGTCTCCCGGCAAGGCCACCGCGTGCACGCCGTACGCTTCCGCCTGCCGGGCCACTTCCCGCACCTGTGCGGCGGTGCGGGCCATGACCGCCACGTGGGCCCCAAGGGCGGCGGCCCCCAGCGCCACGGCTCGCCCGATGCCCCGCCCGGCGCCCGTCACCAGGACGACCTGGCCGTCCAGCGAAAACGGGCACTCACGCCCGCCCGCCGAGAGGCCCACCGGGGCTCACCCGCCCCCAGGGGTGCCGCGCATCCCCGTCCGCCCCTGCTCCAGCACCCGCAGCATCGCGTCGTGGATGCGCCCGTTGGAGGCGACGATGTTGACCAGGCGCAGCTGGCGCAGGTCCAGCGCTTCCCCCCGGAAGCCCGTCACCCGGCCCCCGGCCTCCTCGACCAGCAGGATCCCGGCCGCCACGTCCCAGGGGTGCAGGCGGTACTCCCAGAACCCGTCCAGCCACCCCTCGGCCACCCAGCACAGGTCCATCGCCGCCGCGCCGAGCCGGCGGATCCCCTGCGCGGCTCGGGAGAAGTGGTCGAAGTGATCGAGGTTGGTCTCCTCCTCGGCCTCCCGCAGGTCGTAGGCAAACCCCGTGGCGAGCAGGCTCCTGTCCAGCTCCTCGACCGTGGAGACCGTGAGCCTCCGCCCGTTGCGCCAGGCACCCCGGCCCCGGCCGGCGACGTACGAGCGCTCGCTCACCGGCTCGTAGACGGCCGCCGCCTGGAGCTGCCCCCGGTACTCGACCGCCACGGAGACGGCGAAGACGGGAAACCCGTGGGCGTAATTGGTCGTGCCGTCCAGCGGATCCACGAGCCACCGGTGGTCGGCCCCTTCGCCCAGGGCGCCTCGCTCCTCGGTCAAAAGATCGTGGTCCGGATGCCGGGAACGGATGATCTCCACGATGGCAGCCTCGGACCGCCGGTCTCCCTCCGTCACCAGATCCACGGGCCCCTTGAAGCCGATGCCCGCCGCCAGGAACTCCTGCCAGTGCTCCCGCAGGAGCCGCCCGGCGCGCTCGGCCGCCATCCTGGCCGTCTCCATGAACGTCGGGATGTCGTCGGCAAGCTTGGCCACGTCTACCGATCCTCTCCGATGTCGCCGGCCGCGGGCGTACCGAACAGCGCCTGCGCCGCCCGCACCCCGTGGAGGATGGCCAGGGCCACGAGCTCGGCAGCCGTCTGCCCGGCCGCCGACACCGCGTAGGCCCGATCCATCCCGCCGTAAGGACGGGTGCCGTCCGAGCCGGGCTCCCGGGTGGAGAGGGCGAAGATGGTATCCCCGTCCCACAGGGTATGCGCGGGCACCACGGCCCGGGCGATGCCGTCGTGGGCCATGCTCGCCACCCGCTGCAGGTCGGCGCTCGAGAGCGGCAAGTCGGTCACCACCGCGGCAAGGGTGGTGGCCTGCCGGGCCCCCAGCGCGCCTGCGGCCGGCTCTCCGCTCACGGGCGCCCGGCGCTCCCGATCCCACGCACCAGCCACCCACCGACCGGTGGCCGGGTCCACCACGTTGCCGGCACAGTTGACGGCCGCCACGGCCGCCATGGCGAACCCGCCGGGAAGCTGCCCGCCCGCCACCCCGAGGCCGCCCTTCATCCGGTAGGCCGGCCCCCACAGCTTGCCCACCGTGGCGCCGCAGCCGGCGCCCACGTTGCCCTGCCGGGCCGGGGCCAGCCCCTCCCGGAGCGCGTCCTCGCAGGCGGCCCGCCCTTCGCCTGGCCCGGGCCGCCTCCGGCCATCCCCGATGTCGAGGTCGAAGAGCACCGCCCCAACGACGAGCGGCACCGGCCCTCCGGGCGTCTCGAACCCCCAACCCCGCTCTTCCAGCCACGCCATGACGCCCGACGCCGCGTCGAGCCCGAACGCGCTGCCGCCGGTAAGGAGCACCGCCTGGATGCGCGCTACCAGATTGCCCGGCCGCAGGACGTCCGTCTCCCGGGTGCCGGGCGCGCTGCCGCGCACGTCCACCGCCCCCACCGCGCCCCGGGGAAAGATGAGAACGGTACACCCGGTAGCCGACTGCGGATCCGACCAGTGCCCGATGTGAACCGCGTCCCGGAGCCCCTCGAAAGTTGCCAGGATTCGCCGCCCCTGCCGGGAACTTTACCATCCGGTGGCCGGCGGATCAACGAGAGGGAGGCCGGGCCGGAGCGCGATGGAGCGAGAGCAGCAGGGTCCAGGGCCAGAGCAGCGGGGCGCCCGATTACCGGAGGATCGCCCGCTTGAAGGGCGCACCGTGCTGGTCGGGGTGACCGGCGGTATCGCGGCGTACAAGGCGGTCGAGGTGGTGCGCCGGCTCGCCCTGTGGGGCGCGGAGGTCCACGTCCTCATGACCCGGGCGGCCACGCAGCTGATCGGGGAGGCGACGTTCCGGGAGCTCTCCTACCGTCCCGTCATCACGGACCTGTTCGAGCCCCATCCCGAGGTCGTGATGAGCCACGTGACCCTGGCCCGCCGAGCCGATCTCCTGTGCGTTTGTCCCGCCACGGCCGACGTCATCGCCAAGATGGCGGCCGGCATCGCCGACGACGCGCTCACGACCACCTACCTCGCCTGCAGCGCCCCGACCCTGGTGGTGCCCGCCATGAACAGTGCCATGTACGAGCACCCGGCCACCCAGGAAAACCTCGGCCGCCTGCGCGCGCGAGGCGTCACCATCGTCGGCCCGGCGCGGGGGCGGCTTGCCACCGGACACGAGGGGCTCGGCCGCATGGAAGAGCCCGAGCACGTGCTCGAAGAGGTCCGCCGCATCCTGTATCCGGTCAAGGACCTCCGGGGCCGGCGGATCCTGGTGACGTCAGGCCCCACCCGGGAGCCCCTCGACCCCGTTCGTTTCCTGAGCAACCGCTCGAGCGGGAAGATGGGCCACGCCATCGCCCGCCTGGCCAGGTGGCGGGGCGCCGACGTCGTCCTCGTGACCGGCCCCACGGCGCTGGAGCCGCCCTTTGGCGTGGAGACGGTGCGCGTCGAGACGGGCGAACAGATGCGCCAGGCGTGCCTCGACCGCGCCGGGGAAGCCGACGCCGTCGTCATGGCGGCAGCGGTGGCCGACTTCCGGCCTCGTTCTCCGGCGCCGACCAAGATCAAGAAGGACGATCTGGTCGCGCACTCCGCTCCGCTGCTCACCGTCGCCCTCGAGCCGACGCCTGACATCCTGCAGGAGCTTGCCCGGCGACGCCGGCCGGGCCAGATCCTCGTGGGGTTCGCCGCGGAGACGGGCGATCTCGAAGCCCTGGCCCGCCGCAAGCTGGCCGCCAAGGGCGTCGACCTCATCGTGGCCAACGACGTGACCCGTCCCGGCGCCGGCTTCGAGTCCGACACCAACGCCGCGCTGCTGCTGGGAGCCGACGGGACCCGGGTCGACGTGCCCCTCGTCACCAAGGAGGCCCTCGCCGAGCGCATCCTCGAATGGGTGGCCGCCCGCCTCGGGCGTTAGCGCGTTCCCGCGGGTGCCGCTCACCGGCCCGCGGGGCCGTCCGAGGTCAGGAAGGACCCGTCCCGAGCCCGGCGAAAGGCCGGGCAACTGCCGGGAGGTGCTCGCGATGCGCGAGGTGCTCTACCTGTCTCGGGCGGACGTAGAGGCGCTCGGGCCGTCGCCGAGCGAGATCGTACGGCTCATGGAGGAGCTTTTCCGGGCGAAGGCGGCGGGCCGGGTGGAGCTGCCACCCAAGCCGGGGATCCATCCGCGTCCCGACGCCTTCATTCACGCCATGCCGGCGTACATCGCCTCCCTCGACGCAGCCGGGCTGAAGTGGGTGGCCGGCTATCCCGGCAACTCCGTACGGGGGCTCCCCTACATCCATGGACTGCTTTTGCTCAACGACGCCGAGACCGGCGTGCCGGTAGCCATCATGGACGCCACCTGGATCACGGCCATGCGGACGGCCGCCGTTTCGGCGCTGGCAGCGCTATACCTGGCTGCGCCGGGTCGGATCACGCTGGCGATCCTCGGGTTGGGGGTCCAGGCTCGCTCGCACCTCCAGACGATGGCGGCGGTGCTGGCCGTTGCGGAGGTACGGGCGTACGACCGGGACCCGGCGCGAACCGCTACGTTCGTGCGCGACGCTGTCCAGCTGGCCCCGGGCGTCTCCGTCGTGCCCTGCGACACGCCGGCACAGGCCGTGAGAGGCGCGACCGTGATCGTGACGGCAGGACCCATCGCACGCAACCCCCGGCCGTCCATCCGGCCAGAGTGGCTGGCAGACGGCTCGCTGCTGCTCCCCATCGACTTCGACTCCATGGTGACGCCGGAAGCAATGGCGGCGTGCCGTGCGTTCATCGTGGACGACGCGGGCCAGTACGCCTACTACCGTTCCATCGGGTATTTCGCCTCGGCGCCGGTCGCTCCCGAGGGCGAACTCGGCGACGTGATCGCGGGCAGGCTGGCAGGCCGGACCCGGCCCGAAGAACGGATCACCTCCGTGAACCTGGGCCTCGCCATGGAGGACGTGGGATTGGGCTACCATCTGTACCGCGCGGCGATCGAGCGGGGCGTTGGCACGCGCCTGCCACTTTGAGGAGGCGACCGCGCGTGCAAAGAGCCTTCCCTCTCCGGGCAGACGTGGTGGTCATCGGCGGCGGCGTGGTGGGCGTGAGCACCGCTTATCACCTCGCCGCCCTTGGTCGTGCCGACGTGGTCGTGGTCGAGCGGGAAGAGGCGCTGGGCATGGGTTCCACAGGACGCTCGGCTGGTGGGGTACGGATCCAGTACTCCACCGAGGTCAATGTCCGGCTCTCTGCGTGGAGCATCGAGATGCTCCGGCGGTTCGGGGAGCTGACGGGCGAGAGCGCCGGCTTACGGCAGCACGGCTATCTCATCGTGACCGGAGATGTCGCCGAGATGTCCCGGTTCGAGCAGAACGTGGCGCTGCAACGCTCGCTCGGGTTCGACGTGAAGCTCTTGGACCCTCGGAGGGCGCAGGCGCTGGTGCCCCAACTGAGGGTCGACGACCTTGTCGGCGCAACGTTCCACGCACAGGACGGCTACGCGGACCCGCACAGCGTGCTCCAAGGGCTGGCCCGCAAGGCTCGCGAGATGGGGGCACGGTTGTTCTTGGCGACGGAGGCTTTCGCCGTCGACGTGCGGGGCGGCCGGGTGGCGGGAGTGGCGGTGCGGCGCCCGCCCGGGAGCCGGGGGCCCGGGGCGGAAGAGCAGGCGATCATCGAGGCTCGCTACGTCGTCAACGCAGCCGGGCCGTACGCGGCCGAGGTGGGCCGGATGGCGGGCGTCGTCGTGCCGGTGAAGCCGTACCGGCGCATGGTCTGGGTGACCGAGCCCATCGGGCTCTTCCGCCCCGATCTTCCCATGGTCATCGACTTCGACAGCGGGTTCTACGTCCGGCGGGAAGGCGAGCGGCTCCTGTTCGGGATGGCCAATCCGGAGGAGGGGCCGGGCTTCCGGACCGACGTGGACTGGGCCTTCTTGCCCCGGGTGCTCGAGGCGGGCGTCCACCGGCTACCGGCGCTGGCCGAGGCCCGGGTCCGCAGGGGGTGGGCCGGGCTTTACGAGGTGAGCCCCGACCACAACGCGATCATCGGCGAGGCGCCGGAGGTACGGGGCTTGTACCTGGCCAACGGGTTCAGCGGGCACGGTTTCCAGCAGGCGCCCGCGGTGGGGCGGGTCCTGGCGGAGATGATCCTGGGGCTTCCCCTCTCCGTCGACGTATCGCCCCTCGACATCCGCCGCTTCTCGACCGGCGGCAGGCTCGTCGAGTCGCAGGTGGTGTAGCCGGGCGAGGGCGGCTCCACCCGGCGGGGCCCTGCGGCGGGGAAGGAAGTGTCGCCAGGCGGGGAGGGGGACCGGAGCAGGAGGCGAATCACACAGTAAGAAAGCGTTTGGTTATCGCTGGCAACGGAGCACGCCGAGCAGAGGTGACGTGCCGGAGGGGGGCTTGGGAGGATGGACAGGTCTTTACGTGTCATGTTCCTCGCCTGGGTCTTGCTCGTGGTAGCCGCCGCGCCGGCGGCGCTGGCCGCGGAGCCCATCCGCATCGGGATCCAGGGGCCGATGTCGGGCCAGTGGGCGTACGAGGGAGACGGCTTCGTCAAGGCGATCACGCTGCTCGCCGAGCAGATCAACGCCAAAGGAGGGCTGCTGGGCCGGCCGATCCAGATCGTCACCGCCGACGACCAGTCCGACCCCGTACAGGCTGCCGTGGCCGCCCAGCGCCTGGTCAGCCAGGGGGTGGTGGCCGTCGTCGGGAGCTACGCCTCCAGCTTGACCGAGCCTGCGTCGACCATCTACGACGAGGCCGGCATCGTCCACATCACCCCGTCTTCGACCGCGACCCGCCTTTCGCAAAAGGGTTACCCGCGCTTCTTCCGCACCTGCTTCCTGGACGACCGCCAGGGGTTGTTCGCCGCCGACTTCATCACCGGGACCTTGAAGAAAAAGCGGGTCGCCATCATCCACGACAACAGCACCTACGCCTCGGGCCTGGCGGACTGGACCCGCAAGTACCTCGACGAGCGAGGCGCCCAGGTCGTCTTCTACGACGCCATCACCCCGGGCGAGCGGGACTTCACCGCCACGCTCACCCGCGTGCGGGCGGCCAACCCCGAGGTCATCTGGTTCACAGGGTATTTCCCGGAGGGGGGACTGTTGGTCAAGCAGGCGCGCAGCCTCGGTATCAAGGCGACGTTCATGGCGGGCAACGCCACCAACAACCCCGAGTTCGTGCGGATCGCCGGGGTCGACGCCGCCAAGGGCTCCGTCATCGTGACGGAGCCGATCCCGTCGGACCTCCCCTACCCCGAGGCGCGCCAATTCCTCGCGGACTACCAGAAGAAGTACGGGGAAGAGCCCGCCAGCATTTGGACGCTGATGGCGGCCGACGCGTTCCGGGTGATCGTGGAGGCGATCCGGCAAACCAAGTCTACCGACCCGGGCCAGATCGCGACCTATCTGCACCGGTCGCTGAAGGACTACCCCGGGATCACCGGGCCGATCCAGGGGTTTGACCAAAACGGTGACCGGCTGGGCACGATTCACAAGGCGTACGTGGTCAACGAAAAGGGCCAGATCGTGCCGTACCAGGGGTAGGGTGCGGAGGGCCGCCCGGTGCTCGCTCAGCAGCTGGTCAACGGCCTCGCCCTGGGATCGGTGTACGCCCTGGTCGCCCTGGGCTACACCATGGTGTACGGCGTGCTGCGGCTCATCAACTTCGCCCACGGCGAGCTGTTCATGCTGGGCGCGTACCTCACGCTCTCCGCGACGTCGGCCTGGGGGCTCGGCGGCCACCCAGCCGCTGGGCCCCTGGTCGTCATCGCGATAGGGGTCGCCGTCCTGGTGGCGGGCGTAGGGCTCGGGCTCGAGCAGGTCGCGTACCGGCCCTTGCGCCGTTCCACCCGGCTCGCTCCGGTCGTCTCGGCATTGGGAGCGAGCGTCTTCTTGCAAAACGCGGTCATGCTGACCTACGGCCCCCGCTACCAGGTGCTGCCCGAAAACCTGGTGCCTTCGCGGTCCTTCGCCATCGGTAACCTCGAGCTTTCGGTGCTGCAGCTCGTCATCCTGGGCGTGGCGCTCATGCTCATGGTGGGTCTCTACCTCTTCGTGCAGGCGACCCCTTTTGGCATGGCCATCCGCGCGGTGGCCCTGGATCAGGAGACCGCGCGGCTCATGGGCATCCGGGTCGACCGCGTCATCCAGTGGGTGTTCGTGCTGGGCCCCGCGCTGGGGGCGGTGGCAGGTCTGTTGATCGGCCTCTACTACCGCCAGATCAACTTCACCATGGGGTGGACCTACGGGCTGCGCGCCTTCACGGCCGCCATCCTGGGCGGCATCGGCAACATCCCGGGAGCCATGGTAGGAGGGCTGTTGCTGGGGGTCCTGGAGGCACTCGCAAGTGGGTACGTGTCGGTGGCCTGGAAAGACGCCATCACCTTCTTCGTCCTCATCCTCATCCTGATCGCCAGGCCGACGGGGCTGCTCGGCGAGCGGGTGGCCGAGAAGGTGTGAGGCTCACGACGCCGAGGCCGCTCATCCACCGCCTGCGGGGCGCTCGGGCCGCCGCCCTGCTCGTGCTCCTGGCCGTGGCCGCTTTCCCGCTCGTGGTCCAAAGCCCCTACTGGATCGACGTCGCCAATTTCTACGGCATCTACGCGCTGCTGGCCCTCAGCCTCAACCTGGTGGTGGGCGAGGCGGGGCTGTTCGACCTGGGCCATGCGGCCTTCTATGCGGTGGGAGCGTACGTCACCGCCATCCTCAACACGCTCCTGCACTGGCCCACGCTGTGGCTGTTTCCGGTCAGCTTCGTCGCCGCCGCGGCCGCCGGGGTCATCCTGACCCGCCCCATCCTGCACCTGCGGGGCGACTACCTGGCGATGGTCACCATCGGCTTCGGGGAGATCGTCCGGATCGCGCTGACCAACAACCTCTTCGGCCTGACCGGGGGGCCCAACGGCATTTTCGGCATCGCCCGCCCGGCCCTCGGCCCCTGGGCGATCCGTCAGCCGGCCCACTACTTCTACTACATCTGGTCTTTCGTGGCCGCCGCGGCCTGCATCACGGTACGGTTGCAGCAAAGCCGCATCGGGCGGGCCTGGAACTACATCCGTGAGGACGAGGTGGCCGCACAGGCCATGGGCATCGACGTCGTGCGGATGAAGCTCCTGGCCTTTGCGCTCGGCGCAGGTCTCGCCGGGGTCGCAGGCAATCTGTACGCCGCCCGCATGACGGTCATCGCACCGGAGCGGTTCAACTTCTGGGAGTCGGTGGTGATCTTCAGCATGGTCGTGCTCGGAGGTCCGGGCTCGGTGCCAGGGGTACTGCTCGGCGCGTTCGCGCTGTGGGTGCTCCCCGAGCTCTTCCGGGAGTTCGCCCAGGCACGGATGCTGGTCTTCGGCGCGGCCATGGTGGCCATGATGGTGTTCCGGCCGGAGGGGCTGTGGCCCGGCACCGTCTGGCTACGGGCTACCCGGTCCCACCAAGGAGAAGGGGGCGCAGGGAGCGCCCCGGAAGCGGGCGCCACCGGTATACCGGGCAGCGGAGCGGAGCTGGCCGCCTCGCCGGCCGCAAGAGGGGGCCGGCGATGACGGAGCAGCCACACGGCGGGCCACTCCTCGAGATCGTAGACGTGCGACGGCGCTTCGGCGGGGTCGTGGCGCTCGACCAGGTCTCCATGCGCGTGGAAAAGGGCGAGATCGTGGGGCTGATCGGGCCCAACGGGGCCGGCAAGACCACGCTCTTCAACCTGATCACGGGCATCTACCGGCCGGACGGCGGCGAGATCCGCTTCGCCGGCAGGAGCGTGGTGGGGCTGCGCCCCCACCAGATCGCCGCGCTCGGGATCGCGCGCACTTTCCAGACGATCCGGCTGTTTCCTCATCTGACGGCCCTGGAAAACGTCATGGCAGGGCTTCACCACTCGACCCGGAGCGGCGTGCTGGACGCCATCTTCTCCACTCCCCGCCACCGCAGAGAGCAACGCTGGGCCGTCTCCCGGGCGCGGCAGCTGCTGGAGGAGCTCGGCATCGCCCGCTACGAGCATGAGCTGGCCTCCCATCTGCCGTACGGAGACCAGCGCCGGCTGGAGATCGCCAGAGCGCTGGCCACCGACCCGGCGCTGGTCATCCTCGACGAGCCCGCCGGCGGGCTGTCGGACGCCGAGCGCACGTGGCTCATGCAACGGATCCGGCAGCTGAGGGATCGGGGACTGACCATCCTCGTCATCGAGCACCACATGCGGGTGGTGATGGGGATTTCGGACCGCGTCGTGGTGCTCGACCAGGGGCGCGTCATCGCGGAGGGGCCTCCTCAGAGCATCCAGGCGGATCCGGCCGTGATCTCCGCCTACCTCGGGCGGGAGGACGAGCCGTGGGAGCCGTGAACGAGGGCGAGCAAGTCGGCGCGGGCGCCCCGCCGGCCCTCCTCGAGCTCGAGGAGGTCCACGTCTTCTACGGGCGGGTGCACGCGCTGAGCGGGCTCACGCTGCACGTCCGCGAGGGCGAGATCGTGGCGCTCCTGGGCGCCAACGGCGCCGGGAAGTCGACCACGCTCCGGGCCATCTCGGGGCTCGTACGGCCGGCGTCGGGCCAGGTGCGACTGGACGGCCGGCCCATTTCGGGCCTGCCGGCCGATGCCATCGTGAGCCGGGGCGTCGCGCACGTGCCCGAGGGGCGGCGCGTGTTCGCCACGCTCACCGTCGAGGAGAACCTGCGCCTGGGGGCCTTCTTGCGCCGGCGGGACCAGGCCGGCGTGGCCCGGTCGCTCGAGTGGGTCTACTCCCTCTTCCCTCGCCTCGCCGAGCGCCGGCGCCAGCTGGCCGGGACGCTGTCGGGCGGGGAGCAGCAGATGCTCGCCATCGGGCGGGCGCTCATGGCCGGGCCCCGCATCCTGCTGCTCGACGA
Source organism: Limnochorda sp. L945t (assembly GCF_035593305.1). Taxonomy (GTDB): domain Bacteria; phylum Bacillota; class Limnochordia; order Limnochordales; family Geochordaceae; genus Carboxydichorda; species Carboxydichorda subterranea. The sequence continues at coordinate 460,232 of NZ_CP141615.1, read as the reverse complement.
GCCCTCGCTTGGCCTCGCCCCGCTGCTGGTGCGCAGCATTTTCGCAACCCTGCGCGCCATCCACCGGCAAGGCGTCGCCATCCTCCTGGTCGAGCAAAACGCTCGGGCGGCCCTGCGGCTCGCCGGCAGGGCCTACGTGCTGGAGACCGGCCGCCTCTTCGCCGCCGGGGAAAGCGGCGCCCTGGCCGCCGACCCGAGGATCCGTGAAGCCTACCTGGGAGCTTGAGGCCGGTCCGGCTCAGGCGGGGCGGAGGCCGGCAGGTCAGCGAGCGCCGCCCTTCTCCACCCACTCCCGCATGCGGGCGATCCCCTCGCGCAACTGCTCCCGGGAGGCGGCGTACGAGAGCCGCACGTACTGCTGGTCTTCCTCCGGATCTGGCGTGCCGAAGGCCGTGCCCGCCAGGAGCGCCACCCCCGCCTCGTGCAACATCCGGGAAGCGAACTCCCGGGCGTCTTTGGCCCCCACTCGCCGGCACGCCTCCGTCACGTTGGGGTACACGTAGAACGCGCCGGACGGCGGGCTCACCCGTACCCCCGGCACCTGGTCGAGCAGCTCCACGACCAGGTCGCGCCGCGCACGGAACTCGGCCACCATGGCCTCCGACGGCTCCTGGGGCCCTTCCAGCGCGGCGATGCCGGCCATCTGGGTGAACGTCGCGGTGCACGACTCGACGTTGGTGACCAGCCGGGCGACGTCCGCCGCCACCGGCGCCGGCATGATCCCGTACCCCAGCCGCCAGCCCGTCATGGCGTAGATCTTGGAGAACCCGTCGAGGACGATGGTGCGGGCGCGCATGTCCGGCAGCGCGGCGATGCTGACGAACTCGCCGTCGAACAGGATGCGGCTGTAGATCTCGTCGGAGAGCACCCACAGGTCGTGCTCGACCGCCAGCTGCGCGACCCAGGCCAGCACCTCCCGGGAGAGCACGCCTCCGGTCGGGTTGTGGGGAGAGTTGAGGATCACCAGCCGCGTGCGGGGCGTGATGCGGGAGGAGAGCTCGTCGGGGTCGAAGACGAAACCCCGGTGCTCGCGCAGGTAAAGCGGCACCGGCACCGCGCCCGCCAGGCGGATGGCCGACTCGTAGATCGGAAAGCCCGGATTGGGGTAGATCACCTCGTCACCGGGATCGACGCACGAGAGCAACGTGTAGTAGATGATGGGCTTCGCCCCCGGAGTGACCACCACCTCGTCGGCCGAGAAGCGCAAGCCCCGCAGCCGTCCTGCCACCCGGGCGATGGCCTCCCGCAACGGTTGGATGCCCGCCGAGGGCGAGTAGTGCGTGTAATTGTCCCGGATCGCGGCGATGCCCGCCTGCTTGATGTGCTCGGGCGTGTCGAAATCGGGCTCCCCGATGGCGAAGTTGTAGATGCGCCGCCCCTGCGCCTCGAGGCGCTTCACCTCGGCCAGCACCTCGAAGGCGGTCTCGGTCCCCACCACGCTCATGCGCGACGCCCGTACCGGCACCCTCGTCACCGCTCCCTCCGGCTCGCTTCTCCCTCTCTCCGTGCCCGCCGGATGGCCTGTTTCGCCCCGGGCGACACGGACTCCTGGCGCTTCTTCTGGAGGAATCCGGGCCGCCGGGCCTAACTCCACCCTGGGCCGAGACAAGGCAGAGGGACCCGGAAGCGGGCCCGGGCGATGGGGGGCGCAGGGCATGGCGGTGCCCACGATGCAGGCGATCCGGTTCCACGAGCACGGAGGGCCGGAGGTGCTGCGGCTGGAGGAGGTTGCCATACCCCGGCCCGGCCCGGGCGAGGTGCGCGTACGGGTACGGGCTTGCGCCCTCAACCACCTGGACATCTGGAACCGGCGGGGCATGCCGGGCCGCAGGCTCTCCCTGCCCCGCATCCCGGGCGCCGACGTGGCCGGCGAGATCGACGAGCTGGGCGCCGGCGTCTCCGGCCTGGAGGCCGGCTCCCGGGTTCTGGTCAACCCGGGCATCAGCTGCGGCCGGTGCGAGGCCTGCCTGTCGGGCCAGGACACCCTTTGCCCCCAGTACCACATCCTGGGTTCGCAGGTAGACGGCGGATACGCCCAGTACGTGATCGTCCCGGCGGCCAACGTGCTGCCCATGCCCCGTCACCTGTCGTTCGAGCAGGCGGCGGCCGTGCCTCTGGTCTTCCTGACGGCCTGGCACATGCTCGTGACGCTGGCCCGGGTCCGGCCGGGCGAAACGGTGCTGGTCTGGGGCGCCGGCAGCGGGGTGGGCTCGGCCGCCATCCAGATCGCCCGCCTCCTGGGCGCCCGGGTCTTCGCCACTGTCGGCAGCGACGACAAGATGGAGAGAGCCCGCCACCTCGGGGCGGAGGTGGTGCTCCACCACGGCCGCCAGCACGTTGACGAGGAGATACGCTCCCTCACCGGCCGCCGCGGCGTCGACGTGGTCGTGGAGCACGTGGGTCAGGCGACGTGGGAGAAGAGCATCCGCAGCCTCACCCACGGCGGGCGGCTGGTCACCTGTGGGGCCACGACCGGTTACGAGGGGCTGACCGACATCCGCTACCTGTTCTCTCGCCAGCTGCGCCTCTTCGGCTCGTACATGGGCAGCAAGGCCGAGCTGCTCCATCTCATGCCGTTCGTAGAGCGCGGCCAGCTCAAGCCCGTCGTGGACCGGGTGTGGCCGCTGGCCGAAGCGGCGCAGGCCCACCGGTGGATGGAGGAACGGCGCCACTTCGGCAAACTGGTGCTCACCATCCCCTGACGCCCGTCATCCGGGCCAGCGGACGTCCAGGTCGAGGGCGCTTGCTTCGGCGGCTCGCACCACCGGGTTGACGAGCCGGCCGATCCGCTCGATCTCCACCTCGACGACGTCGCCGGGCTTGAGGAAGACCGGGGGTTTGCGGTAAACCCCCACCCCGTCGGGCGTCCCCGTGGCCAGCACGTCGCCGGGCTCCAGGGTGATGCCCTGGGAGATGAAGGCCAAAAGGGCGCGTACGGGAAAGATCATCTCGGCCGTGGAGGAGTCCTGGTAGGCGACGCCGTTGACCCGGCAAACAATGCGAAGCTTCTGCGGATCCGGGATCTCGTCCGCGGTCGCCACCCACGGCCCCATGGGCGCGAACGTGTCCTGCGACTTGCCGCGGACCCACTGGCCGTCCCCTTTCTGGTAGTCCCGGGCCGTCACGTCGTTGAACGTGGTGTACCCGAAGACCGCCTCCAGGGCCGTCGCGTCCACGAGCCTCCGGCTTCGCCGGCCGATGATCACCGCGAGCTCGGCCTCGAAGTCGACCTGGTCGCTCCCCTCGGCCATGGCGATGGGCCTGCGGTGAGCGTTGTACGCGTTGGGCCACTTGGCGAAGAGGATGGGCCGTTTGGGAGGATCGACGTGCTGCTCGCGGCAGTGGTCCCAGTAATTGAGCCCGATGCACATCACCTTGGACGGCACCACGGGCGGCAGCCACTCGATCTCGGGAGCCTCGGGGTCGAGGATCTCCCCGTAGCGCCCCTGCTCGGCCGCCTCCACCAGGCGTCGCACCGCCTCCATGGGACGCCGATCCCCGGCCCCCCAGGCCCGGACGAGGCCGATGAGGCTCAGCGGGAGTTCTCCGGTCGACCATCCCGGCGTGCGAGCGGCCTGCGTCACGTCCACCATCCCTGCACCCGCCCGCACCACGAGGTGCGCCTCGCCACCCCTGTGGATCGTTGCCAGCTTCAACCCCGGTCCCTCCTCTTCGGCGGCTCATGCCCGCTCCGGTGACTCATGCCCGAAGCACGGCTCCGGTGCTGGCCGAGGTGACCATCCGCACGTAGCGCCCCAGCCACCCCCGCGTGATACGGGGCGCCGGGGGCTCCCAGCGGGCACGTCGACGCTCCAGCTCGTCGTGGGAGACGAGGATCTCCAGCCGGCGCTCCCGCAGGTCGACCCGGATCGGATCCCCGTCCCGGACCAGCGCCAGCGGCCCTCCCTCCGCCGCCTCGGGCGACACGTGGCCCACGCAGATCCCCCGCGTGCCGCCCGAAAACCGCCCATCCGTCACCAGCGCGACCCTGGTCCCCAGCCCCATCCCCACGATGGCCGAGGTGGGGGCCAGCATCTCCGGCATTCCGGGTCCGCCCCGCGGGCCCTCGTAGCGGATGACCACCACGTGGCCCGGGCGCACCTTACCGGCTTTGATGCCGTCCAGGGCCTCCTGCTCGCCGTCGAACACGATGGCCGGGCCCTCGTGCCCGTCGATCCCCGGCTCGACCGCTCCCGTCTTGATGAGCGCCCCGTGGGGCGCCAGGTTGCCCCACAAGACGGCCAGCCCGCCGGTCGGGCTGTGCGCCCGCTCCAGCGGCCGGATCACCTCGGGGTCACGGATCTCGGCAGCGTCGGCAATCTGCCCGATGGTGCGGCCGTCCACCGTCGGGCGATCCCGGTGGAGCAGGCCCGGGATGCGGGAAAGCTCCTTGAGGATGGCGGGGATGCCGCCGGCCCGGTGCACGTCCTCCATGTGCCAGCGCGAAGCCGGGCTCACCTTGGCGAGGTGCGGCACCCGGTCGGCGAGCCGGTTGAGCCGCTCCAGCGGGTAGTCGATGCCCGCCTCGTGAGCCAGGGCCAGGGCGTGGAGCACGGTGTTGGTGCTCCCGCCCATGGCCATGTCCAGCGCGAAGGCGTTGTCCAGCGACTCGGCGTCGACGATGTCGAGAAACTTGACGTCCTGCTCGACCAGCTCCACGATACGCCGGGCGGCCCGGCGGGCCAGGTCCTCGCGTTCGGCGGTGCGGGCCAGGGCCGTGCCGTTGCCGGGCAGCGCCACGCCCAGCGCCTCGGAGAGACAGTTCATGGAGTTGGCAGTGAACATGCCCGAGCACGAGCCACAGCTCGGGCAGGCGGCCGCCTCGATGCGGTAGAGCTCGTCGGCGCTGATGCGGCCGGCCTGCACGGCCCCCACGCCCTCGAAGACCGAGATGAGGTCGATGGCCCGGCCGTCGAGCCTCCCCGCCGCCATCGGGCCGCCGCTGACGAAGATCGTGGGGATGTTGAGCCGTGCCGCGGCCATCAGCATCCCGGGGACGACCTTGTCGCAGTTGGGGATGCAGACGATCCCGTCGAACCAGTGGGCCGCCACCATGGTCTCGACCGAGTCGGCGATGAGCTCCCGGCTCGCCAGCGAGTAGCGCATCCCGACGTGGCCCATCGCGATGCCGTCGTCGACGGCAATCGTGTTGAACTCGAAGGGCACGCCCCCTGCCTCCCGCACCGCCTCCTTGATCAGCCTGGCGAACTCCTGCAGATGCACGTGCCCGGGCACGATGTCCGCGTACGAGTTGACGATGCCGATGAACGGGCGGTCGAAGTCCCGCTCCGAAACCCCTGCGGCCCGCAGGAGGCTGCGGTGGGGCGCCCGGTCGATGCCCCGCTTGATGACGTCGCTGCGCATGCCGTCTCGAAGCCCCCCGAGCGGGGGCGCTGATCCCCCGAGAATGGCGCCAGGCTTCGCCTCGCCTCCGGATGTTTCCTGCCGGCGGGCGCTGTTTGGTACGAGCGCTCCGCCTCAGTACAAGAACTCCTCGACGAAGTAGTACGACCACCGGGCGCCTCGTCCGAGCCGTACGCCCGACAGGATGGCCTCGGCCTGCTGGCGCACTTCGGCCGGGCTGAGCGGCTCGATCCCGGCCTGCGCCGCCAGGCGAGCGTATGGCGCCTGTTGCGGTATGACGAGCGGCGAGAGGAGCAGCTGGTCGCCCCGGCCGAGGCCGGCGGCGTTGACCAGCGCGATGCTCTGGCGCACGTGCTCTTGCGCGAATGCGCGGCCGCCCGCTCCCAGGAGCAGGATGAGCCCCACCCCGATGCCGCCCTCCTTCATGGCGCGCACGTTCGCCAGGACGTCGGCGGCCGTCCCGGGCTTGTCGAGGAACCGCAGCACGCCGTCGCTGCCCGACTCGGCCCCTACGTAGACGCGCCGCAGGCCGGCCTCGCCCAGTTCGGCCCACTGGGGAGCCTGCTTGCGCCTCCCGCTGAAGGCGTCCAGGAAACCGAACACCTCACGGCCGTCCAGCGCCTCCCGCACGGCCGCCAGGGCGTCGACCAGGCGCGCGGCCGGCAGGACCAGCGCGTTGGCGTCACCCAGGAAGACGGTGTGGCGGCGCAGGAGGCCGGCCCCGAAAAAGGCCTTCACCTCCTGGATGTGGCGGCGCAACGCCTCCGGGGAGCGGACCTCGAAGCGCCGGTCCCGGTAGAAGGTGCAGAAGGTGCACCGGTTGTACCAGCATCCCGAGGTCAGCTGCACGACGATCGAGAGGTACTGGTCGGGCGGCAGGATCCCGATGGGCCGGTAAACCGCCGCAAAGCGCCTGGCGTCGTCCTCGAGCGCGTCGAAGTCGAGGGCGGGCACCGCCGGGTAGCCTCCCTCTCGGGCTCGGGCAGCGGTCCGGCACGCCAGGTCGACCACGTCTCGGGCTTCGGCTGCGCTCAGGTGGCGCCGCAACCGCCGGGAGAGCCCTGGAGCGCCGGGCAGGCGCCGGCGCTCCAGGAAACGATTGTCGAGCCCTCGCCGGTACCCGACCCCGTCGACGAAGGCCTCCAGCAGCCGCCCCTCCAGGTCGAAGGTGAAAAGCCGCCGGCTTCCCTCGCCCACGATGGCGTGATCGCTTTCCAGGCGGGCCCAGGGCCCCCGGGGCAGCGGGTCGTCCCGGAGCAGCACCTTGCCCCGCGGCAGCGGCTCACTCGTAGGCATAGCCCGGCTCGGCCACCTCCGAGCCGTCGTCGTGGCGGCGGATGGTGAAGTCGCCGAAGACCGCGGGCGCCTGCTCCTGAAGGATCTTGAGAACGGCGATGGCCACCCGCCGGATCTCTGCTTCGGCGTGCTCGCTCGCCCGCATGCGCACGAAGTGGCGCCAGGCGCGGAAGTTGCCCGTCATGACCAGGGCCGTCTCGGTGGCGTTGGGCAGCACCGAGCGAGCCGCCTGGCGGGCGAGTTTGCGGCGCAGCGACGGGTCGTCGACGTGGGCGTAGCGGGCCCGCAGCCGTTCCACCAATCGCGCGTAGGCTTCCTTGGACGCCCGGGTCACGCTCTCGGCGATGGCTTGCGCCTCGGGGTCGCCTTCGAGCGCGGGCGGGAGCACCATGCGGGCCTCGGCCTCGTTGACGAACCGCTGGCTGACCTGGCTGTAGCTGAAGTGGCGATGGCGCACGATCTCGTGCGAACAGGAGCGAGAGATGCCCTCGATGAGGAAGCTGGCGCTGGCGTGCTCGATGACGGAGAGGTGCCCCTGCGCCAGGAGGTGGCCGATGTACTCGGCGTTGGCGCGCCCGCTCGGGTTGTGGAAGGAGCGGTAGCACAGCCTGCCTGCGAACTCGATGAGCTGCTGGGCCGGGTTGTCGGTATCGGTCTCCCACTCGATGTGGGAGGGGGGCGTGAACTGGGTGACCGCCAGGAGCGTCACCCTCGGCTCGTGGATCCAGGCCTCGGCCATCGCTCGTACGCCTTCCTTCCTCGGACCCGCTGCGGCTCTATGGTACAATGCCCGGCGGGAGGGATCACGGTGGCCCGCCCCAGGCGCCTGGCCATCCTCGGCAGCACCGGCTCTCTCGGCATCCAAGCCCTGGAGATCTGCCGGCGTTTCCCCGACCGCTTCGACGTCGTGGCCCTGGGGGCCTCCGGAGCGCGGCCCGAGCTGCTGGCCCGGCAGGCGCAGCGGTTTGGCGCGCGATGGGTGGCCGTCGCCCGCGAGCAGGCCGTGGAGGAGCTCCGCTCCGCCGGCGTCTCGCCGCCGGCTCACGTGATCATGGCCGGGCCGGACGCCCTCGAGCAGGTCGCGGCCCTTCCGGACCTCGACCTGGTGGTCGTCCTGACGGTGGGGCTCGCCGGCCTCGGGCCGACCCTGGCCGCCCTGCGCGCCGGCCACCCCGTGGCCCTCGCCAACAAAGAGGTGCTGGTCGCCGCGGGGGAGCTCATGCCGGTCGCAGAGCTCGTACGAAGCGGCCGCATCCTTCCCGTCGACTCCGAGCACTCCGCCATCTGGCAGAGCCTGCTGGGCGAGAGCCCGCTCCAGGTGCGCCGGCTCTGGTTGACCGCGTCGGGCGGCCCGTTCTGGGGTTGGAGCGCGGACCAGCTGCGGCAGGTCACGCCCCATCAAGCCCTGGCCCATCCGACCTGGCGCATGGGGCCGCGGGTGACCGTCGACTCGGCGACGCTCGTCAACAAAGGGTTCGAGGTGATCGAGGCGCGCCATCTGTTCGGGGTCGGCTACGACGCTATCGGGGTCGTCGTGCACCGCCAGAGCGTCGTCCACTCCATGGTGGAGTTCGCCGACGGCTCCGTCAAAGCGCAACTCAGCCTGCCCGACATGCGCCTGCCCATTCTCTTCGCCCTGAGCTATCCCGAGCGCCTGGCGTACGACGGCGTGCCGCCCCTGTGGGGAGACGGGGCCCCCGTCGCCTTGAGCTTCCAGCCCTTGCGCCCCGGTGAGGAGCCCAGGGGCATCGCTCTGGCCCGGCAGGCGGCGGAGCACGGCCGCACTTATCCCGCCGTGCTCGCGGCGGCGGACGAGGTCGCCGTAGACGCCTTCTTGCAGGGCCGGCTGCCCTTCGACCGTATCCTCGATGTGGTCGAGGATACGCTCCAGGCCCACGATCCCGAGCGCGGGCCCCTCACGCTGCAGGCCGTGCGCGCGGCGGACGCCTGGGCGACGAGGACGGCGAGGGAGCGTTGCATAACGTTAACAGCTTCTTCTTGACGTCGCAATGCGGGGCAAAGCAAACGCAACACCCCGCGGCCATCCTGTCCTTGGCTCCGACAAGTGAACTCCCTCGGTCCCTCAACGCGTCGGACACCCGTCCCCCAGGGAAGTGGCCCGCCAGGCGGCGGGCCACTTCTCGTTGGCGCGCCCGGCGCGGCCCATGCCCCGGCATTTGTGGGACGGCCTTGAATACCGTACAATGGTGACCGAGCCCGGACATGACCGGGCGCCCGGGGGTGTCTCACCCAGCCGGTTCGCAGGAGGGATGGCATCGATGGCCCGACCGATGCGGGTCACGGCGGATGCAGGGCTCACGGCTCGGATGATCCTGACCATGGTCCTGCTCGCCGCGGTCTATCTCTTTTTCGTCAGCGTGCTGCTGGCGTATGGGGTCGACACGGGGTTCATCGTGTTCTTCGTCGGGATCATGCTGCTCGTGCAGTACTACTTCTCCGACAAGATGGTCCTCTGGTCGGTGGGCGCGCGTGAGGTCAGCCCGGCGGAGGCTCCCGAGCTCCACGACATCGTAGGAAGGCTGGCCGCCCTGGCCGATCTCCCCAAGCCGCGCCTCGCCATCGTCCCCACCGACGTTCCCAACGCCTTCGCCACGGGACGCAGCCCCAGCGCGGCGGTGGTGGCCGTCACGCAGGGCCTGATGCGCCGGCTTTCCCGTCCCGAGCTCGAGGCGGTGCTGGCCCACGAGATCACCCACGTCCGCAACCGTGACGTGGCCGTCATCACCCTGGCGAGCTTCTTCGCCACGGTGGCGGCCTTCCTGACGCGCCAGCTCATGTGGATGGGCTACTGGGGGGTGCCGATGGGAGGCGGGCGCCGGGACGACCGGGAGGGCGGCACCAACGCCTGGATCATCATCTACCTGGTCTCCATGCTGGTCTACTTCGTCAGCTACATCCTCATCCGGGCGCTCTCCCGCTACCGTGAGTACGCGGCCGACCGCGGGGCGGCGTACCTCACCGGCGCGCCGTCCAACCTCGCTTCGGCCCTGATGAAGATCAGCGGCGTCATGGAGCGCATTCCGGCACAGGATCTGCGGCAGGCCGAAGCCCTCAACGCCTTCTTCATCATCCCGGCCATCAAGGGCTCGACCATCGCCGAGCTCTTTTCCACGCACCCGTCGCTCGAAAACCGGCTGGCGTACTTGCGCAAGCTGGAGCTGGAGCTGGCCGGGCGGCGCTGAGGCCGCGCAAGGGTAGGAGGCAGTCTGTCGAATGGGCCTTCGCCAGTGGCTCGACGCCCTGATGGGCCGCCCGCGCCTGGTGCAAGCGAAGCCGGAGAAGCTCTTCGCTCTTTCCACCGCGCGCACGACGCTCGAGCAGGAGCTGGGTTGGATCCCGCAAGGGCGAGCGGGTATCTGCCTCAAGCCGGTGGTGACCGCCGACTACGCGAGCGCCCAGCAGGAGCTGGCCGAGCTGGTGCGCCTGGGGGCCGAGGAGACCAAGAGCCGCGTCGAGCTCCAGCGGGACAGCTTCGGGTACACCTGGATGATCGCCGAGGACCCCGAGTTCGAGGATCTCGTGACGCTCGTCCACATGGCGGCCGATACGTTGGAGGAGAAGGGGTTCGGTACCCAGATCCTGTCGGCGGTCTTCCGGTTCCGGCTGGCCGACGCCGTCCGCGGCATGGCGGGGATGGGAAGCGAGAGCACGGCCCCTGAGCGGATTTACCTCATCTACAACTACAAGCGGGGACGCTTCTACCCGTTCGTGCCCAAAGGCCCGGGCAAGGGTCCGGCCGACGGGCGCTACGAGAGCGGCGAGCTGCACGCAAGCGCCACGCTCTCGCGGGAGCTGCCCATCGAGCCGGACCCGTCCCGCTGGTATCCGCTGTGGGACTGCCCCGTCTGAGGGGCCTGGCGAAGGCTCCGGCACCTCCCGTCAGGGAGCCAGGTCCCTGGGGTACCCAGCGAACAGGTCCCGAGCCTCTTCCAGGGTGATGTCCGGCGGCGGCAGCACCAGGTCCGACTCCTTGAGCTCCCGGTCGTCGAGGCGGCGGCCGCGGGAACGGACGATGTCGAGCACGTTGGCCAGGTGCCGGGCGAACGCCTGAGCGTCGGCGTGCTGGATGGCGTCGAGCATGGCGTTGTCCGCGGCGTCGAGCTCCGCCAGGGCCTGCCCGGTGAGCTCGTACTGCCCCTCGGTGGCAATCCGGATGATCACGCCTGGCCCACCTCCTGCTTGAGCCGCGCGAGATCCGCCTTGACCTGCTCCGATGCCTTCAGCTTGGCCAGCTCCTGCTCCACGGGGCTCGAGGGCGCGCCGAAGTTGACCCGATCCTCGAGCACGCCGCTCGCCACCAGCTCGTCGATGGCCGCCGCCCGCGCCTTCATGTTCTCCGTCTTCTGCTGGGCCCGCTCGATGGCCATCCCCACGTCGGCCAGCTCTTCGGACAGACCCGTCGCCGCCTCCCCGATGCGCACCTGCGCCTCGGCCGCCGAGTACTGGGCCTTCACGACCTCCTTGTGCGCCCGGAAGGCCTCCACCTTGGCCCGCAGCCGGGACTCGGCCACCTCCAGCTTCTTCTGCTCCTCCTCGAGCCCGCGGGCCTGCGCCTCGATCCCCTCGATCTGCTGCTGGATCTCGGCCTTGCGGTTGAGGGCCGCCACGGCCAGGTCCTCGCGACCGGCCTTGAGCGCTTGCTTGGCCTGCTCCTCGAGACGGGACAGGGTCTGCTTGAGCTGGACCACCTGCAGCTCCAGGCGCTTCTTGGACGTGACCACCTCGGCGAGGTTGCGCCGTACCTTCTGCATCAGTTCGAGCTGGCGCTGGTAAGAGTACTCCAGGGTTTCCCTGGGATCTTCCAGCCGTTCGGCCAGCTTGTTCATCTTCGCCTTCAGGATCGTCGTCATCCGGGAAAACACACCCATGCCGCGCCATCCCTGCCCTCGGGACGATTTGTCGAGGCCCGGCGGCGCCAGGGGGCGACCGCCGTACCGACCTCATTATACCGGGACGGCGCTCCTGCCACACGCCGGCATGCCCACCCGGCTACCCGCGCGGGGCAGGGGCGGGGTATACTGATTCACCCGGTTAAGATTTGACAGCACTAAGTACCCGCACTAGACTGTTCGTGGCGAAGGGGGAGCCCCATTGGCCAAGCAGGAGCTGGTTTTGGGTACCGAGTACCGCTACGGGTTCTCGGACCCTGAGCAATACGTCTACAAGTCCCGCAAGGGCCTCGATCGGCAGATCGTCGAAGAGATCTCGTCCATCAAGAGCGAGCCCGGCTGGATGCGGCGCTTCCGGCTCAAGGCGCTCGAGATCTTCGAGCGCAAGGCGATGCCGACCTGGGGAGCGGACCTCTCCCAGCTCCGCTTCGACGACATCTACTACTACGTGCGGCCCACCGAGCGGAAGGGCCAGAGCTGGGACGAAGTGCCCGAGACCATCCGCAACACCTTCGACCGGCTGGGCGTGCCGGAGGCGGAGCGCAAGTTCCTGGCGGGGCTGACGGCGCAGTACGAGTCCGAGGCCGTCTACCACAGCATCAACAAGGAGCTCGCCTCCAAGGGCGTCATCTTCGTCGACATGGACACGGGCTTGAGAGAGTACCCGGATCTGGTCCGGCAGTACTTCGGCACCGTGGTCCCGCCGGCGGACAACAAGTTCGCCGCGCTCAACAGCGCCGTCTGGAGCGGCGGGAGCTTCGTCTACGTGCCGGAAGGGGTCAAGGTGGAGATCCCGCTGCAGGCCTACTTCCGCATCAACGCCCGTAACATGGGGCAGTTCGAGCGCACGCTCATCATCGCCGAGCCGGGCAGCTCCGTCCACTACGTGGAGGGATGCACGGCGCCTCAGTACACCACCGAGGCGCTGCACTCCGCGGTGGTGGAGATCATCGTCAAGCCCGGCGCTCAGGTGCGGTACACCACGATCCAGAACTGGTCCCACAACGTGTACAACCTGGTGACCAAGCGGGCCGCCGTCTACGAAGACGGGACCATGATCTGGACGGACGGCAATCTGGGTAGCCACGTGACCATGAAGTACCCGTCCTTCTACCTGATGGGCAAGGGCGCCCGGGGCGAGGTGCTCTCCATCGCCTTCGCGGGGCCGGGCCAGCACCAGGACGCCGGCGCCAAGGCCGTCCACCTGGCGCCGTATACCACCTCGACCATCACCAACAAGTCGATCTGCAAGGATGGCGGCAAGACCACCTACCGGGGCCTGGTCCACGTGGCCGAGGACGCCTACCGGAGCAAGAGCAAAGTCAACTGCGACGCCCTCATCTTCGACGACCGGTCCAAGACCGACACCATTCCCTACATCGAGGTGCTCAACTCCGACGTCCAGATGGAGCACGAGGCGACGGTGAGCAAGGTGAGCGAGGAGCAGCTCTTCTACCTGATGAGCCGCGGGCTTTCGGAGGAGCAGGCGACGGCCATGATCGTCATGGGCTTCATCGAGCCCTTCTCCCGCTCCCTGCCCATGGAGTACGCCGTCGAGCTCAACCGCCTGATCGAGCTCGAGATGGAAGGCTCGGTGGGCTGAGCGCCGTGGCGTTTCGCCCCGTACTCCCCATCGACGAGCTGCCGCCCGGTGCTGCCCGCCGCGTCGACGCCGGCGGGCAGCGCCTGGCCCTGTGGCACACTGCTCAGGGCGTCTTCGCCACCGACGACACCTGCACCCACGAGCGGGCCAGCTTGAGCGAGGGCGACTTCGACCCCGACGAGGGGACCGTCGAGTGCCCCAAGCACGGGGCCCGCTTCCACGTCGCGTCGGGCAGGGCGCTCACCCTGCCCGCCTATAAGCCGCTCCGCACCTACCCTGTCAAGATCGACGGCGGCCATGTCATGGTCGACCTCGGCGACTGAGCGCGGGACTCCGGCGCAGGGCCCCGCGCCCGAGCCCGCGGCTGCCAGGAGTACGCCGGGTCGTCCGGGGAATAGACTCCACTAGAGCGGTTCACCTGCCGGAAAGCCGCGGTGATGGGATGCCGACATCGAGCGAAGCGTCACTGGTGCAGTACCTGCGGGAGAGGCTGCGGGGCACGGTCCTTCAGCACGAGCCCATGGCCGATCACACCGTTTTCCGCATCGGAGGCCCGGCGGATCTCTTCATCCAGCCCCAGGGGCGGGAGGATCTCGCTCTTGCCCTCAAGGCCTGCCGGCAGGCCGGCATCCCCGTCACGGTCATCGGTCGCGGCTCCAATTTGCTGGTGAGCGACGACGGGATCGAGGGCGCGGTCATCCAGGTCGCGCGGGGTCTGTCGGGGGTGCGGTTCGAGGGCAACCGCCTCATCGCCGAGGCGGGGGCCCCCCTGCCCGCCGTATCCTGGCAGGCCGCCATGCGGGCCCTGTCGGGCCTGGAGTTCGCCGTGATGATCCCGGGCAGCATCGGTGGCGCCGTCGTCATGAACGCCGGGGCGCATCAGCAGTCCATCGCGCCGGTCGTGCGGCAGGTCACCTGCCTCGACCCGGACGGGGCCCCGCATACGCTGTCGGCCGCCGAGATGCAGTTCGCCTACCGGTCGAGCATCCTCCAGGAGCGCACCGACCTGGTCGTCGCGGAGGTGTTACTGGAGCTCGAGACCGGGCGGCCGGCCGAGGCCATCACGGCGGCCATGCAAGCCTACCTCGAGAGCCGCCGGCGCACGCAGCCCCTGGGCGAGCCGGGAGCGGGCAGCATCTTCAAGAACCCTCCGGGCGACTTCGCAGGCCGCCTCGTCGAGCAAGCGGGGCTCAAGGGGTGGCGCCAGGGGGACGTGGAAATCTCGCCGATCCACGCCAACTTCATCGTCAACAAGGGGCATGCGCGGTGCATCGAGGTCCTCGAGGCCGTCCGCATGGTCCGCCGCGAGGTCTTTCGCCGCTTCGGCGTTCGCCTCGAGCTGGAGGTCAAGGTGATCGGCCGCAACGTCAGCACGTGGGTGGAGGAGCAGCCTGCTGCGGCACCCGGGCGACCGGTACCCCCGCCTGCCCGGTGAACGCGCCTTTGGACGAGAGTGCCAGGCACGCCGCCGCTTTGCGCTCGGCCGCCTGGCGCGCCATGGACAGCGCCCATGCCGCCAGTCCCGTGCCGGCCAGCATCAACAGCGACCCCAGCCAGATCCAGTTGACCATGGGGTTGACGTAAAACTCGAAGGCAGCCACCCGGCCCCCGTCGTCCCAGCCGGCCAGGGCCACGTAGACGTCGCTCTCGACCTGGCGCAGCAGGGCTACTTCCGAGGTGGCGCCAAACTCCGCCATCCGCCCGTCGTACAGGCGCTTCGCCGGCTCCAGGCGCCCCAGCGACCGGTCACCCCGGTACAGGCTCAGGCTCGCGTAGACCTCGGTGGCGCCGGGCACCCGGCGCATCGACATGCCCTCGAACCGGAACGTGTACCCCGCCACCGACGCGCTCTGCCCCACCTGCAGCGACCGGCTCAGCTCCGCCTGGAACGCGGTGGAAGCCACGACTCCCACGGCGAGGACGGCCACCCCCGCGTGCGCCACCGCCGCTCCGAGGCGCGACAGGCTGCCCCAGCCGCCGGCGTTTCGCCTGCGCCACTGCATCGAGAGCTCCCGCACCAGCTGGGCGAGCGCCATGCCGCCCGCAAGGAACGCCGCCATCAGACCCAGGATCAGCAAGGGACGGCGCACCCCGCCCGCCCACAGCAGCCCCCCGAAGACCAGCGATCCCCCGATGGCCGGCAGCAGCCGGCGGACCCACGAAGGCAGGCGCACGAGCCGCCGGCGACCCCGCCCGTCCTGGCTATCCTTCGGCTGTGGGTTCCAGGGAAGCGACAGGCCCACGCCCATCAAGACGAGCATCAGGGTGAACAGCGGGGCGCTGACCCGCTCGAAATAGGGAGCCTGCACCGTGATCCCGGGGCCGAACAGCCGGCTGACGATGGGCACGGCGGTGCCGAAGGCCACCGCGAACGCGAGCGAGACGAGCACCAGGTTGCCTGCGATGAAAGCCCCCTCCCGGGAGAGGGCCGAAGCGACCGGCCGGGCGTCGCCGAGCGCGTCCCACCGGCTCATGAGGCCCCACACGCCCACGGCGGCCACGACCCCGATGAACCCCATGAAGTAAGGCCCCGTCGGCGACTCGGCGAAGGCGTGGACCGAGGCCAGGACGCCGCTGCGGGTCACGAAGGTCCCGAGCAGCACCGACAGCCAGGAGAGCAGGATCAGCACTGCGTTCCAACGCCGCAGGGTGCCCCTGCGCTCCTGGGCTTGCGCGGAGTGAACGAAGCCGGTGAGCAGGAGCCACGGCACCAGGGAGGCGTTCTCCACCGGATCCCATCCCCAGTACCCGCCCCAGCCCAGCTCCTTGTACGCCCACTCGCCGCCGAGCACGATCCCGAGTCCGAGGAAAAACCACGGGACCATGGCCCACCGCCGGGCCACCCTCACCCACCCGTCCGACCGGGGCTCCACGATCAGCCCTGCCACCGCCATGGCGAAGGGCACGGCCAGCCCGACGTACCCCAGGTACAGCGCTGCCGGGTGAGCCAGCATGGAGGGCGACTGGAGCAGCGGGTTGAGGCCCACCCCGTCGGCGGGAGGCGTGGCGAGCAACCGGAAGGGGCTCTCCAGCGCAGCGACCAGCCATGCGAAGAAGGCACCGACTCCCGCCAGCACGGCGGTAGCGACGGGCCACAGCCGCGGCGCGTCGCGATCGGGCCGGGCCGTGGCCAGCAGGCTCGCGTACACCAGCAGCAGCCACAGCCAGAACAGGAGCGAGCCCTCTTGCCCGCCCCACCAGGCCCCTATCTTGTAGACGAGCGGCATCGCCCGGGCCGAACGCTCGGCGACGTACGCCACGCTGAAGTCGTCCGTCACCAGCAGGAAAAGGAGCGCCGCCGAGGCTATCGTGGCGAGGCCAAAGGCTGCCACCACCAGCGTCCGGGCGGTCCGGAGCCAGCCCGGGCGGTGCTTGACGAGCCCCCCCACCCCCAGGGCCAAGCTCGCGAGCAGGCTCGCCAGCGTGAGCCAGAGCGCCCCCTGGCCCGTCAGGGCTGCTATCAAGGCCGATGCCCTCCACTACTCACCCGGCGATAGGCCCAGGCCGCTCCGGCGGCCAGCACCAAAAGCGGTGCGCCCCACAGCAGCACGTAAGCGCCGGTAGCGGGCGGCCTGGCCAGGATCCAGGTGCCGTACTGCTGCACGTAGTAATCGATGATCTCGCTTTCGCTCTTGCCCTCGTCCAGCATCTGCCGGATCTCTGCCCGCATCTGCGCGGCGACGGTGCTGGCCGAGTCGGCCACGGATTGCCCCTCGCAGACGGGGCAGCTCAGCTCCCGGGCAATGGCCCTGGCTCGCGCTTCGACGGTCGTCTCCTGGGCCATGCCGGAGAGCGACGAGGCGAGCCCGGCCGCCGTGACCACTGCCACCAGCAAGATCACGCTCCAGACCGCGATCTCCACCCCCGTGGCCCGGGTGCGGGCGAGGCTCGGCCCGTGCGCCATCACGGCACCCCCCTGGCGATCGGCGAGAGTTGCCAGCCGCCGGCCGGGTCCGCCGGGTCCACCTGGTACAGGTCCCCGTCGGCCGCCACCGCGGCCACCCGCCCACCGGGCAACGGAGCGAGCGCCGCGAACGCTCGCACCGGGGTACCCGGCAGCGGGGCCGCCTGGTCGTCGCGAGGGTCGTAGCGGTACAGACCCGTCTGAGTGGCTACGAGCCACTCCCGGCCCCATGGCATCACCCAACGGGCCGGCTCGGCAAGGCGCGTCGGGCTGAAGCGAATGGTCCCGCCCGCAAGCGGGACACCCCCGTCGCCGGCCGGGGCGCGCAGCACCCCCACGGGCGTGGCGGCCACCACCCACTCCCCCACCACGCTCGCGTGGGCCTGCCGGGCCGGCAGGGGCAGCTCCTGCGACACGAGGGGGTTGGAGCGCCCGGCCCCGTCCACGACGACGAGCCCCTGCCCCTCCACCCAGGCCAGGTAGTTGCCCCCTGTCAGGGGAGACAGGGAGAGCACGCGCCCGGGGACGATGGCCTGGCGGCTCCACCGGGCAGCTCCGGGGTCGTAGGCCCACACCTCGTCCCCCGTCTCCCGCTCGAGGGCCACCACCAGCCCCTCCTGACCCGAAGCGGCAGTGGCCGCCGTGACGACAGGCCGCGGGCCGCCGGCGCCCTCCGGGAGCGGCAGTGCACGCCAGGCCTCCGGCCGGTCCCATCTGCGCACGTCACCCTGGAGGATGCGGCCCGAGGTCACCAGGAAAAGGTCGCGGCCGGCGCTGACCGCGGCGACGGCCGCGTCGCCGGCCGGTAGCGGGCCGCCCCGGGCGCTTCCCGCGGCGATGGGTTGCCCGGTGACCTCCCGGTACGCCTGCTCCAGGGTTTCGAACGTGAGAGGGCCGGGCCAGTACCGCCGGGCCACCCCGTCGGCCCCCACGAGCCAGCTCTCGGGATACCCTCGCACTCGGAACCGCTCGGCCACCTTGCCGTCCACGTCCCGGACGACCGGATAGGTCATGGCGAACGCCTGCACGAACCGCTCCACCGTGCCGGCCGGCTCCCGCACGTTGACGCCGACGATCGGCATGCGGTCGCCGAAGCGCCGGTAGAAAGCCTCGAGCGAGGGGATCTCCTCCCGGCACGGCTCGCACCAGGTGGTCCAGAAGTTGATGACGTAAGGTCGCCCTGCCAGGGCCGGCGTCTCCACCGGCCGGTTGCGCAGGTCGGCGAGCCGGAAGGCGGGCACGGGCCGGCCGAGCTCGGCCTGGCTGCCGAGGCTGCGATTGTACCAGACCGCCCCCGCAAGGAAGGCGGCTGCCACCGCCAGCGCGGCTGCACTGGCCATCCGGCGAGCTCGCAAGCGGCCAGCCCCCTGTCGCAGTCTAACGAAGCACCGGGTCCGGCGGCAAGGGACATTTGCCTTGGCTCAACGGGTCCGCGGGGGCGGACCCCAAGGCCGGGCCGGGCGCATATGCTGGAGGCGGCATGGCGGGTCGAGTGCTGCAGCTGCTCGTCAAGAACTCCTGGGTCGCCGACAACTTGCGGAGCCTGGGGCCCGGCAAGATGTACCACCTCGCCTATCGCGTGGCCGACATGGACCCCGAGGTGGCGGAGGACATCGTGAGCGGGCACCTGACTCCTGGCACGATGGGAGAGGTCGCTCTGGCCGTCCCGGACGGCGACCCCATCCCCGTGGCCGACATCGAGCTCTCCGGGGTCCACGACTTCGTCAGCTACTGCCGGTTCGACTTCCGCATCCGGCGGGTCCACCCTTACCCCCCGGCTCCGGCCCGGCCCGGCTTCATGTGCCGCTACGTGGAGACATGACGGATGTCCCTGCCAGAAAAGAGGGCGGCTCAGGGCCACCTGCCGGCCGCGGCCGCCTGTCAGGGAAGGACCCGGTAACGCAAGTACAGCTCGTCTTCATGAAGATGCGCGCTTTGGAGCCGCAGGGTGGGCATGGGGTCGATGAGCCCCTGGCCCTCCACCAGGGAGAGATCGTCCGATGTGCCGGCGATGCGGGGAGCCACCGTCCAGAACAACTCGTCGACGCAACCCGCCCGGAAAAAGGCCGAGTTGAGGGTAGGGCCGCCTTCGCTCAGGACGGCCTGGACGCCCCAACGGGACCGCAGGGTGCGCAGCACCCACCGGATGGAGTCGGGCCCCGTCACGGGCACGGGGAGCACGTCCGCCACTTCCCGGAGGCGCCGGAGGGTCTCGGGTGCGGCCCCGGGTCCCGTGAACACCACGGGCCTGCGGGGCGCCTGCCGGAACAGGGGCACCTCGGTGGGCAACGAGCCCGAGGAGGAGAGGATGACCACCAGCGGCAGCGGGTCGAGCCCTGCTTGCCGGCGCCGATCCGGTACCCCCTCCGGGAGGGAGGGGTAGTAGGGAGCCTGGCGTACCGTCCCGGCGCCCCTCACGACCGCCCCCACCCAGGCCCGCAGCCGGACCATGAGCGCACGGTCCACCGCGCTCCCGATGGGCCGGCGATGCCTCCCCCGGAGCAGGGTGGCCTTGCCGTCGACGGTCGTGACCATGTTGAGCGCGACATAGGGCCGGTCCTCCGGTGCGGCGGGCCAGCGTATCGCATCGTAGATGGACTCGGGGGGATCTACGGGCTCCGGCGCCCGGCCGGAGGCATCGAAAAGCCGGAGCATGGAGAAGACGCGCTCGCCTGATGGCCGCCCCGTCAGCGGGGGCCCTGGGAATCGGGCGAGGAGACGGGCGCCTCCGGCCTCCTCAGATCGCCGGCGAGGATGCGGCGGATGGGCATGCCGTGGGCGAGCGCTGCCCGCTCCTCCCGGCGCTTCTCCCACAGGCGGTCCAGCTCCATCGTGATCCGCCCGATTCGCTCCCGGTCCTGATCCGTCAGATGGCCCTTGGACCAAAGCCGCAGCCGCTCCGCGGCCAGTTCGTTGATCCGCTTGAGGATGTCGGACGAACGCTCCAACGGCTTTCCCTGCCTCCTGCGCGTGCACAGCCGACCATGCTTGAGTATCTCCCGGCCCGGCGCCCGTCGTCAAGCACGAAGGGCGGTACCGGAAAGGCCGCACCCGGGGTACCATGGTCCCGTGAGCAAGCAAGCGATGGCCGCCGTGCTGGCGGCCCTGATACTCGTCGCCGGGCCCTACCGCCCGGCGCGCGCCTCCCCGGCGACGGGTGAACCGATTACGATGTGGGTACCGGCCCGCGGGGGTTACCTGCCCCTCTGGCGGCACGTCGCGGAGCTGGCGCGCCGCGCCCACCCCCACCTCCAGCTCGCCCTCGAGCCCATCTGGGACGACTATACCGCCCGCCTGACGCTGGCCCTCGCCGAACGGCGGGCGCCGCCCCTGGTCGTCGTCGATGCCATGACCGCCGCGCGGCTGGCCGCCCGGGGCTTCCTGGCGGACGTGACCGATCGGGTGGCCCCTTACGGAGGCCATCCGGCCGCCCTCACTCCCTTCGAGCTCGGTGGGCGGGTGTGGGCCGTGCCGGCTTTCCTCGATCCGGTGCTCCTGTACGCCAACGAGGACCAGCTCCGGCAGGCCGGCGTCCTGCCCCCACAGACCGGCTGGAGCTGGCAAGACCTGACGGAGGCCGCCAGGAGGGTGCAGGCGTCGGGGACGGCCCGGTGGGGCATGGGAGTGAACGGCTGGCCGCCCATGGTCATGTTCGTCTGGCAGGCAGGGGGAGAGCTCATGGTCGACGGCCGGCCCTGGACCGCCGAAGAACCCGTCGTGCAGGCAGCGACCTACTACCGGGACTTCGTACGCACCGGGATCAGCCCTCCGGCGCCCCGCAGCTGGACCGAGCCGCCCGATCTCCTCTTCCGAGCGAGCCAGGCGCCCTTCGTGATGGGCCTCTTCTCCGACCCGCTGGAAACGCCGGCGCGCCCGGGGCCGTTCGCCGGGGACGCCGCAGGCCCCTCTGGGCCGGCCGGCTTCAGGGCGTCGGTCTCGCCCGTTCCGCGAGGGCCGGCGGGGTGCGCCACGTGGGCATGGAGCGAGGGAGTCGCTGCCTCGCAGCCGGCCTCGGCACGGGCGCTCGAAGCGGTCGGCTACCTGGCCGAGGCCGTTGCCCGCGCCGGATGGATGCCCCTCAGCGACCCCGACCGTGACCAGGCCACCATCGCCGCCAGGGTCTCGGCGCCGTGTGCGCGATCCCTGCCAGCCCATCCGGCGCTGTGGGAGTTCGACGCCGCATGGATGGAGAAGGTGGTCGTGCCGCTCTTGTCGGAGGGCGAAGGAGCTCCCGATTCCACCGAGGACGTGCGCCGGCTCTTGCACGCGGCCGCCGGTGCCCTGCAGCAGGCTTTGACGACGCAGGCCTCGCGGTGACGGCCGCGGCCCGGGCAGCCGCGAAAAGCGCCGCAACAGAAGGTTCAGGCATTTGTTGCCCAACGTTGACCTGCAGCCGCCTGCCCGGGTATAGTCTTGAAAATGGGCATGAGAAGCCCCCGTGAGAGGAGAGGATGAGCGAACCGCATGGTGCCTCGTTTCTTGGTTTCCGACATCGACGGCACCCTCCTGGACACAGGCGGCCGCTTGAGCGAGATCAACGAGCACGCGCTGCGCCGGCTGGTGGAGCGCGGCCTGCCGGTCACGCTCGCCACCGGTCGCACCGCCGCCGCAACCCTGCCGTTGGCCCGGCGCCTCGGCATCCGGCTGCCCGTCGTCACGTTCAACGGCGCTCAGGTGGTCAAAGAGGACGGGACGGTCTGCTTCCAGCAGCATCTGGCGCCAGAGGCCGTGGACGCCGTCGTCCGGCTGGCCGGCCGATCCGCTCTGGCCGGTTTCGTGTATGGCCGCTCTGGCATCACCCCGGTGGCAGGGGGTGAACGGCTGCGCGATCACCTGCTGATCGAGGACCGGGAGCACCTGCTACCGCCGTGGCCTGCGGGAGCGACCGGGCATGCGCCGTGGTGGCGCGAGGGGGGAGCCGTCAAGGTGCTCTTGCTCGCTCCCGACCCGGAGGCGGCCGACGCCTTCGCCCGGGAGGCCGCCCGGCCGGAGTTCGGGCACCTGTTCGGCCTCTTGCGCTCGGCGCCCGATTGTGTGGAGGTGATGGCGCCCGGCGTCAGCAAGGCGGCGGGCCTCGCGTACCTCTTGCGGTGGTTGCGCCTTCGCCCGGCCGAGGTCGTGGCCGTGGGCAACGCCCTCAACGACCTCCAGATGATCCAGCTGGCGGGCGCCGGCGTAGCCGTCCTGGACGCGGAGCCCGAGCTCCTTGCGGCCGCCGACTTCGTGGCGCCGCCGGCGTCGGAGCACGCGGTCGCCGCCGTCGTGCGCCGCTTCTTCCCCCAGGCGCCGCTCGACCCCGAGATGGCCGGCCGCCTCGGCCCGGTCATGGGCCGCCGCTCGCTCCCGACGGCCAGCGCGTCGTGGCCCGTCCCCGCCCCCGTCACCAGCCTGCAGCCTGCCTGAGCGCCCCCCCTTCCTCCCCCCTTGCCGCACCCGGCCGTTGTTCCGGAAGGAAAGGCCGGGGGTCCAGCGAATGGATAGGGCATCTCGTTACCGACGCTTTCCCGTGAATCGGGTATCCGGAAGCGGCGCCTATCGGAAAGGCAGGGAGGGGTGTTTTGCCGTGCGCAGCAGCCGAATGCCATGGATTGTCGTGGCCCTGGGGCTGGTCCTGGCCCTCGGGTGGGTCTTGCCCGCCCTGGCGGCGGAGATCGCGATCGGTCTCAACGTGGAGCTCACCGGGAGCATCCCCCAGGTCGGCCAATCCAGCCTCAACGGAGCGCGCCTGGCCGTGGACGAGATCAACCAGGCCGGCGGTGTGAAGGTCGGTAACCAGCGCTACACGATCCGCCTGCTGGTCGAGGACAACGAAGACAAGGCGCAGTCGGCCGTCGCCGTCGCCCAGAAGCTGTACTTCCAAAACGGCGTGCTGGCCATGATCGGCCCCAACGCCAGCCGCAACGCGGTGCCGGCCGCCGACGTGGCCGAATCGGCCCACGCCCCCATGATTACGCCCTGGTCGACCAACCCCAATGCGACCAAGGGCAAGCAGTGGGTCTTCCGCGCTTGCTTCACGGACGACTTCCAGGGGCAGGTCGTCGCATCCTTCGCCCGCCAGCACTTCAAGGCGCAGCGAGCGGCCGTCCTCTACGACGTCGCGAGCGAGTACAACAAGGGCATCGCGGAAGTGTTCCGCCAGAGCTTCACCAGGCTCGGCGGCCAGGTGGTCGCGTTCGAGACCTACACCACCGGGGACAAAGACTTCCTCTCCCAGCTCACCAAGATCCGGGCGGCGAGGCCTGACATCCTCTTCCTGCCCAACTACTACAGCGAGGTGCCGCTGCAGGTCCAGCAGGCCCGGCAGATCGGGCTCAACGTCCCGATCATCGGCTCCGACTCCTGGGGCTTCGCGGGGCTCCTGGAGCTGGGAGGCTCCGACATGGAAGGGCTCATGTACACCACCCACTACGCGCCCGACATCGCCACCCCCACCGCCCAGACGTTCATCAAGCGCTACCAGGAGCGTTACGGGAGCCTCCCGGACGACGTGGCCGCCCTCACGTACGACGCCTTCGGGCTGCTGGTGACCGCGCTCGAGAAGGCGGGCAAGCCCGATCGCCAGGCCGTACGAGATGCCCTCGCCTCCATCGAGCGGTACGACGGAGTGACCGGCACGATGCAGTTCGCCGGATCGGGCGACCCCATCAAGAGCGCCGTGGTGATCCAGATCAAGAACGGGCAGTTCAAATACTTCACGACCGCGACGCCTTGACGGCGTAGGGCAGGCAGGCGCTCACCTTGGCCTTCTACATCGCTCAACAGATCGTCAACGCGCTGCAGCTCGGGTCGGTCTACGCCCTCATCGCCCTGGGCTACTCCATGGTGTACGGGGTGCTCCGGCTCATCAACTTCGCCCATGGCGACATCTTCATGGTGGGCGCCTTCCTGGGCTTCTTCGCCGCCGCGGTGTTGAGGTGGCCTTTCGTGGCGACCCTGCTGTTCAGCATGGTCGCCACGGCCGCCCTCGGGGTCA
Source organism: Limnochorda sp. L945t (assembly GCF_035593305.1). Taxonomy (GTDB): domain Bacteria; phylum Bacillota; class Limnochordia; order Limnochordales; family Geochordaceae; genus Carboxydichorda; species Carboxydichorda subterranea. The sequence continues at coordinate 436,182 of NZ_CP141615.1, read as the reverse complement.
CCATCGAGCGGCTGGCGTACCGGCCGCTCCGGGACGCGCCGCGGGTCTCGGCGGTCATCACGGCCCTCGGTATCGGGCTGTTCCTCGAGCACTTCACGCTGGCCACGGTCGGCGCACAGCCACGGCAGATTCCCCGGATGATCCCGATGCACTTTTACACGCTGCCTGGTGACATCGGGTTCTCTTCGACCCAGGCCGTGATCCTGGCGGTCGCGCTCGTCCTCATGCTGGCTCTCGATCTCTTCGTCAACCGCACGCTCATGGGCATGGCCATGCGGGCCATCTCGTGGGACATCCGCCATCTCCCGCTCATGGGAGTGCCGGTCAACCGGGTGATCAGCCTCACCTTCGCCATCGGATCGGCCCTGGCGGCCGCAGGAGGGATCCTGGTGGGCCTCGCTTACCCCATCATCGATCCCTACATGGGCATCCTGGTGGGCTGGAAGGCGTTCGTCGCGGCCGTGGTGGGTGGGATCGGCAGTATTCGGGGCGCGATGCTCGGGGGTTACATCCTGGCGGCGACCGAGGTGCTCGTAGCGGCTTTCCTCCCGTCGACGTACCGGGATTTCGTCGCCTTCTCCCTGCTGCTGTTGCTGCTGGTCTTCAAACCGACGGGATTGATGGGACGGGTATGGGCGCAGAAAGTGTGAAAGCCGGGGGCGTCCGGAGCAAGCCGGCAACGGCAGGCCTGGTGGGACGGGATGCCGGTTGGTGGGCGGCAGCAGCCGCCATCGTGGCGTTGTTGCACTTCGTGCTGCCCCTCTTGCCCCTCAACGCGTACCACGTCCAGGTCCTGATGTACGTCGGCATCAACGTCATCCTCGCGGCCAGCCTCAACCTGGTCAACGGCTACATGGGCGAGTTCTCCGTGGGCCATGCCGGGTTCATGGCGGTGGGGGCTTACGTTTCGGCCGTGACCATGCTCTGGGCCGTGCCCCGGGCGTGGTGGCCGTACTTCTTCCCCGTCTCGGTCGTCCTGGGGGGAGCAGGAGCGGCGGCGGTCGGCCTCCTGGTGGCCATCCCCTCTTTCCGCACGCGGGGCGATTACCTGGCCATCGTCACGCTGGCCCTCAACATGATCGTCAAGAGCGTCATCGAAAACATCGAGGCGGTGGGCGGCCCGCGGGGGCTGGTCGGAATCGCCCGCCTGACGAGCCCCGCCTGGGTCTACTTGTGGGTGTTCGTGACGCTCGGGGCGCTTCGCCAGTTCCTGCACTCCCGTTTCGGACGCGGCGTCCAGGCCATCCGAGAAGACGAGGTGGCGGCGGAGATCATCGGCATCGAGACGCGCCGGGTCAAGCTCCAGGCGTTCCTCATCGCTGCCTTCTTCGCCGGGGTGGCGGGGGGACTGTACGCCCACCTGATTCAATTCATCAACCCGAAGAGCTTCGACATCGTCAAGTCCACGGAGATCCTGGTCATGGTCTACCTCGGAGGCGTCGCCAGCCTGGCCGGCAGCGTGCTGGGCGCCGCCATCTACACGGTGCTGCTGGAGCTGTTGCGCTTCCTGGGGCTGTGGCGGTGGGTGCTGGCGCCGCTTCTGCTGGTGCTGTTGATGATCCTGCGGCCGCGCGGCATCCTGGGCTATCAGGAGCCCGCCGCGCTGATTCCATGGCGGGAGCGCCTGCTGCGCCGGCGCGCCGGGGAAGGGGCGAAGGTCGTTGGCGCTCCTTGAGATCGAGCATCTCGGCATTCGCTTCGGCGGCCTGCAGGCGCTGCACGACTTCTCCCTGCAGCTCGAGGAAGGGGAGCTGGTGGGCCTCATCGGCCCCAACGGCGCCGGCAAGACGACGGTCTTCAACCTGGTGACCGGGGTCTATCGTCCTTCGGCCGGGGAGATCCGGTGGCTGGGGCGCTCGCTGGTGGGGCTGCGCCCCAGCCAGATCGCCCAAGCGGGCGTGGCCCGCACCTTTCAGAACATTCGACTGTTCAAGGGGCTTTCCGTGCTCGACAACGTGCGGGCGGCCCTGTACAAGAGCGGCCGAACGCACCTCTTCGGCGCGCTGGCCGGGGCCGGTGCGATCGCGGCCGAGGAGGAAGCCATCTTCGAGCGTTCCATGGAGATGCTGGAGCTGTTCGGCCTCGCCCACCTGGCCGCCGAGCCGGCCGGGAGCCTGCCATACGGGCACCAGCGGCGCCTGGAGATGGCCCGCGCCCTGGCCGCGAGGCCTCGCCTCCTGCTCCTCGACGAGCCGGCCGCCGGCATGAACCCGGCGGAAGCGGAGCGCCTGTTGGAGCAGATTCGATGGATCCACCGGCACTTCGGCGTCGCCATCATCCTCATCGAGCACCAGATGCGGGTCGTGATGGGGGTCTGCCCCCGGATCGTGGTGCTCGACTTCGGGGAGATCATCGCGGAAGGCCCGCCCGAGTTCATCCGGCAGCATCCCAGGGTGCTGGAGGCATACCTGGGCCGCCAGGCGGAGGGGTCGTGATGGCGGTGGCTCAACCAGGACCGGGCCGGGCGCTGCTCACCCTGCAGGACGTGGAGGTCCGCTACGGCAGCATCCAGGCGCTCTCGGGGGTCTCGCTCCAGGTACATGACGGCGAGGTCGTGGCGCTCATCGGCGCCAACGGCGCCGGCAAGACCACCACGCTCCGGGCCGTCTCCGGCCTGGTGCGCCCGGCCCGGGGGAAGATCCTCTTCGGGGACGCCGACCTCTCCCGCCTGCCGGCCGACCAGATCGCCGCCATGGGCATTTCCCACGTCCCCGAAGGGCGGGCCATCTTCGCCAACCTTACCGTGCTCGAAAACCTGCGCCTGGCCACCTTTTCCCGCCGCGATCGCCGCCAGGTGCAGGAGGACATCGAGCGGGTCTTCTCGCTGCTGCCCCGCCTGGCCGAGCGGCGCCATCAGAACGCCGGCACCCTCTCGGGCGGCGAACAGCAGATGCTGGCCATCGGGCGAGCCCTGATGCTGCGGGGCCGCATCATGCTGCTGGACGAGCCGTCCATGGGGCTGGCACCGGTGCTGGTCGCGGAGATCTTCCGGCTGTTGCGGGAGATCAACCGGCAGGGCACGACCCTGCTTCTGGTCGAGCAAAACGCCCGTATGGCCCTCGCGCTCGCCACCCGGGGCTACGTCCTGGAGAACGGCCGGGTCGTCTTGAGCGGGCCCTCCGCGGAGCTGATGGCCAACCCGGCCGTGGCGGAAGCGTATCTGGGCGCCGCCTGAGCACGGCGGCGGGCGGCCCGCTCCTCATCCTGCCGCGGCAACCCGGCCGGCTTGCCGCTCCAGGGTCTGGAGCTGCCACATCTTGGCGTAGAGCCCCTGGCGCGCCAGCAGCTCGTCGTGGCGCCCGACCTCCCGCACCTCGCCGCGGTGCAGCACCACGATGCGGTCGGCGTGTACCACCGTGGAGAGCCGGTGCGCCACGATGATCACGGTGCACGCCCCCTGCAGCGACCGGATGGCCGCCTGGATGCGCTGCTCCGTCTCGCTGTCCACGCTGGCCGTCGCCTCGTCGAGAACGAGCACCGGCGCACGCAGCGCGGCCGCTCGCGCCAGGGCGATGAGCTGGCGCTGGCCCGCCGATAGCCCCGCGCCCCGCTCGCTGACCGGATAGTCGTAGCCGCCGGGCAGCGCCTCGATGAACTCGTGTGCGCCGACCCTGCGGGCCGCCTCCCGGACCTCCTCCGGTCCGGCGCCGTCCACGCCGAAGCCGATATTGTACGCCAGAGTACCGGAGAAAAGCAGCGGGTCCTGCAACACCACGGCCACCTGGCGCCTGAGCCACCCCAGGGGCAGCGTCCGCACGTCGTGCCCGTCCAGCAGCACCGCGCCCTTTTGGACGTCGTACAGGCGCGCCATCAACGCGATGATGGAGCTCTTGCCGGCCCCGGTCGCCCCCACGAGCCCCACCGTCTCGCCGGGGCGGGCCTCCAGCGAGACGTCGCGCAGCACCCAGCGCTCCGCTTCGTAGGCGAACCAGACCCGGTCGAGGGCCACGTGCCCCCTCGCCCTGGAGGGCACCCTGGCCGGCTGCGCCGGCTCCCGGATGGCCGTCGGATCGTCCAGGATCTGGAAGATGCGCTCGGAAGAGGCCATCGCCGCCTGCAGCACGTTGTACTTCTCGGCCAGATCCCCGATGGGCTGGAAGAGCTGCCGGATGTATTGCAGGAAAGCGTACAACACGCCGTACTCGAGCTGGCCTTGCGCCACCCGGACGCCCCCGTACCACAGCAAGAGGGCCAGCGCACCATTTCCCAGGAAATCCACCACGGGTCGAAACACGGCGAACACCGACAGCTCGCCCATCGTGGAGCGCAGGTACTCCTCGTTTTCCCGGTCGAAGCGGGCCAGCTGGGCCGGCTCTTGCGCGAAGGCCTTGACGAGCCACATGCCGGCCAGGTTTTCCGCCAGGAACGCGTTGACTCTGGCCAGCCGCACCCGCACCCGGCGATACGCGTCCCGGGCCTTCGCCCGGAAGACCCATGTCGCGCCGCCCACGACGGGCAACACCGCCAGGCCGACCGCGCTCAGCCCGGGATCGAGGCGGGCCATGGCGACGATGACGCCCACGAGGATGAAGCCGTCCCGGAAGAGGCTGACCACCACGGTGGTGTACATCTCGCTGAGCGCCTCGGTGTCGTTGGTGAGCCGCGTGACGATCCGGCCCGCCGGCTGCCGGTCGAAGAAGGACAGAGCCCGGTGCTCGACGTGATGGAAGAGCTGGCTGCGCAGCCTCCGGACGATCTCCTGTCCCGAGCGCTGCATGAGGAAGGTCATCCCATACGCCAAGGCCTGCGAAGCCATCGTCAACCCCACCAGTACTGCTCCCAGCCTCAGCAGCGCGGAGTGGTCGGGTCGAAGGAACCGCCGCCACTCGTCGGCGCCGACCGGCTCCGCCTCGTACGTGCGCCCGTCGAACTCGACGAGAAGCCGCCCCTGCCCCGCCCGGCCCACGACCCGGCCCCGATTGAGCGCTGCGTCACGCTGCCCGGCCACCACCCCGTCCACCAGCAGGGGTTGCCCGCCCACCTTGAGGATCTGCCGGCGGCGAGCGCCGGCCAGCCGTTCCCGAACGGGACCGGCCGGCAGCTCCCGCTCCCTCACGAACAAGCGATCGCCGAGCTGCACCGCCCGCTCCTGCAGCGGTGGAGGGAGCGTCAGACCCGTCACCTCCACGAGGGGCTGCGAAAACCCCAGCAAATGGTCGTCGATGGCGACCTTGAATACGTAAGGCCTCGCCAGGTCGGCCACGGTGACCAGCAGCGCCATCAGCACCGCCAGCGCGATGGGCCCGGCGTACGGGCGGGCGTAGCCGGCGAGCCGGCGCAGCAGCCGTGGATCGCCGCGGGGTTTGAGCGCTTCTTCTTCGTGGATGTCGAACGCCTGCGGCACCGGTGGAAGACCTCCCCGACTGCGCCTCAGGGCGCCTGGAGTTCTGCTTCCAGCTGCTGCTGGTGGAGCATGCGCGCATAGAGGCCACCTCGAGCGGCGAGTTCCTCGTGGGTGCCCTCCTCGACGATCCGGCCCTCGTCCAGCACCAGGATCCGGTCGCAATGGCGGACCGCGGAGAGCCGGTGGGAGATGATGATGGTCGTCCTCCCGGCGAGCACGTCCTGCAGGTCGTGCAGGATGGCCCGCTCCGTCTGCACGTCCACGGCGGAGAGAGCATCGTCCATGACGAGCAACCTGGGCTCCTTGGCCAGGGCCCTGGCGATGGCGGTCCTCTGCTTTTGGCCGCCCGAGAGGGCGATGCCCCGCTCGCCGACCAGGGACCGGTACCCCTCGGGGAACGTCTCCACGTCCTCGTGCAGGTGTCCGAGCTGCGCCGCCCGCACGACCACCGGGTCGTCGGCCGGGTCCCCCGCAAGCCTCACGGGGCGGGGCCCGCTGGCGGCCGTTCCGTCCTGCGCGCCGCGGCTGTCGAGCCCGAAGGCGATGTTTTCCGCCAGGCTCATGGAGAACAGAAACTGATCCTGGGGCACGTAGCCGATCTGGCGGCGTAGCGGAGCCAGGCGCAATCGCCGCACGTCGACGCCGTCGTAGAAGATGGTCCCGGGCGGCGGGTCGTACAGGCGCAGCAGGAGCATGGCCAGGGTGCTCTTGCCCGAACCGGTACGCCCGACCAGCCCGAGGCTCTCCCCGGGGCGCAAAGAGAAGCGGATGTCGACCAGGGCCGGGCGGGAGGCGCCCGGATAGGTGAAGGTGAGCCCCCGCACGTCGACTCGCCCCGACAGCAGCCCCGGATCGATGGAGTCCGGGCTCTCCGTCACCTCCGGCACCTCACCCAGGATGGCGCTCAGCCGTTCGAGCGACGCCCGGCCCCTCTGGATCATGTTGATCAACCACCCGACCGACGTGAGGGGCCACACGAGCATGGAGAGGTAACCGGTGAACGCCACGAAGCCGCCCAGGCTCACCAGGTCCGACTCCACCATCCATCCGCCCACGAACAGCAGCACTGCAAAAGAAAGACCGACGGCTCCCTCGGTCATGGGGCCCATGGCCGCCCACACCCGGGCAAGGTGCATCTGGCGGCGCACCTGCTCGGCGGCGATCGCGTCGAAGCGCGCCTGCTCTTGCGCCTCCCGGGCGAAGCTCTGCACCACCCGGATCCCTGTCACGTTCTCCTCGACGAACTCGGTGAGGTGGCTGAAGCCCTCCTGGACCGACCGGAAGCGCCGGTGGACTTCCCGCCCCGTCCTGCTCAAGGCGACGGCGAGCAGCAACAACGGCGCGGCAGCCAGCAAGCTGAGGCGCAGGTCGGTCGTACCGACCATCATGGCGGCGACCGCGACGGTCATGAAGATGGCGTCCACCGAGAGCACCACGCCCTGCCCCGCCGCCATGCGCACCGCCTGGATGTCGTTGGTCAGGTGAGCCATCAGGTCCCCGACCCGGTGCCGCGTGAAGTAGCCTGCGGAGAGGGTTTGCAGGTGCACGAAGACATGGCGCCTCAGCTCGACTTCCAGGAGCCGGGAGGCGCCAAGCAGGAACTGGCGCCAGGCCCACCGGCCCGCGGCGATCAGCACGTCGAGCGCCACCAGCAGCCCCGCCGCGCGGAGCACGTAAGCGGCGCTGAGGCGGCCGGCAGCGAGCTCGTCCGCCACGCCGCCCAGGACCTGGGGAATGTAGAGCTGGAGGAGGTCCACGACGATGAGGGCGGCGACCCCGGCAGCGTAACGCCACCGGTGACGCCGCACGAACTGCGCGACGAAACGCTGAGCCCCGATTGCGCGTCGGCCCCCTCGCCTCTCCGCTCAAAGCGGCAGCGCGTCCCGGGAGAGTTCGCCGAACAGGAGTCCATCTCCTGTGAACGGATGCGTCTCGGTGCCTACCTGCTCCCCTTCCACCAGCAGCACCACCTTGCGCACCGGCGGCACCGCCGTGGCGGTGAAGACCACCTGGCGGAGCATGCCGGCTAGGCGCTGAGTACCGCCGGTCTGCTCGAACTCCCGGGAGAAGTTCAAGAACGCGGTCTCGCCCTGCAGGCGTACCGACAGCAGGCGGGTGCCCTCGGGAATCTGGGTGTAGAGAGACTGGCCGGAGGTCTCCCCGGGCGAGGGACCCTGGAGCATGGCCTGGATGGCGAGACGCACGCGGTCTTCCGGAGCGCTGGCCGGCGGGGCCGGGCGCTCGACCCGTACCATCTCCAGCTCGCCCTCCGGGGTGGACCGGCTGAAGTAGACCTCGACCCGGGCGGGCGCGACCAGTCGCTGCACCTGCTCGATCCGGCTCACCCGCTCCGAGAGCTGCTCCAGGGTGCGCTCCATGCGGTCGATCCGAGCGCTCGTCGCTGACAGGTGCGACCAGACGACCCGATAGGCTCCGACCCCTGCCCCGGTGACCAGGGCGACGACCAGGAGGGCCGCCAGGACGAGACGGCCTGCCCGCAGCCGGTCTTTCCGGGGCGGCGCCTCACGGACGCGCCGTTCTCCGAGCCCCTCTTGCGTTGCTTCGCCCACGCCTCGCACCTTTGACCCCTTCCCACCACGCCCATTGTACCCGGACACGAGCTGCGACTTGGCCACGAAAGGGGGTGTTCGGAGAGTGACACGCCGCCGGAGGGCCGATATAATCAGCGGTAATAGAGGAAGCCGGTTCCATGTCGCCGGGGGATGGGGTGGCAGGGTGCGGGAGACTGCCGAAGTGTCGCGGCGCCCGCTGGGGCGCCGGCGCGTCCCTGTCCTGCTGCGCCAGGCGGGGCTGCTGACCGCCGCGGGAGCGGTTGCCCTGTATGGCGGCTTGATGGCCGCGGGCAAGCCCCCGCCGTCGGTCCACGCGCTACCGGGCCTGGTTCCGGCAGCCGCCGGACTGGCATACGGCCCCGTCGCCGGCCTCGCAGGAGGAGCCGGCGCCGCGGTCATCACAGCCGCAGGGCTCTGGGGGTCTTACGGCTGGCCGTGGCCCGCGCCGGTCGTGGTGGACTGGATGGTGGCAGGGCTGTTTTTCGTAGGCCTGGGGGTCGTGGGCGGTACGGTAGCCCACCTGCGCTATTACCGCACGGTGGAGCTCTTGCGGCTGGTACGGGAGCTGCGCCGAGCCCGCCAGCAACTGGAGGCGTTGTACGAAAGCGGGAAGCTGATCACATCGGAGCTCGACCTGGAGCGCCTCATCACGCGCCTTGTCCGGCTGGTGCGCAACACCTTCGGGTACTCCCACCCGGCCATCCTGCTGGTGGACGAGGAGCGCAAGGATACGTTGCGGCTGGTGGGCGCCGCCGGGTATGACGCCCCGATAGGCATGACCATCGGTTTCGACCAGGGGATCACGGGCTTCGTGGCCCGTACGGGGCTCGCCGTGCGGGTCGACGACGTGCGGCGGGACCCCCGCTACGTGCCGGGGATCCGGGAGTGCATGAGCGAGGTGGCGGTGCCCATCCGCATCAAGGGCCGCGTGCTGGGCGTGCTCAACGTCGAAAGCCCCCGGCTGAGCGCCTTCACCGAGGAGGACGAGCAGGTGCTGCAGGCCATCGCCGACCAGGCGGCCGTGGCGATCCAAAACGCCCGGCTCCTGGGGCTCACGGCCCAAATGGCCATCACCGACGGCCTCACGGAGCTGTACAACCACCGTCACTTCTCCCAGCAGCTCGAGATCGCGGTGGAGCGGGCACGCCGGATGGGGAGCCCGGTCTCGGTGGTCTTGCTCGACATCGACGATTTCAAGATGTTCAACGACCGTTTCGGGCACCTGGTGGGCGACGAGGTGCTGCGGCAAATCGGCCGGCTCATCCGGCAAAGCGTACGGCGCACCGATCTGGCGGCCCGGTACGGCGGGGAGGAGTTCGTCCTGCTGCTGCCCGACACCGGCACCGATGACGCGCTGCGCCTGGCGCGCCGCATCCAGCAGGCCGTGCCACGGGCAGAGTCGTTCGTCGAGGCCCTTACGCGAGGCGGCCCCGGCATATCGCTCAGCGCGGGGGTGGCCACGTTCCCCGACCACGCAGAAAGCGCCCGCGATCTGTTGCGGCGCGCCGACGAAGCCTGCTACCAGGCCAAGCGCAGCGGGAAAAACCAGGTCGTCGTCTGGGAGGCCCAGGCTTCCAACCCCGCATGAACCCGCGCAGCCGTCCCTTTCGTGACCGTCACCGTCGCCTGCTCGCGTCCCCTGGCGCCGATCGGGGCCGGCGCAGGGCCCCTGGGCTGGGTTGGGTGCTGGCGGCGGTGCTGCTGGCCTACGCAGGGGTGCTCGCCTACCAGCGATGGATGGGCCGGGATGCGCTCCCGCCAGGGCCCCATCCCTCACCTCCGCCCGGCGCCGTCGCCGACTACGTCGTGCGGGTCATCGACGGGGACACCATCGAGACCCGGGAGCTGGGCCGGGTGCGCTACATCGGGGTGGATACCCCCGAGATGAACGCACCCGACCCGGACGTGAGGCGTATGGCCCGCATGGCCAGAGAAGCCAACGTGCGCCTCGTCGGCGGCCGCACGGTGCTGCTCGCTACCGACGTGCAGGAGCGAGACCGGTACGGGCGCACACTGGCGTACGTCTGGACCGCCGACCGGCAGGTCATGGTCAACGCCTGGTTGCTCGAGCAAGGTTACGCGCGAGTGCTGACCGTACCGCCCAACGTGCGCTACGCGGACTTCTTCGTGGCGCTCCAGCAGCGGGCCCGCCGGGAGGGGCGCGGGCTGTGGCGCTGACGAAGATGCGCCCGGCCGCGCCTTACAGCTTGTATCCAAACCGGCGCAAGAGCGCCTTGCGATCCTGGACGTCCTGCTCGGTCTCCACGCCTTTGACCGCCTGGCCGTCGACGACCCCCATCACGCCCCGGCCCTGATCGGTCTCCGCCACCACTACCTGGCACGGATTGGCGGTCGCGCAGTAGATCCCGCAAACCTCGGGGACCTGTTTGATGGCGTTGAGGACGTTGATGGGGAAGCCCTCCTCCATGACGATGACGAAGACGTGCCCGGCCCCGATCCGGCGGGCGTTGTCCGTCGCCACCCGGACCAGCTCCGGATCGTTGCCGGAATGGCGCACCAGGCACGGCCCCGACGCCTCGTTGAAGGCGATCCCGAACCGGATGGCGCCTCCCGCCCCCGCCATGGCCTCGTGCAGGTCTTCCACCGTCTTGATGAAGTGGGCCTGCCCCAGGATGACGTTGGCGTGCTCGGGCTTCTCCACCGGCACCACGTGCCACTGCACGGCGGCTCCTCCTTTCCCGTCTCTCACGTGTGTGACGCTCGTCTCCCTCCACGGCACCGGCCGGCGACGGAACGCCCGCCGCAGAAGCAGGCGGACCGCTCCCGGCGGGGGGCAGCGGCGTCAAGATGCTCCCTTCGCCGGGGCCGCCGATCCGGGTGCAGCGCTCCTGCCCCCAGCGCCTGCAATAGCGGGCCACGTGCGCGCAGATCAGGGCGTCCAGCAGCGCCTCGATCTGGTCCGCCTGGATGCCCGACAGGCCTTCCCACTCCTCGTCGCCCGGTATCCAAAGGGCGCGCTCCAGGTCGAGCGGGGGATCGGCTCGCTCCAACCGGCGAAGCAGCTCCACCAGCCGCCGGAGCCCGTTGCTCCGGCGCTCGAGCGGCCCACGCTTGTACTCGAGGGGCGTCGGCAGGTCGAACCACGCGATCAGCGCCGCATGAGGATATACCTCGATCAGAAGGCCCGGCGCCACCGTCGAGCCGCCGAAGCCGCCGTCCGGCACGAAACGCGGCCGGAGCAGCCGTACCAGGTCCTCCCCCCGCAAGCTCCCGTGAACGGAGAGGAGCCGCCGGCGGCTCACCACGTGGGCGCCCAGCCTCCGCTCGGCGAACAGCCGCAAGAGCGCCCGCTCGGCAGGCCGCTGCCCGGTCTCGTTGGGCACCTCGAGCGGCGCGTCCACCGCCACGATCGCCGGCTCCTCACCGGATGCAGCCAGGCAGAAGCTCGCGATGGCAGAGAGTTCGACGAGGTAGCCCCAGCCCTCTACGTCGCCCTGTTCCCCCAGTACCACGATACCGCTCGGGCGGTTCGCCGACCATGCCAGGTCCACCCCGATATAGCGCATAGCGTCCCTGCCCTCATGCGTCGTACCCTTCCCGGCGTGCAGCCGCCCGTCATGCCCCCAGCATCCAGCCTACCCACGACACGACCCGCCGCCGCATGGGCAGGCTCACCTCGTGCCCGAGGCCCGGGTAGACCAGCAGCTGGTGTCTCTCCGGCCCGTCCCCCTGGGGGCGCTGGCGGTCGATGGCTTCGTACAAGGCGCGCACGTCTTGAAGCGGCACGAGGGGATCCTTCCCCCCGGCCGCCAGGAGCACCGCCCGGCCGGCCAACCTCCGCCCCCGCGCTCCGGCGTCACCCGGATGCAGGTGAGGGTGGCGATCCGGATCCACCGCCGTATCGGCGGCGGTTTCCGGGAGATCCAGACCGAGCGGCCGGAAGAAGGCCCGCGCCCGTGCCGGCACCCGCCGCCACCCGGGGCTGCACAACAGGGCCGCTACGGCCCTCGGGCCGCTCGCTATCTCCCGGCCGTCGTACCGCTCGGCCGCTCGCAGGGCCGCCCACCCTCCCACGGAGATCCCGACCAGTCCCCAGCGCTGCGGGTCCACCCCGTACCGGCCGTCGAGGGCTTCGGCCACCGAGACGGCGACCCCGGCCAGCCGGTTCACCAAACGGTCCAGGGCCCCTGCGAAATCCGAGGCTGCCGCCGCACGGCCCACGCCCGTATGTTCGATGCCGGCCGCCGTCATGCCGGCCCCGGCCAGCTCCACCAGCCAGCCGAGCAAGGCGTCGGGAGCCGACAGGAGCCCGGGGATGACCACGACCAGCGGTCTCTTGCGCTTGCCGGGCACCCGGCGCGCCACCACCACCCGCTGCCCTTCCATCTCCAGTGGAGCCAGGACCGTGGCCGGCCCTGGCGCGCCCTCTCGTTTCATCCGGACGCTCCCGCCGCTCCCGCCTGACCCCCGTCCGGGCCTCTTTGGGCGTCGCCGCGCCCATCCGCAGGCCGGAGGAGGCCGCGTTCCCGCTTGGCCAGGTACATGCGGGTGTCGGCAACCGCCACGAGCTCGGCCGGGCGATGGCCGTCTTCCGGGAAGCCGGCCAACCCCCAGCTGACGGTGGGCAGGGGGAAGAGCCGCCCCTGCCACGCGAGCACCGCCTCCCGGGCTGCCCCATCCAACCTTCGGGTCATCGCCAGGGCTCCCTGCCGGTCGGTCTGCGGCATGATCACGGCGAACTCGTCTCCCCCATAGCGGGCCACCACGTCGTAGCGGCGGCTGTGCTGGCGAAGCAGCCGTGCCAGCTCGGCCAGTACCTTGTCCCCTGCCAGGTGCCCCAGGCTGTCGTTGACCCCCTTGAGCCCATCCACGTCGCCTATCGCCACGTGGAGCCCGTACCCGTACCGGGCGGCCCGTTCCAGCTCCTCTTCCAGGCGCTCGTAAAAGTGGCGATGGTTGAAGAGCCCCGTGAGGCCGTCCCGGATGGCTGCCCGCCGCACCTGCTGGTGCAGCTGTGCCACCTCCACGGCCACGGCCGCCTGGTGCGCCACCGCCGCGATAGCCTGGACCTGTTCGAGGGAGAAGGCGTGCACGACCGGGGCGTCCACGGTGAGCGTGCCGATGACCCGCCCTCCCGCCGAGACGGGCACCACCACCTCGCTGCGCGTGGAGGCGGGCCCGGGGACATAACGGGGTTCACGCGTCACGTCCGGCACCAGCACCGGGACACCGTGCGCGGCCACCCATCCGTTCATACCCTGGCCTCTTCGCAGCCGTAAGCCTTCCCAACCGGAAAACGCCCCCGAGGCTGCCGCCATCGTGAGGTCCTCCGAGCCCGGCTCCACCAGGAAGATGCAACAGTCTCGCCAGCCCAGCTCCGACTCGATGATGTCCAGGACGCGGAACAAGAGCGCCGGCATGTCCAGTACGTCCCTCATCGCCTGGGCCAGACGATAGAGGGCAGCGAGCTCCTTGAGGTGCACGGGTGTGATGCAGCCGGCCTCCGGCGGCGGCAGGCCGATCACCCTCGCCCCCTGCAGGGGGCCCTCCGCCCCGGCCCCGGGCGAGACAGGCTCCCCGTCCGCGAGCGGCGCCGCCTCGGGGGGTTCGGCGCGCCGCTCCATCACCCGGTGCAGCGCATCCACGACCTCCGGGTGGAACTGCGTGCCGGCACACCGGCCGATCTCCTCCAGCGCTTCCTCCACGCGGCGGGCCGGCCGGTACGGCCGCTCGGTGGTCATGGCGTCCAGCGCCTCGGCCACCCCGATGATGGCCGCCCCCAACGGGATCGCGTCCCCTGCCAGGCCGTCGGGGTAGCCGCCGCCCCCGTACCACTCGTGATGGTGGCGTACCATGGGTGCGAGGTCCTGCCAGCCCGCCACCTCCGCCACGATCCGCGCGCCCATCTCCGGGTGGGCGACGACGGCCACCCGCTCGGCCGGCTCGAGCGGGCCGGGCTTGGCGAGGATGGCATCCGGCACCCCCAGCTTGCCCACGTCGTGGAGCAGCGCGGCCATCTCGACCCGGCGCGCCTTTGCTTCGTCGAGCCCCATGGCCCGGGCGAGCAAGAGCGCCGTCGAAGCGACCCGCTGGCCATGGCCTCGCGCCGCAGGCTCCCGGGCTTCCAGGGCCGCCACCAGCGCCCGGATGCCCGCCTGCGCCGTCTCCCGCTCCGCCTTCGCTCGTAGGGTCTGCTCCACGATGCTCCCGGCGAGCTCCGCCAGCAGCTGCGCGCGAGCCTTGCGGCCGCCCGCTCGACCACGGCCCTTGCCCGCCGGCATCACCAGGACAGCGCGCGCCCGGCCTTCGACGAAGACAGGTACGCAAAGGTAGGCCTCGGAAGACCGGAGCCGGAGGGCGGGAGCCCTGGAGCCGAGCCCCCGGGAGGGAGGGGGCCGGCACTCGACGGTGCGGCCCCGTCGCACGGCAAGCGTGACGAGGCTCTGCAGCGCCGCACCGAGGTTCGCCGCGCCCGGCGTCCCCCCTTCGGGCGGCTCGGAGCAGGCGACGACCTGCCACTGGCCGGTGCCCTCCGAGGGGAGCGCCACCCATACCGTGCCCGCGCCCAGCACGCGCGCGGCCACCTCGCCCAGCACGCCCCAGACGGCACCCTCGTCAGAGGCCTGCGCCGCCCTTCGCACCAGGCCCGCCAGGCCCTGCAACGTGACCCGCACCGCCCGCGACTCGCTGCGGGCCCGTCGGGCAGCCCGGGGACTCGGCCCCGCGTCTGCCGGTGGCCGCCGCACGCGCCCATCCCTTCCCGAAGGGCACTACCACCTCAAAGGAGTGTTGGTGCCCATTCCTCGGAAAAGGGGGCCTTTCCTGCCCGGCAGGTCAGCGGCACTGAAGGGGCGTCCCGGTCAGATCCCGGTAGGCTTCGATGAGCGGGCAATCGGGAGTGCTCTCGTCGCCGCACCGCAGGCAAAGGGCCTCTACCACCGCGGTATCGTTGAGCCCTGCGGCCAAGAACGCCCGCAAGGCATGCTCGAGCTGCTGCTGGTCTTCCGGGCTCATACGGCTCAGGATCATCTCGAAGATCCGGCTGCGCCGCTCGCGGATCCGCTCCACCGCCCGCCGGCCGGAGTCGGTCAGCGCGATCTCCACGGACCGCCGATCGTCGGCCCGCTCCTTGCGGGTGACCAAGCCCTTGCGAACCAACCGGTCGACCAGCTTGGTCACGGCGGGCGGCGTCATGTGCAGCCCGTCGGCCAGCTCCGCCGCCGAGCACGAGCCATGACGCTGCAGGTACTTGAGACACTCGAGCTGGGAAACGGTCAGATACGCACCTGCGTCGGCCAGGGTGCGCGTCGTGATCACGTCGAACATCACTTCGGCGAACAAATCGGCGAGCATCTCGATGGAGCCCCGCCGATTGGCCACCACCGTCACGGGCCACATCGTCCCAGCACCTCGCCCCGGGCGCCCTGGAGCCCTGGCGCAAGAATTAACCTGGTTAAAGGCTATCACCGGGCCCCCCGGGTGTCAAGCAAAGCCCGTAACCGTGGGCTTTTCGTGTATAATGGGGGCGACCATCATGCGTGCCGGGAGGCAGCACCCATGTCCAAGCAGGCATCCGCTCCGGGCGGCGTCAGCATGCGCGCCTTTTTCGCAGTCGCCGGCTTCCTTACTCTCCTGGGGTTGCTGTTGCGCCTGCTCACCGGCGGCCACTGAGGTCCGGGCCCGCCCCCCGGCGGCGCGACGCCGGGGGGCGGCATCGCGAGCGCGACGCCGGGCCGGCAGACGCTCCCGCCGGCCCGGCCTCCCATCGCGTCTCATCCCCACGCCGCCGCGGAGCCCGACGTCCGCGGCGCCGGGCTCACCCGTCGCTCGTCACTGCAGGCGTTCCAGGAGCTTATCCAGCCCGGCGGCGTCGGCCTCGTCGTCGTAGCGGCGCGCCTCTTTGAGACGCTCGCTCTCCTTGACGCCCGCAATCAGGCGATCGAGATAGGTCGGCTTCTCTGCCTGGTAGAAGATGCCGATGGGCAGGCCCTCGGCCGCGGTCGCCAGGTGCAGCGCCGCCTGGAAGTCGGACGTGTCGTGATCCGGCCCGATCTCGTAGGCTTGCTCCTTCCAGACCTTGTACATGTCGTTGAAGGTGACGCACGGCGTCATGATCTGCACGAAGCTGAAGCCCCGGTGCCGGATCGCCTGTTCGATGAGGTCGGCGAGGTGCTTGGTATGGCTCGAAAAGCCACGCCCCACGAACGTCGCCCCGGCAATGAGGGCCAGCGCCAGCGGGTTGAGCGGGTACTCGGCCACCCCGAAAGGCGAAGCGTGGGTCTTGTGGCCCACCTCCGTCGTCGGCGACGGCTGGCCCTTGGTCAGCCCGTAGATGTGGTTGTCGAAGAGCAGGTACGTGAGATCGACGTTGCGGCGCACCGCGTGGGGAAGATGGCCCATGCCGATGGCCAAGCCGTCTCCGTCACCCCCGACGGCGAGCACCGTGAGATCGGGGCGTGCCAGCTTGAGCCCCGTGGCCACCGGAAGCACCCGCCCGTGCACCCCGTGGAACCCGTAGCTCTTCACGAACGCCGGAAAGCGCCCCGAGCACCCGATCCCCGACACGATGGCCAGTTTGGAAGGATCCACCCGGTTGCGGGCCAGCACCTGCACCAGCGCGTTGAGGATCGCGTAGTCGCCGCACCCAGGGCACCAGACCGGCTTGATGCCTTTGTAATCGGACGGTTTGAGGGTAACCCCCTGCGGAAGCTGGGGGAGCACCTCGGTCTCCAGCACGCTCATCGCGAAGCCACCTCCTGGATGCGGGCCAGTACCTCGTCCGGCGAGAACGGTAGACCCTCCTGCTTGGTGAGCTGCACGATGGGGCCCCGCACGCCCCGGGCCTGCAGGTAATGGGCGAACTGGCCGCTGAGGTTGAGCTCCGGCACGATCACCGCCTCCAGGCCGTCCACGAACGCCTGGAGGATCTGGACGGGTAGCGGCGAGAGCAGCTTGACCCAGAGCCCCTTGACGGGAATCCCCATCGCTTCCGCCATCCGGGCCGCCTCACGGGCTGAGCCGAAGGTCGACCCCCAGCCCACCAGCCCGATGCGGGCCTGCTCAGGCCCGAAGCGCTCGACCCAGCCGTCCGGGCGGGACTCGACCTCCCGGCGCAGGCGCTCGAGCTTGTGCCACCGCTTGAGGGACATCTCGCGGTGCACGTCCGGCTCGTAGCTCGGATGGCCGTACTCGTCGTGCTCCAGGCCCGTGATGACGTGCAGCCCGGCCGGGTTGCCGGGCACCGCCGCCAGAGAGATGCCGTCCTCCGTCCGGCGGTAGCGCCGGTACGCTCCGTTGACGGCGCCGTCCAGCGAATCGGCGGTCGTGCGCGGCTTGAAGCGCTTCAGGATGTCGCGCCCGCTCGGCACGGGCAGGCTCTCGGTGCGCTGCGCCAGCACCAACTCGCTGAGGACGATGACCGGCGTCTGGTACGCCTCAGCCGTCTCGAACGCCCGCCGCCCGACGTCGAGGCAGTCGCGGACGCTCACCGGGGCCATCACGACCCGCGGCGCATCCCCGTGGCCGCCGTAGACGGCCAGGTTGAGATCGCCCTGCTCCGTCTTGGTCGGCATGCCCGTGCTGGGCCCGGCCCGTTGCACGTCTACGATGACCGCCGGCAGCTCGCTCATGACCCCGAGGCCGATGAGCTCCACCATGAGCGACAGCCCGGGTCCAGAGGTGGCCGTCATGGCGGGCACGCCTCCGAACGAGGCGCCCAACACCGAACCCAGCGCCGCCATCTCGTCCTCGGTCTGGACGACCACGCCTCCGAAGGAGGGCAGATGGGCCGCCATGTACTCCAGGATGTCGCTCGCCGGCGTGATCGGGTAGCCCGCGTAATAGCGGCACCCTCCTGCGATGGCTCCGATGGCGAGCGCCTGGTTGCCCGAGATGATCATCCGCCGCTTGCCCGTCGAGGCGGCTTCGGCGGCTGCCTGCTCTTCCTCCTCGGAGAGCTCCGCAAGCCGCCCGAGCCCCGCCAGCTGCTCCCGGGCCAGGGCGTGCCCAAGCTCCAGCGCCCGGATGTTGATGCTCACCACCTCTTCACCCTTGGCGGCGAACCGGCGCGCCACGAACTGCTTCGCAGAGTCGAGCGGCAGATCCATCGCCGCGTAGGTGGCCCCCAGGGCCACCATGTTCTTGGTGAGCCGGTTTTGCAGCTGCTCGACCGCTACCTGGCCGAACGGCACCGACCGGGCGGTCACGTCGGTACGCAGCCCCTCCGGCACCGACCCGTCCGCGTGGCGATCGTAGAGAATGACCCCACCCGGGCGCACCGCGCTCTGGTGCAGCTGGACGGCCTCGTCATTGAACGCGATCAAGACGTCGGCGGGCCCCATCGGCGAGTCCAGCGGGCGGCGGTCGAACCGCACCTGGAACATGCACGGCCCGCCCTTGATCTCGGCCGGATAGGTGCGGAAGGTGCTGACCCACAATCCGGCCCGCCCCAGGGCCCAGGTCAGCATCTCGCCGGCCGTGATGACCCCCTCGCCCGATTCACCGGCCACGCGGATGGTCATCCCCTGGCGGCGAGCGACGGTGAGCGCTTTCACCGCATCACTCACGGCCGGCATCCCCCTCCGGGCCCTCCTCCAGAGGCTTGCCCCCGGGGCAACGATTCATGATGACGGCGCCCCCCCGCGCGCAGTATACTGCGGCCGACCCACCAGCCCGGCAAGGCTCGTGCGGGGCCGGCCCCTCTCGCGGGTCGCCCGCGCCCACGATGCCGAAGCGTGGCCATCCGGGCCGTATCGGCTCTTCGATATATTAGCACAGGCGATCCCAAAACTGAACGACCCTTTCCGGGTGAAGGACCATCGCCATGACGATCGTCTTCTTCTCGGACAGCTACACCCCTTACGTCTCGGGGGTCGTGCGCAGCCTGGAGCTCACCGCTCGAGAGCTGACCCGCCGCGGTCACCGCGTGGCCCTGGTCGCTCCCGGCTACCCCGGCTACCGCTCGCCCGGCGTCGATTCGACAGGAGCGTACGTGCTGCGCCTTCCCTCGCTGCCCGTCCCCGGACAAGGCGTCTTTCGCCTGCCCGTCATCCCTTTGGCCCCGCTCCGCCTGCCGGAGGGGTACCGTCCCGACATCGTCCATGCCCACAGCCCATTCCTGACGGGCACCCTCGCCCTGCGCACGGCCCGCCGCTACGGCGTGCCGCTGGTCTTCACGCACCACACGCTCTACCACGAGTACGTCCACTACGCGCTGTTGCCGGCAGGCCTGACCCGCCCGCTCGTCCTGCGCACCGTGGGCCGCTTCTGCCGCCAGGCGACGGCCGTCATCGCGCCGACGCCGTCCATCGCCCGGCTGGTGCGGCAGCTTTACGGGCCGGTCGGCAACGTCGCGACCATCCCCACCGGTATCGATCTGTCCGCCTTCGCAGGGCTCGACCGGAGCTGGCTGCGCGGCCGTTTCGCCATTCCCGCCGGCGCGCCGGTGGTCATCCACGTGGGCCGGCTGGCCCGAGAGAAAAACGTGCACATGCTCATGCAGGCCCTCCGCCGGCTGCTCGAGGAGCTTCCGGCCCTGCACGCCGTCGTGGCGGGCGGCGGGCCCTTCCTCGCCGGTATGCGAGCGGCGACGTCGGAGCCGCCTTTCGCCGGGAGGCTCCACCTCACGGGGCCGCTCGCGCCATCCGAGGTGCCGCGCCACCTGGCCGGGGCCGACCTCTTCCTCACCGCGTCGACCACCGAGACCCAGGGGCTGGTCGCGGTCGAGGCGATGGCGGCAGGGCTTCCCGTCGTCGCCCCCGAGGCCGGGGGCATCCCCGACGTGGTGCGAAGCGGGCAGGACGGCTTGCTGGTAACGGCCCGGCCCGAAGCCCTGGCAGAGGCCGCCCGCGGGTTACTGGAGCAACCGCACCGGCTCCGACGGCTGGCAGAACACGCGCTGGCACGGTCCCGGGAGTTCGGGGTGGAGCATACCGTATCCCGGCTGGAGCAGTTCTACCAGCGCCTGACGAGTGCGCGCGCCTGCGGTGCCGGGCAGGGATGAACCCCGATCATCCCTTGGCGACCCGGCGCCTGCGAGACGAGCGATGCCCCGTCAGGCGCCGGACCGCCCCCTCGATCTCCCACCGGACCCGGCCCGCCGGTAGCTGCGGATCACGCAGCGCCTGCTGCAGCACCGGTAGCGCCCGCCCGTCCCCGTACTCCGCCAGCGCCACGGCAGCCGCCGCCTTGGCGTCGTCCTCCCATCGCAGCCGCTGGAAGAGCTCCACCAGGGTCCGGAAGGTCTTCTCGCTGCGGGGCATGCGGGCCAGCAAGCGCGCCAGCGCCGCCCCGCCTGCCGGCACCTCCGAGGTCCTTCGCAGGTACTCGCTCACCCCGTCGACTGCCAGGCCGCCCAGACGCTCCAGCGCCTCCCGGGCCTCCCTGGCCACCTCTTTGGGCACCTCCGGGGCGGCGGCCAGCTCCACCAACCGCTCGAGCACCTCGTGGCGCCTCAGGTGGGCCAGGACCCGGATGGCCGCCACCACCGCCCGCACGTCGGGCCCGCCCGCCTCCAGCAGGTGGCGAGCGTTGACCGCGGCCACCAGCAACGGTACGGCCTGCTCCCCCAGCCGCTCGAACGCTTCCAGCGCCGGCGGATCCAGAGCCTGAGGGCCCTGGAAGAGCCTTTCCATGAGCCGGTCGACGTCGTCCTGGGGCTGCTCCCCTTCCGGCCACTGCCAGGTTTCCTGGGCCATGAACCGGCGCGTCCGGAACGCCTGGAGATCGACCACCGCGGGCGGCCTGTGCGGCCGCTGGCGCTCCTCGTCCACCGAGCGCCACGGGAAAGTCGGGTAGGTCGCCGCCACCTGCCCGACCATGTTGCGCAGCCCCGCCAGCCACAGCTGCAGGCGCGGTTCGACGACCTCGAGCCAGTGCCGGCGCAGCAGATGCCCTCGCAGCATGAGCGCACCGACCTCGCCCAGCTGCTCCAGGCACTGCTCCGGGTCGCGTGCGAGCGTCTGCTGCGCCCGCAGCACGAGTGCGTCGACCGGCTGCTCCGGGTCGTAGTCGTCGGTGACGTACCGGGAGAACGAGGTAATGAACAACCTCACCCGCTCCCGGAGGATCCACGCTCCCACGCGCAGGAAAGATTCGACCACCGCCTCGACGTCGGGCGGGGCCTGGGGATCGTCGAGCCGCTGGGGCAGTTGGTCCACGATCCGCCGTACCTCGTCGAACGCCTCGCCTGCCTCCCGGTCGCCCTCCAGGCAAGCGCTGGCCAGGGCCGAGACGATGAGTCCCTCCACGGCCCCCGTGTAGCTCGCCAGCATCAGGTCGCGGTCGTAGAAGACCATGGAGTCGCGGATGTCCACGAGAGCGGAGAGGAATCCGTCGTACTGGGTGAGGCCCTGCAACTGTTCCAGCAACTCGCGGTAGCCTGGGGCCACCTCGTTCGTCTCCCCTGTCCGGCGTTTAGGGTGCATTCGACCGGTCCTCGGCCACTCCTCTGTCGCTCCCGGCCACCGCTCTACAAGGCCTGCGCTATCATGCACTTGAGGTAGAGCGTCTCGGGAACCGACGGCAGGATCGGGTGGTCGAAGGCCTGGGTGCGGCTTTCGACGAGCCGCCACTCGCGCCGGGCGTCCTCCGCGGCCTCCGCCACCACGTCGAAGAACTGGTCCGGCGCCACGTGCTGCGAACAGGAGCAGGTGACGAGAAAACCCCCGGGCGCCAGCAGCTTCCACGCCCGCAAATTGATCTCCTTGTACCCTCTCAAGGCACCCTCCACGCTGCGGCGCGTTCGGGCGAACGCCGGCGGATCCAGGATAATGAGGTCGAAGCGCTCCTGGTGCTGATCCAGCCTGCGCAGTTCGTCGAACGCGTTGGCCTCGACCCACTCGATGTCGCCCAGCTGGTTGCGTTCCGCCTGCCGGCGCGCCCGTTGCACGGCGTGGTGGCTTTGCTCGACCGCCGTCACCGAGGCGGCGCCGAAGCTCCGGGCGAACAGGGCGAAGCTCCCCGTGTAGGCAAAGGCGTCGAGCACCCTCGCTCCGGGCGCCAGAGGCCTGAGCGCCTGGCGGTTCTCGCGCTGGTCGAGGAAGAAGCCGGTCTTGTGGCCTTCGAGCACGTCCGCCTCGAACAAGAGGCCGTTCTCTTCGAAGGCGACCGGACCCTGCACCGCCCCGAACAGCACCTCCACCCGGGGTTCGAGCCCTTCCAGGCGCCGGCTCGGCACGTCGCTTCGCTCCACGATGGCACGGGGCTCGAGCCGTTCGATCAAGAGCTCGGTCCACATCTTGCGCCGCGCGTCCATGCCCAGGGTCAAGAACTGCACCACGACCACGTCGGCGAACCGGTCCACGATCAGCCCCGGCAGGCGGTCCCCCTCGGAGAAGACCAGGCGAACGCCCTGCGCCAGCGGGTAGAAGCGGCGGCGATAAGCGATGGCCTCGTCGAGGCGGCGGGCGAAGAACTCCCGGTCGATGGGCTCGTCCTCGCGGGTCAGCAGCCGTACCTGGATCCGGGAACGGGGGTTGAAATAGCCGCGCCCGATGAGCGCCCCGTGTTCCGTCACGACGTCGACGACGTCCCCGGGCTGCGGATTGCCTTCCACTTGAGCGATCTGGGTGTCGTACACCCAGACGTGCCCCCGGGCCAACCGTCCCTCCCTGCCCCGTGCCACTACGACCTCCGCCACGCTGACAACCCCGCCTTCCCGCCCGGGCCCTCCGCTTCCACGCCCGAGGCCAGCTGTGCTAGGCTAAAGACGTGCGAACGGAAACCGTGGTCGAGCTTTCGGCCGGCTCCGAATGGGTCGGTCGTCCGTGCACCGAGTGCGGCCGCCCGCTCGAGCGGGGGGACGAAGCCGTCGTATGCCCCCGGTGTCACGCTCCCCATCACGCCGCGTGCTGGATCGCGCACGGCGGGTGCGCCCGGCAAGGATGCCGGCAGGTGGCCGTCGCGGTGAGGGCCCCCTCCCGCCCCCGGGAGTCGGAAGCGGCCCGAGCTGCGGCGCTGGCCCGCCGGCGCACGGCCCTCGGGGCCTGGGCCGCCGCGCTGGTGGCCGTACTGGCGCTCACCGCCGCGTTCATCTACAGCCGGACCCGCCCCGCCACGGCCCCCGTGCCGCACCTTCGGGTCATGACCTGGGCCTCCGTGGACGAGTCGGCGCCTCTTCAGCATATCGTGGACGAGTATAACGCCTCGCACCCCAGCTGGCAGGTCCAGCTCGACCTGACGCCCATCGTCGCCTACGATCAAAAGCTCGTGGTGCTGGTGGCGGCCGGCGACGCGCCGGACGTCTTCGCTCTGGGCTCCGACCGCCTCGAGGTCTTTGCCCGCAACGGCGCCGTGCTCGACCTCACGGCCCGCTGGCAACGTGCGCCGGCGGGGCTGAAGGGCGCCGTGCCGGCCGGGAGGCTGGCGCCGCTGCGCATCGACGGCAAGCTCATGGCGCTGCCCCATCCTTTCAGCGCCGGGGCCATGGTCATCTCGAGCCGCACCCGGTACCCGGACCAGGCGTGGGACTTCCTCTCCTACCTGCTGCAGCGCATGCCGCCCCCTGCCCGGGAGCCGCGCGCGCCGGAGGCCGCTCCCGGCCTCGGGCCCATCGGACCCTTCGGCTTTTGAAAGAGGCGGTCACCCGCCGGCGAGCGCCTCGGCCAGCGCTCCCAGGTCCTCGAACACGTAGTCCGGCCGTATCTCCGAGCGGTCGAGATCCTCCCGCCGGGTGATGCCGGTCAGCACCAGGGCGCTCGTCAAGCCGCCGCGGCGGGCAAAGGTGACGTCCGTGTCGAGACGGTCGCCGACCACCACCACGTGCGAACGGTCCTCGCCCTCCCGCACCCCCAGCCGGGCAAGGGCCAGCTCCAGAATCGGCCGTTCGGGCTTGCCGACCACCACCGGCCGCATCCCGCTGCACGCCGCAACGGCCGCCACCAGCGCGCCGCAACCCGGCACCACGCCCCCGTCCCGCGCAGGCACGGTGAGGTCGGGGTTGGTCGCGACGAACCGGCTCCCCGCCCGGATCGCCCGGCAGGCCGCCTCCAGCTTGGCGTAGGTGAACGACCGGTCGATGCCGACCACTACCGCCTGCAACCGTACGGAGGGCATACCCACGGGCTGCCCGGCGGGCAGAGCCTCGATGCCCGCCTCGCGCAGGGCCTGGAAGAGACCGGCTTCCCCGACGGCCAGCACGCCCTCCCGGATCCCCTGGTCGACCAGGTAGCGGGCGGCGGCCATGCCGGAGGAGACCACCTGGTGGCGCTCCAAAGGGATGCCGATCGCCCGCAGCTGCTCCAGGTAGGTTTCCACGGTAGGAGCCGAGTTGTTGGAGACGACCACGGCTGCCTGGCCGCGAGCGCGCACCGCCTCGAAGAAGCGGGCCGCGCCCGGGATCGCCTCCCCCTGGCGCCACACGACGCCGTCCAGGTCCACGATCCAGGCCGGTGCTGCCACCTCGCGCCCACATCCTTTCCCATGGTGTCCCGGGGCGACGGGCACACTTTCGGGAGGAGGAGCGCCTTCCCCTCGAAGGGAGTCGGGGCGTCAAGGTTGGAGCTTCCAGAGCCGAACCATGTAGGGAAACAGAGGAAAGCGAGGCCATTTGGCGAAGCCCGGACCATCGATGGCACGAGGGTTTGCCGTGAGGGTGCCGGATGCGTTGCGACGGCTAGCGCACGTGCTCCAAGTGGCGGTGCTGGCGTGGGCCCTGATAGCGGGGCAGCCGTCCGCGGCGTCCGGCTCACCGGCCAGCACGTCTGCCCTTTTGCCGGAGGCGGTCGACGAGCAGGTCTGGCGGGCCCCCATCGCCCCAGGTATCGCCCTCGTCACGGTCCGGCGTCTCGACAAGGACGGGTGGCTCGATCTGTTCGCCGTCGTGGCCGACCTCGACGTGCCCGGAGTCGGCGCGGACGTGCTCGCCTCCTCTTCCCTGACCCACCTCGAGCCCGTCAGCGAGCTGGCAGGCAGGGCCGGCGCTCTGGCCGCCATCAACGGCGACTTTTTCCACGCCGGCGTCTCCGGTGCCCCTGCCGGGGTCGTGGTGAAGGGCCAGCAGGTGTGGAAGAGCCCGTACCCGTCCGGGCGGCCGTCGGCGGTCTTCTTCCGGACGAGCGAGGGGCTGCGGGCCGCCATCGGCATGCTGGCCTTCGATGGGGCCCTTCGGCCCCTGCCCGGCCCCGGTGCGACCGGAGGGACCGGTTCGAGCGTTTCCGCTCTTCAGGTCGACGCCCTCAACGAGCCTGCGCTCCTTCCCGGCCAGGTCGGGGCCTACGACGAGCACTGGGGTACGGCCGCCCTCCCGCTCGTGCGATGGGGCCCCGAGGAGGTGGCCTTCGCCCGGCTGCGCGCGGAGCGCCCGGGAGGAGGTCCCGGGGACGCCTGGACGGTAGTGGCCGTGGGCAGAGGCGTGCCCAAGGCTCCTCCGGGCCCGGGCGAGCTCGTGCTCCTGGGGTGGAGAGACGGCGCGACCCGGCTGCAGGCCCGGCTGAGGGCAGGCCAGCGCTTCGGCTGGCAGGCCGGGGTGGTGCCGGGCTCCTCCCTGCGCCCGTCGCCCCCGGCGGGCGGTACCATCTACGCGGCCCTTTCGGGCGGCTCGGTCCTGTTGCAGGACGGTCAGCCGCTCCTCGAGCTCCGCCAGCCGGGCTATCCCCTTACGCGTCAACCTCGTAGCGCCATCGGCGTGGGACGGCAGGGCCGCCGGGTCATCCTGGCCGCCGTCGACGGGCGGCACTGGACGAGCCGGGGCCTCGACGTGGCCGAACTGGCCCGGTGGCTCCAGCGCCTGGGCGCTACCGACGCCATCAACCTCGACGGCGGGGGCTCCACCACGCTGGTGGCCCGTATCGGCCCGGGCAGCCGAGCGACCGAGGGCGCCCAGGCCGCGCCAGGCCCGCCGCTGGCGGTGGTCAACCGCCCTTCGGACGGCGGGGAGCGGGCGGTGCCGGCCGCGCTCGGGCTGTTCTACGACCCCGGTGCCGCCGGTCCCCCCGGGCTGTTCGTCCTCAGACCCGCCGTATGCCCGCCCGCGCCGGCCATCGAGGCGTACTCCATCGCGCCGGCAGGCCTGGTGACCGCCTCCGGCGTGCCTGCGCCCCTCGAGGTCTACCCGTACGATCTTTCGGCAGACGGACTCCTGTGGACGGTCGATCCTCCCGACCTGGGCCTGTTTCCGAAGCCGGGGGTCTTCGTGGGGCTTCGGCCGGGCAACGGCCGGATCGTCGCGCTCAGGACCGACGGCACCCGCCTGTGGGGGGCCTCCGGCACGCTGTTCGGCACGGGCGACCCGCTCGTTCCCGTGGTACAGCCGGGTACCGCCATGCAGGCGGCCGCCTCGGAGATCCCGGTACAGGTCATCGGCGCGCCCGTCGCCCTGCGCGTCGAGCCCGACCCCCTGGTGGTGCCCCCGGGCGAGCCGGTGCCGCTGGGAGCCGTCGTCGTGGATGCCCAGGGACGCCGGGCCCCCATCGATCCCAACCTCATCACTTTCTGGGTGAGCGGCGGAGCCGAGGGTGGCGTCAAGGGTGGGATGCTCTCCGCCCGGCCCTCGCGCGCCTCCGGGGAGCCGGCTCTCGAGGCAGGATACCTCGACCTGCGGGTGCGGGTCGCCATCCGGTGGGCTCCGTCGCCGCCACACAAGGAGCAGCCGGCGGCAGGCGCGGATTCCCGGCAGGAAACGGGCCCGGTGGCAGGGCCGGTTCCGCCGGTCAAAGCGCCGCCCCCCGCCGCCGAGGATTCCGGCCGGCCGGCAGCTGGAGCCCCTGCCCCGCGCTCGACGACCGCTGGCTCGTCCGGCTCCGAGGCGGTACGGGTAGTCGCCCTCGGCAGCCTGCCCCCTCCGGCATCTTTGCCGGGCTTCATCTCGTGGTTGGTGGACCAGCATCCCTCCCTGGTGCTCGCCGCGCTCCGCCCTCCTGCCCCGGACGACCCCGCAGAGGTCGAAGCGGGCTGGCTGCTGGAGACGGGGCTTCCGGTGGCTGCCATTCCGGCCGCCTGGGACGAAGCGCACCGCCGGCCTGGCTCCGCGTCCGGCTTCGGATGGCCCGGCGCAGTGGCCACCCGGGGCGAGAGCCGCTTCATCGTCCTGGACCCCGAGACGGTGGCGTGGGAGTGGGTGGCCGCCGAGATCCGGCGGGCCGTCAACGACCGGATCCGGCGCTTGCTGGTCTTGACCGGCCGATCGCCTCTACGCGCGGGGGCCGGCCGTGAGGAGCAGATGCTCGCGGCGTGGCTTTCCGCCACGGCCGGCAAGGGCCTCGAGACGTGGGTGCTCTACGCGGGCGACGGGTGGGATCACCGGATGGTGGACGGCGTGCACTTCCTCTCCTTACCCCCCGTCCGCCAGAACGGGCCCGTCGTCGTGCTCCGGATCGACCGCGCGGGCGTGGCGGCCTCGCGGGAGTTCCTGCCGGCGGCGCAGGCCCGGCTCTCCGAGGAAGCGGCCGCCGAGCCCCTGCGACCGGCCCCCTTCTCTGCAGCAGGCCCTGCAGCGCAGGGGGCGCCGCCGGCGCCGGAGAATCCCCAGAAGGGCGGTTCCATCTAAGAGGAGGCGGGAGAGGTGGCTCTCCCGGCCCAGCCACAAGGGGTTCGCATGGATCCCCGGGTGCTGTCGGCCATGGCGCGGGTCCCCCGGCATCGCTTCGTGCCCCCTGCCTACGCTTCCATGGCCTACGCGGATCGCGCCCTGCCCATCGGGTGGGGCCAGAGCATCTCCCAGCCTTACATCGTGGCCGTGATGACGTCCCTCCTGGAGCTGCAACCGGGGGACCGGGTGCTGGAGGTCGGCACGGGATCCGGGTATCAGGCCGCCGTGCTTGCGGAACTCACGCCTCACGTCTACACCGTCGAACTCATTCCCGAGCTCGCGCAGGCGGCCTCGGAGCGCTTGCGCACGCTGGGCTACACCACCATCCGCTGCCGGCAAGGGGACGGGTACTGCGGGTGGCCGGAGCAGGCCCCGTTCGACGCCATCGTCGTGACCGCCGCCCCGGAGCGAGTGCCGCACGCCCTGCTCGATCAGCTGAAGGAGGGCGGGCGGATGGTGATCCCGATCGGGGTGGCGCAGGAAGGCCAGGTGCTGTGGCGGATCCGCCGGCTCCCGGATCGCATGGAGATGGAAAACATCCTGCCCGTCGTCTTCGTCCCCATGCTGCACCGGCCGCCGTCCGGCGGGGATCAGCCGCCCATGCCCACCCACTCTTCGCCATCCTCGTAGCGTTCCTTCTTCCAGATCGGCACGTCCCGCTTGAGCCGCTCGGTAGCCCAGCGCACCGCCTCGAACGCCGGTGCGCGATGGGGCGTGGCCACGGCAATCACCAGGCTCACCTCACCGGGGGTGAGCCAACCGAGGCGATGGGCCAGGACGACCCTGGCGCCCGGCCAGCGCTGCACGACCTCCCGGCCGATGGACTCCATCTCCTTTTCCGCCATGGGGCCGTAGGCCTCGTAGTGGATGGCCACGGTCCGGCGCATGGAGGGGGCGCCGTGCGGCGCCGGACCGGCAGGATGATCGGTCGCACCGCGCGGGCGCGCCGGGGCCCGCTCCGTCCACTCCCGGACCGTGCCGACGAAGACGGCGATCGCCCCCATGGTCGGGCCTCCCACGCGAGCCACGGCCGCTTCCACCGAGAGCGGCTGCTCGGTCACCGTGATCTCGACGGCCGGCGGGGCAAGAGAGGGCCCGTGCGCTCCGTTGCCACCCGCCACAGGAGGGATGAGCGCCACCTCGTCGCCGTCGCGCAAGGGGTGGTCCCAGCCCGTGTACCGGAGGTTGACCGCCACTCGGACCGACTCTCTCGGCAAGGCCATCGGCCCGCCCAACGCCTGCTGGGCAGCGTCCCACGCGTCCAGGGCGGTGGCCTCCTCGCCGAGCTGCACGACGAGCTCGCGGCGCCCCGCCTTCTCGGCCAGCGCCGCGAAGAGTCGCACGGTCACCCGCATCTCCCGTCTCGGACCTCCTTCCGGGGGGTCGCCCGGCGCCTCGTCCAACGGCACGCTGTCTCGCTCAGGCGGCCAGCAGCCCGTGACCCCAAGGTGCCGGTACCTCGATGACCGCGCCCTCGCGGTCGAGCACCGACAAGCGCCCCTCCCGCAGGCCGTGTTGGAAGAGCGCTCGGGTGAGGCTCACATCCTCCTCGCAATACTCCACGATCTCCTCGATGCGTCCCTCACGGTACCACTCCACCGCCTGCAGTCCCGAGGCGGTCTTGGTGGTGCCCAGGGTGGCCCGAGCCACGGAGTCGAGGCTCGGCCGCCAGTCGAGCACCTGCTCCAGCTCGAACATGAGGTCGAGCGTCGGCACGGTGTAAAGCAGATCCGCGTCCTTGGAGTAGCCGGCCAGCACCTCGTAGTCGAAACGCAGCACGTTGAAGCCTACCACGAGCGACGCGCCGAGCAGCCGGTCGATGAGCGCCGCGGCGTCGTCCTCGAAATAGTGCCGGAACCCCCCGTCCCCTTCGCAATAGGTCACCGCCGCCGCCAGGCCCAACCGGTCGAGGTGGTGGCGCCCGCCGACTTCCTGGAACAGCCGCTGCGTTTCCAGATCGAAGAAGGTCACGGCGTCGTCGACCCGCCTCCCCTCCCAGCTCGGCCGCGACGCCTTTCCGGCGTGCTCGGAGAGCTCCGCCGGGGAAAACCTCGCCTCCAGCGCGAGCCGGACGGCCTCGATGTGTTTGCACGTGCCCAGGCCGTTGGTCTCGAAATCCTGGCAATCGCACCGGCAGACGGCGCCCCGCGCCTGCCGGAACTTCACCTCGTGCACCCTGCCGCTCTTCCCCGTCACCCGGTACCGGCCGGCGAACGGCGCGCCGCCGATGAGCTGAGCGGTCAGGTTTTCCTCCTGCGCCCGGCGGCGTCGCAAGGCCCGCTGGTCATGCATCGGCGTCATCGGGCGTCTCCCCTTCCTCGAGAGGGGTTTTCTCCCGCTCGCCGCCTCCGGAGACGATCCGACCCGCGGCGACGACCATCCAAACCGCCCCGTCCGCTCCCATCCGGTACGGCAGGTGGAGGTACGAGGGGCCGGCTACCAGGATGAAGTCGGCGCGCTTGCCGACCTCCAGGCTTCCGACCTCGTGCCCCAGGGCCAGGGCATGGGCCGCGTTGATGGTGCACCCTGCCACCGACTCCTCCGGGGTCAGGCCCAGCACCGTACATCCCAGCGCCGCGACCAGCGCCATGGACTCCACCGGGCTCGTGCCCGGGTTGTGGTCGGAGGCCAGGGCAACGGGCACCCGGTGGTAGCGCATCCCTTCGACGTCCGGTAGGGCCCGGCTGCGGGTGAACAGATGTGCGCCCGGCAACAGCACGGCGACCGTGCCCGAAGCGGCCAGGCGCTCCAGGTCCTCTCGTGGGGTAAAGTCGAGGTGGTCGGCGCTGGTCGCGCCCATCTCGGCTGCGAGCCGCGCTCCACCCAGAGGGTGGAACTGGTCGGCGTGCACCTTCAAGCCCAGCCCGAGCCGGGCCGCCCGGCTGAGGATGCGGCGGGCGTGGTCCGGCGTGAAGGCGCCTTCCTCACAAAAGACGTCGCAAAACCTCGCGAGCCCCGGACGCCGGGCCGCCGCCGGGAGCATGACCTGCTCGACCAGGTCCACGTACGCCTCGGGGTCGGAACGGTACTCCGGGGGGACGGCGTGCGCTCCCAGGAACGTCGGCACCACCTGTACCGGCACCAGTTCGGCGGCGGCTGCGATGGCATCCAGCAGCCGGAGCTCTCCCTCCGGCTCCAGCGCGTACCCGCTCTTCACCTCGATGGTCGTGGCGCCTGCCCGCATCATCCGGCGCAACCGCTCCGCCATCCCCGAGACCAGGTCCTCGGTCGAGGCCTCCCGGGTCCGCCGGACCGTCTGCCAGATACCGCCGCCGGACTGGAGGATCCTCAGGTAAGGCTCTCCCCGAAGCAGCCTCCCCCACTCTTCGGCTCGGTCGCCCGCATAGACCGCGTGGGTGTGGGGATCGACCAGGCCCGGGAGCAGCGCGTGGCCCTGGGCGTCCACCACCACCGTCTCCCGGTCCCAGCTCACCTGACGCTCGACCTCGCCGGTGCGGCCGACCGCCACGATGCGATCGCCCCTGCAGGCCACCGCCCCATCCTCCACGAGCCCCAGCCACCCTGGCTCCGGTGAGCCTGCCACCGGCCGCTCCGACCAGCCGCGCAACGTCACGACCTGCTGCGCCCTGCGCACCAGCAAGTCTGCCCGGCCCAGGAAGCGAGAACGTCCGGCACCAGGCCTCATCATCGCCTCAGCGTGGCCCCTCCACCTCGTTCAAGCGGCGCTCCAGGATCTGGCGGCGGCTCCACGTCCCGCCGAGCTGCAGATAGTATTCGGCACAATCGAGCAGCGCGTCTTCCGGTACCAGGCCCACGATCTCGCTCGACCGGATCGCCACCCCGTGCCGGCGCGCTTCCGCCGCCACCAGCTCGAAGGCCCGGTAGATCGGCGTCTTCTCGTAGTCGACCAGGTTCATGGAGACCTGAGTGGTGCCGCGCTTTTCGAGCCGGACCCCCATCGCCCGCACGTTGACCAGGCCTCCGCTCGACTCCCGCACGTTGCGGGCAATGGCCCGGGCCACTTCCAGGTCCGCCGTGGCGAGCTCCACGTTGTAGGCGATGAGCGGCTTGCGCACCCCCACCACGGTCGCTCCCGCCGACGGGTGCACCGCGGCGGGCCCGAAATCCGGCCGCCGCTCGGGGTCGGTGTCCATCGCCTCCTGCAGGCCCTCGAAGTTGCCCCGCCGCAGAAAGCTCAGGTCCCGCCGCCGCGGGGAGGTGGCCGCCTCTCCGTACAAGAAGACCGGCACCCCGAGCTCTTCGGCGATGCGACGCCCCAGTCGCTGTGCGGCGGGCACCAGGTCCCGGAGCGTCACGCCCCGGATCGGCACCAGCGGCACGACATCCGCCGCCCCGATGCGGGGGTGCCCGCCCTGATGATGGCGCAAGTCGATCTGCCGGACCGCCTCCCGTACCCCTCGAAACGCGGCCTCCAGCACCTCCTCCACGGGTCCGGCGAACGTGACCACCGACCGGTTGTGGTCCTCGTCGGACTCGGTATCCAGCAGGTAGACCCCCGATACGCCGGCGATCGCCTCGACAATCGCCCGGACCACCTGGGGCCGGCGGCCTTCGCTGAAGTTGGGCACGCACTCCACGAGCACCCGTTCCACGGCCTGTTCCACCCCTGTGTCAAGACTCTTCCTGCAGGGTTCGTAGCGCCTTTCTCGACCAGAGGCGGATCTCCTCGGTCAGGCCCAGGCCCTCCCACTCCTGCTCCGAGAACCACCCCATCGTGCGGGCCTCGCCGTTGGGCACCGGCTCGGGCGGACGTTGGCCGGCGGCACACGGCGGAACCGGGCGTGCGAAGTAGATGAAATCGATGTGCTCGTGCCCCGGCTCGATCGCCTCGAGCTGGACCCCCTCGGGGCGGATGAGCTGCCGGGGCGAAGCGACGTCGATACCGCGCTGGCCGACCAGCTGCACGAGCAGCCCGGACTCCTCCAGCACCTCCCGCACGGCGGCGTCGTCCGGCAACTCGCCATCCTTGACGTGTCCTCCCGGAGGCAGCCATTTCCCGTACCGGCGGTGGTACATCAAGAGGACGCGCCCGTTGCACACGACGAAGACGGCTACGGTAAAATCACGCCGGGGCCGAGCAGAGCTCGACGACGCGGTCATCGAGCCGCAGCCCCGCCTGCTCCCGTGCTGCCGGCACCTCGACCGCCCCGGGCAGGGAACGCAGGCCGCCGTTTCGAACCAACGCTTTGCCAGACGGGGGGTAGCACGTTGAACTGGGGCACGCTCATCATCGTCGCCATGTGGCTCGTCCTTGCCATCGTCCTCTTCTGGGCCATCGTCGCCGGCCAACGGGCAGCTGCCTCCGCAGGCCTCCGCATGCGTGCACGCCTCGTGGATCTGCCGGCCCGCGTGCCACCTGCTCGGCCGGCCGCGCAGAGCGAGCCGCCCCGGGATCCGGCAGGCGCACCGGGCGATCCCGCGCAGCCTGCCCGGCCTGCGAAGCCTGCCGGAGTCGCCCGCGCCACGAGCGCGTCATCCGGGGCCGCCGGCTCCTGAGCCCGGCCCGGCGCCGTCCACGGGCACGAAGCCTGCAAGGCGCAGGGCGGGGGACGCTCGCCGCACCTGCTCGATGACTTCGCCGGCCGCGACCCGCTCGCTCACCTGCTCGACGTAGCCCGACAGGGCCCGGTCCTCGTCGTGCACCGAGGGGACCTGGGCCCGTACCCACTCCAGCACCGCCGCGCCCGCCGGGCTGAGGGGCGCATCCCGGTACTGCGCCGCCTGGGCGGCCGTGACCAGCTCCAGCGCGACCAGCCGCGCCAGGCGCCGGACGGCCCCCTCGAAGGCCAGCGCCGCCTGGGTGCCCATGCTTACCACGTCTTCCTGCCCCGCGGACGTCGGGATGGTGTGCACCGACCAGGGCCCGGCCAGGGCCCGGCAATCGGCAGCGAGCGAGGCAGCGACGTATTGAGCCATCATGAGCCCTGAGCGCAAGCCGCTCCGGAGCGTCAAGAACGGAGGGAGCCCCCCGCTCGTATGGGGGTTGACGAGCCGGTCGATGCGCCGCTCGATGACGTTGGCCATGGTCGCCACCCCGATGCGGCAGGCGTCCCAGGCCAGCGCCACGGGCTGCGCGTGGAAGTTGGCGCCGGACAGGATGACCTGCGCCTCCGGAAAGACCAGCGGGTTGTCGACCACGCTGTTCATCTCGGTCACGGCGATCCCGGCCGCCCACGCGAAGAGGCTTCGAGCCGACCCGTGAATGGCGGGGACCGCCCGCAGCGAGTAGGCGTCCTGCGGCGGCCCATCTCCAGGCACCCGCAACCGGCCGCTCCCCTGCAACAGCGCTCGGACGTTGGCGGCGACGGCAAGGGCCTGCGGATGCGGCCGGAGCTCCGCAAGGCGCGCATCGAAGGGCTCGGCGCTGCCTCCCAGCGCCTCGATCGTCAAGGCGCAGGCGATGTCGGAGGTGATCACCAGACGCTCCAGCGTGGCCAGGGCGAGGGCGCCCACCGCCGTGGTCACCTCGGTGCCGTTGACCAGGGCGAGGCCCTCCTTCGCCTCCAGGCGCAGCGGCGCCATCCCTGCCTCGGCCAGAGCCTGCGCCGCGGGCATGCGCCGCCCCTGGGACGACCAGACCTCCCCCTCCCCCACCAGCGCCAGCGCCACGTGGGCCAGAGGCACCAGGTCACCACTTGCCCCCACCGAGCCCCAAGCCGGAATCACGGGGATGCGGTCGGCGTTGAGCATGCCGGCCAGCTGCAGGACCACCGCCGGGCGAACTCCCGAGTAGCCGCGCGCCAGGCTGCTCAGGCGCAGGAAAAGGACCGCCCGGCTCTGCTCCAGGGTGAGCGCGGGCCCTACCCCGATGGCGTGGCTGCGGATCAGGTTGTGCTGCAGCTCGGCCGCAAGCCGCGGAGAGACCCGTACGTACCCGAGATGCCCGAAGCCCGTGTTGACCCCGTACGTCGCCCGGGGAGCATCCACGGCGGCTTCGATGACCCTCCGGCCCTGCTCGAGCCACTGCAGGAGCGCCGGGTCGATCTCCACGGCCGGCCGCCCTTGGGGGCGCCCGGCGACCCGCACGCCGGCCACGGCCTCGAGCAAGTCCAGCGACACGCTGACCCCGCGCCCGACGCGTATGGCCTCGCTCAGGGGGACGACCCTCCCTGGTGGCGCCCGGTCCCGGCCTCGGCCAGTACCTGTTGCAGCGCCTCGACGAACCGCCGGTTTTGAGCCGGCGTCCCTATCGTGACCCGGATGAAGGAGTGCTGCCCCCAGATCTCTCCCGGCCGTACCAGCACGCCCAGGCGGGCAAGCCGCGGCACCAGCACGGAGGACGGCACCGGCGTTTCGATCCAGAGGAAATTGGCCTGGCTCGGCACGTAGCCGATCCCCATGG
The DNA here is from genome assembly GCF_035593305.1 of Limnochorda sp. L945t. GTDB lineage: Bacteria > Bacillota > Limnochordia > Limnochordales > Geochordaceae > Carboxydichorda > Carboxydichorda subterranea. The sequence continues at coordinate 401,455 of NZ_CP141615.1, read as the reverse complement.
CGTCGAGCCGGCGCATCATCTCCTCCCGGCCCTGCAGCACCATGTCGCGCGCTCGCAGCCGGTGGGCTTCGTCCTCGAGCGCGGCCAGCGCCGCCGCTTCGGCGAGGCGGTTGGTCGAAAACGGCTCACGGGCGCTCCACATCGCCCGGGCCACCTCCGGGGGGCAGAGTGCGAAGCCGACCCGTAACCCTGCCAGCCCGTACGCCTTCGAAAAGGTGCGCAGCACCACCACAGGCGCCCCGTCCCGCACGAGACCGGGGCCGTCCGGATAGGAGCCGTCCGTGACGAAGTCGGCGTACGCCTCGTCGAGCACCAGCAGCGACCCGCCGGGCATGGCGTCGATGATGGAGCGCACCTGATCCCCGGAGAGGATCGTCCCCGTGGGGTTGTTGGGGTTGCAGACGAAAGCCACGGAGGCACCTGCCGCGAAGGCCGAGGCAATGGCCTGAGCATCCAGGAACGGCCCTCGCATCGGGACCCGCTCGATGCGAGCTCCCGCCAGGTGCGCGGCAATCTCGTACGAGGCGAACGTCACGGCCGGGATGGCCACGGAGCGCCCGGGCTCCAGCATCACCTGGGCCAGCAGGGTGATGAGGTTGTCGCCCCCATTGGCGACCACGATTTGCTCGGCCGGCACCCCGAAGCGCCGGGCCAGCGCGAGGCGCAGCTGGCGGCACTCCGGATCCGGGTACCGGTGGGACTCCCAGGCAGCCCGGCAGATGGCCTCCACCGCCCGGGGCGAAGGTCCCAACGGGTTTTCGTTGGACGAGAGCTTGACGGCGCCCGCTTCGCCCGCGCCCCGGAGGAGGGGCTCGACGTCTTCGGGCGACAACCCCGGCACGTAACGAGGTAGCGTCTCGAGCGCCGGGCGGAGCTCGAAGCGGCGGCCGGGCAAACTGGTCGCGGTCGTGGCGTGCGCCCTCCCGTCTGCTTCCTGCGGCGCAACTTCGACGGAGGTGCGGTGCATCCTTTCCAGAAGGGGCCGGATGGGCCGGCACCGCCTCCAGGAACGCGCGCCGGTACGCCGGGACTGTGGCGGCCGCCCTGCGCTCACAGTAGGATAACAGTGCGAACCTTGGGCAAGAGGCAGGGGACCATGGAGCCCGTAGCAGAGCATACCGTCCGGGCGTTCGTGAGCGAGCTGGCTTCCGCCGACCCGGTGCCGGGCGGGGGAGCGGCGGCGGCCGCGGCCGGCGCGTACGGCGGCGCCCTGGTGGCCATGGTGGCCCGGGTGGCCCGGCGCCGGGTCGACGACGAAGAGCTGGCCAACCACCTGGAGGAGTGGGCCCACCAGGCCGACCAGCTGAGCGAGAGCTTGCTGGCCCTGGCATCACGAGATGCCGAGGCTTTCCACCAGGTGATGCGAGCCTACCGTCTGCCCAAGGGTTCGGAATCGGAGGCGCGGGCCCGCACCGAGGCGATCCATCAGGCGCTCGAGCACGCTGCGCGGGTGCCCCTGCAGGCGGTCGAGACCGCCGTGCGAGGGCTCGACCTGCTCTCCCACGTGATGCCGCTGGTGCCGGTGGTGGCGCTGTCGGACGCGGGGGTGGCCGCGTGGCTCCTGCGGGCTTGCATCGAGGGGGCCGCCCTCAACGTGCGGGCCAACTGGCAGTCACTCCCGGCCGTGCCCGGCGGGACGTACCAGCACCTGGAAGAGATGGTCGCCCGCAGCCGCTCGCTGTTCGACGAAATGCGCCAGCGGCTGGGCCCTTTATCCAACGGAGGGATACCAGTACCGGCTCCCTGAGCGCTTCATGCGGGCATCCCACTCGGCCAGGATACGCACGGCCTCCGATGCGGTACGGGCCGCCTCCTCGATGCCGCCGTACGTCATCTCGTCGGTGACGCGGTTGGCCACCACGGCCATCACGCCGCCCGAGCGCAACCCGAAGAGGCTGGCCAGGGTGTAGATGGTGGCCGCTTCCATCTCGAAGACCTGCACCCGAGCCCGGCGCAGATCCTCGATGCGCCGCTCGGCCCCGCTCTGGGAGTAGCCTCCGAAACCGGGCCGGCTCTGCCCCAGGTGGAAGGTGGCCGTCGAGGCGGAGACGCCCACGTGGTACCGCATGCCCAGACGCTGTGCCGCCTCCACGAGGGCAGCGGTCACCTGATAGTGGGAGGCGGCCGGGTAAGCCAGGTCGACGTAGTCGGCCGAAGCCCCGTCCAACCGCACCGCCGCGCTCACGATGACGAGATCGCCGCACGCTATCTCCGGCTGGATGGCGCCGCACGTCCCCACCCGGATGAACGTGTCGGCCCCGATCTCGGCCAGCTCTTCGATCGCAATCGCCGTCGACGACCCGCCGATGCCGGTGGAGGTCGACGAGATGGGTACGCCCCCGACCCGCCCGGTGTACGTGGTGTACTCCCGGTGCCGCGCCACCTCCCGTCGCTCGTCCCAAAACCGGGCGATGAGCGGGACGCGCTCCGGGTCTCCGGGCAGCAACACGTACCGGGCGACCTCTCCCGGCGCGCACCGGATGTGATACGGCACCCCGCCGGATTGCGGGCGAGATGCCCCTGAGTGCCACGACTCCACGGTCATCCTCCTTCTGCGCCTGCCGTTTTCCCGGCTCACAGGCTGACCCGATCGGGCGGCAGCCCCCTGCGAATCGCTACCGCCCACCGCTGGACGCCCGGCATGCCGGTCCTCTGGGCCTCCTGGGCGGCGCCGTCCACGTCGTACACGATGCGCCGGTGCTCCACCTGCCAGGTCCCATCGCCTGCCCAGGTCAGCAGCACGTAACTGGCCCTGGGGTCGCCGTCCAGCGGAAGACCGACGGAGCCCGTCCCGACCACGGTCACCCGCCGCAGGTCGACCCGGTACGCCTGGTGGTCGTGCCCGTGTACCACGACCCGGGCGGGCGCCTGGCCGAACAGCTTCTCGAGCCCCTCTTCCTGGGTGCGGTGGGGAAGCGGCCGGGCCGGATCATCCAGGGAACTGTGCACGACCAGCACCTCTTGCGGCGACTTGTCGGGCGCGGCACCGCCCGGAGGCGCGATCCGGTGCTGCAAGGGTAACCCTCGCACGAACTCGAGGTCCTCGGGCGACAGCCGGCCGAGCGCCCAGCGCCCCCAGGGGTGCGACGCTCCGGACTCCTGCAGCAGGGCCAGGTCGGTGTTGCCGACCACGCACGGGATCCGGAAGTCGCGCAGGGTCCGGATGACCGCCTCCGGGAATGGCCCGCCCCAGGCAAGGTCGCCGGCGCATACCAGGAGGTCGGCGTGACCCGCGGCGTCCTGGAGTACCGCTTCGAGGGCGTGCCGGTTGCCGTGGACGTCCGAGAAGACCGCGACGCGCATTCCCTTCGCATCCTTTCCCGTTCGTTCACTCAGGCTCCGGCCCGAGGGGCTCCAGCTGCTCCACGGGGACGTCCACGTACTTGTCCCCTTCTTCGACCAGCATGATGGGGATTCCCTCACGGACGGGATACTTGCGGCGGCACTCCGGGTTGGCGCAGACCAGCCAGGTTTGCCGCTCCAGCGTGACCCGGTGCCGGCAGGCCGGGCATACCAGGATTTCCACGAGCTCTCGGAACGTCAAGCTCTTCCCCTCCTTCTCTCTCGCCGGTGGCTTCGCCGGGTGGCACGCCCGTCCTTCCGGCAAGAGGGATCTCCGGCCCTCGGACGGAACGGAACAGGAGAGCGCAGTGTACCGGCTTTTCACGGAGTCTGCCCGCCGAGGGCTACAGGGAGGCGAGCCCGATGTCGCCACTGCAGGACGACCAGAGCGTCGACCCCCGCCCTCCCTCGTCGCTCCCTCTGGGAGAAGAACCGCCGCCGTCCAGGTTTCGCCACGTCGGCCAGGCCGTAGAGCAGGGCATGCCCCGCGTCTACCTTGCCCGGGGCGTGCTGGAGTTCATGGAGCGGTGCGCCCGGCGTCCGGAGGCGGAGGCGGTCGCCGGGGTGTTGGTCGGGCGGGCGTTCCGCAATGCCGCTTCCCAGGTTTTCGTGCTGGTGGAGGGGGCCATCGAGGCGCCCGAGGTGGAGGCGGCGAGCCGATCCGTCAAGTTCACGGCCCGCTCGTGGCAGGCGGTCCGGGAGATGTTACAGGACCGCTTCGGCTCGCGCCGGGCCGTCGGGTGGTTCCACGCCCGCCCGGGCGAGGCCATGCAACTGTCGCCGTACGAGACGTTCGTCCACCAGACGCACTTCGGGGCAGGGTGGCAGTTCGCTTGCGTGCTCGACCCCCAGACCGCGCAGCTCGCTCTGTGGGGCTGGCGCGGCGAGGTACTGGAGCCGCTGCCCGGTTACGACGTCTGGGAGTCGGAGCCCGTCGGGCTCTTCACGGGCGCCGACGTGAAGCGCGCCGGCTACTTCCCCGCCGAGGTGCAGAGCCAGGTGGCTGCGGGGGCCGAAGGGGCCGAGCAGTGGCAGCGGGGGACCTGGCCGGTCGCCAGGGCCCAGGCACGGATCGCCGCGCGGCGCCGGGCGGCGCGGGAGCAGGCCCCGCGGTGGGGGCAGGCGGTTTCCAGGGCCCTGCAGGGAGCCACGGTCCTGGCGCTGGTCTTCGTGAGCGCCATGGTGGTGCGCTGGGGCATCGACCGCCTCTGGCCGGCAGCCGGCCGGCCCGGCGCACCTGCCGGCGGCCAGCAGGCGGCCGGCCTCCCGCGCCCCGGAGCAGGGGCCGCAGAGCCGGCCGACGCTGTGCGTGCAGGACGCCCTGCTCCGCCCACGGGCGCGACGGAGATCATGGGGGGCGTGCCGGGTGCTCCGCCGGCGCCGCAAGAGACGCCCGCTGCCCCGTTCGCGGCGGCCACGCCGGAGCGCACCGATGCCTCCGGCACGTCCGGGCCGGCGGGCGGCCCGGCGTCCTCCGATACGCTCACCTACCAGGTGCAGCGAGGTGACACCCTCTGGGGCGTCGCGCAGCGTTTCTACGGCGATCCAGGGCTCTACCGATGGCTGGCCGAGGTCAACTCCGTCGCGGATCCCGCGCACATCGAGGTGGGGCGCCGGCTCCTGCTGCCGCCCCGGGGAGCTGAGGGCGTCCGGCGCAAGTAGCGCCCCCGCGAGCGGCGCCCGGTCGCCGGCCGCAGCGGCAGGCCGTTCATGGTAGGGCCGGCGCCGCCTGCGCCGCCCCCGGCTGGGGCGGAGGGGGCAGCGCGGCGAACGTCGCCGGGCGCCGCAGGACGCCCATCTGCGTGAGCGGCCAGAATCTCCACAGCGCCCGGCCCTCGATGAGGTTGCGAGGCACGAAGCCCACCCGCGGGTCGCGGCTGTCCTCGCTGTTGTTGCGGTTGTCGCCCATCACGAAATAGTGCCCGGGCGGCACCTGGACCGGCCCGAACCGTCCGAGGGTGGGAGCGTCCAGGTAAGGCTCGTCGAGCGCCCGCCCGTTGACGTAGACCCGGCCCCCGCCGGTCTCTATCCAGTCCCCCGGCACCCCGATGATCCGCTTGATGAAGTGCTCCCGGGGATCTTCCGGGTACCGGAAGACCACGATCTCGCCTCGCTGGGGCTCCCGGAAGCGATACGTCAACTTGTCGACCATCAGCCGCTCGCCGTTGTGCAGGGACGGGAGCATGGACGGCCCATCGACCGTGAACGCCCGGGCCACGAACGTCATGATGAGAAACGCGAGGATGGCCGCGCCGGCCAGCGTCTTGACGAACTCCACGACGGCCGCCCAGACCGCCTCGCGCGTGGGGCGTCGCAAAGGAGGGCGGGCCGGACCCGGTACCCGGCGCGACCCGGGCCCGCCGCCCCTCCCCGGGGTCGAACGCATCCCCTCATCCCTCTCGAAAAACCTGCTCCCGGTCAGGAGCGCGGCGGGAGCTTTCGCCCCGCGGGCGGCAGGTTCCTCTCAGAGGTCCCAGAGGCAGTGCTGGCGCACCGCGTTGTAGAGGGGAGCGGTGCGGGCGAAGGCGTCGCGATCTTTGGCCTCGAGCTGTTCTTCGATCTGCTGGCGCAGCGAGATGGCCAGCAGGACCATGTCCACCTGGTCGCGGACGATGTCCTGGAGAGCCGCCTCCAGGCGCCGGCGCTGGTCGGTTCGCACCGGCATCGCAGGGTTGGGTTCCGCGACCGCCCGGTACCAGGCAGGGATCTCGCCGGCGAAGGCCAGCATGACGTAGAGCCGTCCCCGCAGATGCTGGAGCGCGTCGATGGCCTCCAGCGGATCCCGGACGAGCATCGCGCAGCCCCGGTGGAGCTGGCGCACCAGGTGGCCGTTGACGATGCTCACTTCCTCCCGCTGGTGGGCGCCCAGCTGGAGTTCAAATCCCGCGAGCGCACTGCCTTCCTCCGCGACCACCAGCGTGTTGGGCAAGAAGTCTCGCTCCAGCACGAAACTGACCCGCTCCAACAGCTCCGGCGTTTCGGCGAGATGCCGGAGGAAGCGGAGGCTCGAGGGATTCTTGAGCCGCAGCTGGCTGAAGTGGTCGATGACTTCGCGCTTGGCCCGCAGCATAGCCGCCCGGCCGGCGGAGGGGCCCGCGGCCCCGTCTCGCTCGGCCCTCTTGCGCCCCCCGTGCTCACGACCGAATTCGACAAAATCACCGGCGGGGCCGGATGGTACGTGCCCCGTCTTTGGGTGTGTCAGACAGTATTCTCTCCCGCTGCCGTCGATTCCTGCGAACAGCTATGAAGAGGTAACGTTGACCAATTTGCGCAACACCTCCCACCTCCGCGTTTTCCCGCTTGCAGCGAACACATATTCGCCATACAATGAGGTTGCTGGATGCAAACGCGTATTCGGGGGTCGTTGCTTTGGCCGGGCTAGCTTATCTGTACGTTCCCCACCCGCCGGCGGATACTCCAGGCCTGGATCGCCTCTGGGACGCCCTGGTGCAGCTCGGGGCGGTCGTCGAGCCAGACGGCGCCCAGGGAGGCTTCTTCGAGTTGGCCGGCCTGGACGAGGGCGAGGAGGCGGTCCGCCGGGTAACCGGCACCGTCGCCCGCATCCTGCCGTTCAGGCATGCGGTGGGAGTGGCATCGACCCGCCTCGTCGCCAAGGCAGCGGCGCTATCCCTGGCGGAGTACGCCTCCGCTGCCGCGTCCCCCGGTTCCTCCCCTGCCCGGGCTGCCCTGCGGATCGTGGCAGGCGAGGAGGAGGCCAGGGCCTTTTTGGAGGGGCTCCCTTTGCGCCTTTTCTGGATCTGCCCGGCCTCCGTGCGAGAGACGTTGACGATCCTGGGGTTTCACACCGTGGGAGAGATCGCGCGGGTGGGGCCCGATCCCCTCTTCTCGCGGTTCGGTCGCCTGGGGTGGCAGATCTGGCGATGGAGCCAGGGGATCGACCCCTCCCGGGTCTTCCCCGCCTATCCTCCTCCTTCCATCGTGCGCACCCTCGATCTGGATCCCGAGGGCGGAGCCGGCCCGGCGGATCGGGCGGCCGCGATCCGGGCGGTCCGCATGTGGGCCGCCGACATCGCGGCTATCGTCGAGAGGCGCAGGCAGGTGCCCTCCGCCCTGGGATTGCGGATGACCCTGGAGCTTCCCCGCCACCTCTCCCGGGGTGCTCCGGAGGCTCTCGTCCAGGAGAGCATCCGCCTGGGCGAGGGCCGCTACGGCCGCCGGGCGCTGGAGGACCTGGCCGAGCAATTGCTGGCCCGGGTCCTGCGCCAGGCCCACCCGTGGTTGGATCGAGGCGCTACCCCCCGCCGGCTGGAGCTGATCGGCACTTCGCTCCGGCCCGGCCAGGTACGCCAGGATACGCTGTTCGACGCCCGCCGTCCCTCGGCCGTGCGGCAGGATCGGATGGCCGACGTGGTCCGCCTGGTCAACCTCCGCGTGGGAGCGGGGGCCATCCGGATAGGAGACGGAGACCTCGAGGAGCCAGGGCTTGCCCGCAGGGAGGCCATGCTGGCCCTCATCGAGCAGGGGGTGGGGCTGGCTTGAGCCGCCGGGTCGACGCGCCGGTCCGGGTCTTCTTCCCGGCGCGAGCGAAGGAGACCCCAGGGCCCGGGTGCTCGCGGATCACGGCCATCGGGTGGCGCGGGCGGACGCTGGCCGTGCGCGAGTGCCTGGACGAGTGGAGGGAGACAGGGCGCTGGTGGGCCGGCGAGGGGGAGAAGCACTTCGTCCGGGTGGTGACCGATCTCGGCATCTACGAGCTCGGCTACGAGTTCGCCACGGGCGAGTGGCGGGTCTACCGCATCTTCGATTGATGGATCCGGAGGCCTGCAAGTGCCGAGAGAAGCGTCGCCTTTCGTACACCTGCACGTGCATACGCCTTTCTCTTTCCTCGACGGAGGCAGCAGCATCGAGAGCTTGCTGGATCGGGCCGCCGCGACGGGTATGCCGGCCCTGGCCGTCACGGACCACGATACCTTGAGCGGCGCGGTGCGGTTCGTCCGGCAGGCAAGAGCTCGCGGGATCAAAGCCGTGGTGGGTGCTGAGTTGACCATGGAGGACGGCCGGCACCTGACCCTGCTGGCCTGCAACCGGAGCGGGTATGCCAATCTGTGCCAGATCCTGACGGATGCCCACCTGAGCGCTCCCCGGCGATCTCCCAGAGCCCGCTGGGCCACCCTCGCCGCTCGTCGGGAAGGGCTGATCGCCTTGAGCGGCTGCAGCCGGCGAGGGGTGGCCGCGGTCCCCGCGAGGATGGGGAAGGCGGAGGAGGCCCTCCAGGCCCTCCGGCAGCTCCGGGAGATCTTCGGTGAGAACGCCTACGTGGAGGTCCAGGACCTCCGGTTACCCGGCAGCCGCCGCCTGGCGCGCCAGCTGGTCGAGATGGCCCGGCGGCTGGGGATGGAAGTGGTGGCGACCAACGATGTCCACTACGCCCGCAAAGCGGACTTTCCCGTCCACGACGTTTTGACCTGCGTGCGGACGCTGACGAGGCTCGAGTCCGTCCACCCCGAGCGGGCGCTCAACGCCGAGCAGTACCTCAAGGCGCCGCACGAGATGGCGGAGCTCTTCTCGGACGTCCCGGAGGCCCTGCGCAACAGCCAGGCCATCGCAGACCGGTGCGAGGACCACGTCGTGCCGCTGGGGGAGAGGCTGTTTCCCTCCTATCCGGTGCCGCCGGGAGAGACCCCCTCCTCCTTGCTCAGGCGCCTCACCTACCAGGGTGCCGAGCAGCGCTACGGGAGGCTGACGGAGCCGATCCGCCGGAGGCTCGACCATGAGCTGCGCATCATCGAGGCCCTGGGGGTAGCGGATTACTTCCTGGTCGTCTGGGAGATCGTGCGCTACGCTCGCAGCCGGGGCATCCGGACCTCGGGGCGGGGGTCCGCCGCCGATTCGGCCGTCGCTTACGCTCTGGGGCTGACCGACGTGGACGCCATTGCCCGGGGGCTTCTGTTCGAGCGGTTTTTGAGCCTGGAGCGGGCCCAATACCCGGACATCGACATCGACTTCGACGCCCGCCGGAGAGACGAGGTCGCCGCCTACGTCTACCGACGCTTCGGCCCCGAGCACGTGGCCTCCGTGGCCACGTACAACACGTTTCAGGCCCGGTCGGCCTTGCGGGATCTGGGCAAGGCCATGGGCTACCCCCCGGGGGAGATCGACGCGCTGGCCCGCCGTTTCCCCTCGATCCCTGCCGACGCGGTGCGCCAGGCCGCCGTGCGCCTCCCGGAGCTGCGCAACAGCGGGCTGCTGGAGCCCCTTCCGGGACAATCGGGCCATCGCTACGAGCTCCTCTTCGACCTGGCCGAGGCCGTGGCCGGGTTCCCCCGTCACCTCGGCACCCATCTGGGAGGGCTCATCCTCAGCCGGGACCCCATCGCGCGCCTGGTGCCCCTGCAGATGGCGGCCAAGGGGGTGGTCGTGGCCCAGTTCGACAAGGACGACGTGGAAGCGATGGGGTTCATCAAGCTGGACCTGTTGAGCCTGCGCGCGCTCGGGGCCGTGGAGGACGCGGTGCGCCAGATTCAGGAGCAGCCGGGCCAGGAAGGCAGCACCTTCGACTACGAGCGGATCCCGCTGGACGATCCGGAGACGTACCGGATGCTCCACCAGGGACAGACGGTAGGGGTCTTCCAGCTGGAGAGCCCGGCCCAGCGCGCTCTGCAGAGCCGGCTGGGGGCGAGCCAGATCGAGGATATCGTCGCCAGCGTAGCCCTCATCCGCCCCGGCCCGATCAAAGGCCACATGGTGGAGCCGTTCATCGCCCGGCGCCACGGTCTCGAGCCCATCCGCTACGCGCACCCGGCGCTGGAGCGCATCCTGCGCAAGACGTTCGGCGTCGTGCTGTACCAGGAGCAGGTCATCGAGATCGCCACCGAGGTCGCGGGGTTCACCCCCGGGGAAGCGGACCGCCTGCGCCGGGCAATGACCCGCTTCCGCTCCCAGCGCGAGATGGAGGAGATCGGCCGGCTCTTCGTACAGCAGGCCGTCGCGCGGGGCGTGGCGCCCGGCGTGGCGGAGACCATCTTTTCCTATATCGCCGGATACGCCGGTTACGGCTTTTGCGAGGCCCACGCCGCCGCCTTCGCCACGACGGCGTACAAGACCGCCTACTTGCTGCGCCACTACCCGGCCGAATTTTTCGCAGCCCTTCTCAACAACCAGCCCATGGGCTTCTACCCGCCCCATACCCTGATCACCGAGGCGCGCCGGCGCGGGGTCGCCGTGGTGGGCCCCGATATCCGCACGAGCGGGGTCGACTACGAGATCGTGCGGGTGGCGGGCGACGGCCACGCGCTCCCGGCCCCTGTCATCCGCGTCCCTCTGAAGGTGATACGGGGCGTCGGGGAGGCAGGGGCTCGCACGATCGTGGCCGAGCGGGAGCGGGGCGGGCCGTTTCGTTGCCTGTACGACTTCTGCCGGAGGGTCGATCTGCCCCAGGATGCCGTGGAGGCGCTCATCGAAGCGGGAGCCTTCGATACGCTCTACCCCAACCGCCGGGCCCTGCTGTGGGATCTCCCCCGGATCCTGGCTGCGGCCCGGCGGCCTCCGCACCGGGCGGGCGGCGAGCTCCCGCTACCGCCGGTCTCCACGGCGCCGGCTTCCATCCGTGACTTCTCCCCCTTCCAGAGGACGGCGCTCGAGCTGCACGCCATGGGGTTTTCCCCGAGCATGCACGTGCTGGAGCATTTCCGGGAAAGGCTGCGCCGGCAAGGCGTCATCACCACCCGGGAGGCAGGGATGCGCCCGAAGGGCGAGGAGGTCCGGGTGGCGGGCCTGGCCATCCGGCCCCACCGGCCTCCCACCCGTAGCGGTCGCACGGTCGTCTTCCTCACGCTGGAAGACGAGGAAGGGCTGCTCGACGTGACGGTCTTCGAGGACGTGTACCAGCGGTGGGGCCACCACATCTTCACCCGCCCGGCCCTGATCGTGACCGGGATCATCGAGCGGCGGGGCCAGGGCGTTAGCCTCACCGCCCGGGAGGCCCACCCGCTTCCCCTGGATCCCCCGGACGAGGAGCCTCCGGCGCCCCTTCCGGGCCAGGCTCCACCTCGGGATGCGGGCACGTCGCGCACAGCCCCAGCACCCGCTCGATGAGAGGCATGGCCCGCTCCGCCGCCCCCGGCAGCCCCATACGCTGGCGTCCCACGGCCCCCCGGCGCTGCCGCTCATCGGGAGCGTCCAGCAGCCGGAGCGCCTCCTGCGCCGCTCGCTCCGGCGTCCCGCACAACACCAGGGCGTCCCCCAGCAGGCGCTGCTGGCGGGCGGCGAAGCGCAGCGTGTACTGCACGCCCTGCCGGGGAAAGCTCACCACCACTTTGCCGAGACCGGCCGCCTGCTCGTTGGCGGTGCCCGCCAGCCCCAGGACCAGGGTCGCGCGGTGGAGCAGGTCGGGAAAGCCTGCAAGGGTGAGGGCGATGCGCGCCGCCTGGCCGTCGCCCGGCACGCCGGAGCGCGGCGCTTCCATCAGCCAGGCGTCGATCCCCTGGAGCCGGTCCGCCTCCGTCGCCTCCTGGAGCCGCCACCCGGCCGGCACACGCTCGGGTGGCACGGGAGCCGCGAGCGCCGCCACCGCCTGCACCTCCGGGCGACGGCGCCGCACCTGGCGCACCACCGCGGCCAGGGCAGCCAGGTTGTCCGGGAAGTCTCGCCGGCTGCCCGGCAACAGGGCGAGCACCGGCGCGCCCTCCCTCAGCCCGAGCGCCAGCCCGCGCGGCTGCACCATGTCCATCATGAAGTTGCCGACGCTCGTCGCCCGCACTCCGCCCTTCCCCAGGCTCATGGCCGTCCGGTGGTCGCGGGCCAGCACCAGGTCGCACGCCCGCGCCAGGATGCGCACCTCGATCTTCAGGTGAGGGGCGATGTAATCGGAACGGGCCGTGGCCACGAAGAGCTTCGGCACCCGGTACGCCTGGGTCATCAGCACCGGGTAGATGTCCCCCACGAGCAGCAGGTGGCGCACCCGCGGCCTCAAGCGCCGCAGGGTGTCGAGCTGGGCGGCGGAGAGGGAGAGGAATCCGGCCGCCAGATCCTTGAGGAAGAGCAGCGGCTGCTGCCATCCGAACCCTTCGGAGGGCATGGGCCTCGACCGGAAGATCACGGGGACCCCCCGCGCATCGTACGCATGGCCCATGCCAACCAGCGCCACGGCGCCGATGCGCAGCTGCGGGTGGCGCCTGGCGATCTCGGAGGCGAGCAGCGCCCCGATCGCGTCCTCGCCATGCCCGTTGCTCACCACGAGCAGATCGATGGACCCCCCGGCCGTCGCCAAATCCCCTTCGTCCCCCTCGAGACCGCTCCGCTCTTCCTCGAGGATGTCGCCGGCGCCTGCGTTTCTTCGCCGCGCGGCTGTTCCCCTCTCCTGGTGCGGCGGCGGTCAAGCCCCGCCGGGTTGGTGCATAGGCTTGTGGAGCCGTGGACAACGTCATCCGCCGCCTGCAGATGCGACTGTTCGGGCGCTTCCCGGCCCTGAGGCCCGGCCGGTTCGGATGGGGCGCGGCCCAGCTGTCGGGCGCCAGCCTGCTGAGCCGCCTCATCGGGTTCGTCTACTCGGCCACCGTGATGCGCCTGGCCGGCCCGGAGGCGGTAGGGCTGTTCCGAATGGTCTGGCCCCTTTACGCCACGGCCTTCACCGTGGCGGCCGCCGGGATCCCCTACGCCATTTCCAAGCTCCTGGCGGAGAGCACGGCCGCAGGAGCAGCCGGAGAGGCCGGGAAAGAGGCCGGTCCCCCCCGCTCCCCCCGCTCCATCGCCCTGCAAGGGTTGGGCCTGCTGCTCGTCAACAGCGTCGTCACGGCCGTGACGCTGTGGTTCGCCGCTCCGTGGCTGGTCGCCACCCTGGGCAGCGAACCCCGCGCCGTTCCCATCCTCCAGCTCCTGGCGCCCTCCCTGGTGGCCGCCGCCCTTTCCGCAGGGGCCAAGGCGCTGTTCGAGGGCATCCGGCGAATGGCGGTGCCGGCCGCATCCCTCATCACGGAGCAGATCGTGCTGTCCGCCGTGGCCGTAGGCCTGACACTGCAGCTGGCCCGATGGGCCAGCTCCCCAGAGACCGCCGCCTCGGCCCTCGCCTTCGCCTCCGTCCTCGGGGAGGTCGCGGGGCTCGTGGTGATGGTGGTGGCGGTCGACCGGCTCTGGAAGACGTGGGACGCCGCCCGAGCGCAGGAGGCGCCCGGCGGCCGGGGAAGGGCGTCGTGGTGGCCGTCCGCCATCTTGAGCCTGTCGCTGCCCGTCGCCGGGGGCCGCATCCTCTCCTCCGTCGGGGCCAGCCTCACGACCCTCCTGCTCCCCAACCGGCTCCACGCCGCCGGGCTCACCCCGTCACAGGCGGCAGCGGAGATCGGGTTGCTCCGGGGGGTGGCCCTGCCGCTCGTGCTGACGCCCAACATGCTCAGCCTGGCCCTGATGACCACCCTGGTGCCGTCCATCTCCAAGGCCCTCGCCCGCGGCGACCGCGACAGCGCCCGCGCATACAGCGACAAGGCCCTGGCCACCACGGTGCTCCTCAGCCTGCCGGCGACGGCAGCGTTGGTCGGCCTGCCGGAGCTGTGGACCCGTACGCTCTACGGCGAGCCCGCCGCCGCACCGCTCCTGGTGGTGTCGGCCCTGGGCGCGCCTTTCGCCTACCTCGGGCAGACGCTCGTCGGCGTCCTGCGGGGGCTCGGCCGCCCCGACATACCGGTGCGCGGCCATATCCTCGGCATGGCCGTAGAGGCAACGCTCATCTGGAAGTGGGTAGGCCAGCCGGCCCTGGGCATCCGGGGAGCGGCCCTGGCCTCGGTGGTCGGCTACGCGGTGGCCTACTCCATCAACCAGGTCGCGGCGATGCGGCACCTGGGCACGGAGCTGCGCGGGCGTGCCTTCCTCGGCCCGCTGGTAGCCGCCGTGCTCGGTGCCGTGGCCGGGCGGATCGGCGCGGCTGCCGTCGCGGCATGGCTGCAGGGAGCAGGGCAGCTTCCCGCCTTCGTCGTCGACGCCGTGGCCCTTGTGACGGGCCTGGGAGTACTCGGCCTCTTCTACGGCGCCGCCCTGCGATCGAGCCCGGTCTGGCGGTGGCTGGCCGCCTAGTGCCTGGGAAGTAGCCCGGCCCGGCTCCCGTTGACCCCACCTTGCTCCGGAGCGCCTTCCTCGACGTAACGGGCAGCGTTACGGTCGAAGGCGGCTTTGCACGCCGCGCTGCAAAAGTAGTACGTCCTGCCGTGGTACACCGCCCGCAGCGGCGAGCGGCTCTCGTCCACCTCGGCGTGGCAAACGGGATCGACGGCCAAGGCTCTGGGCGACCTCCTCGACAACGCCGACGCGGCCCTTACAGCGTCACCAACGTCGACAGCACTGCCGCCGCCAGGCCAGCGACGGTCCCCAGCACCCCAATCAGGAACGCGGTCCTCCATATCTCGAGTTGCCGGCGGTCCCTTCTGGTGACGAAGTGGAACCGGCGCCTGGCGGCACGGGTCCGGTACCAGCTCAGTGCGTAGCCTGCTCCCGTGACGCCCACGGTACCCACGGCAAGCCACGTCATCCAGGGCATCCACGCCTCACCCCAGTGAGCCAACAGCCCCGTACCCCCAGACTCCTTCGCACCCTCGAAGGGCCCCTCTTCGACGCGCGTCGACCTTCGCCTGCAGGATCTTGAAGGTTTCGACACGCCACTGTCGGCCCGGGGAGCCGCCCGGCTCAAGGCCGAGAGAGGTGCTGGCTCGCCCCCTCCGGGGTGCAATGGCGCCAGCAGGTCTCGGTACCTGCAACGGGCACCCTCTGGCTCTCGAGCAGGCGAGCTACCTCCTGCCCCACGGGGTTGGCGCCGCGGGCGAGCTCGTCGGCGAGGTGAGCATGCAGGCACTTGACGTGAGCGGGCCGGGTGATGCCCGAGATCCCCGTCTCGGTCAGGATCCACCAGTCCCGGGGCCGCTCCGCCTGAAGGAGCTCCGCCCACTCTTCGGGTACCAGCGTCCGCCGTATGGACGCCGTGGCCCGGTGAGCCTGCCCCAGCGACTCCTGCAGCTGCGGGTCCACGTCGGCCAGGTGCTCGAACCGGTCGAGCTCCCCGTCCCTTTCGAGCCGGTCGATCTCGCGCACCAAGAGGGGGCACGATAGCCAGCACAAGGTGCTGTTGGGAGAAATGCGCCTCTTGGCCTCGTCGACCTCGAGGGGCGCGAACAGGAGCACCTGCGGGTAACCGTACCGGCACCGGCGCAGCACCCCGAGGGCCATCCGGGGCCGGTGGCCCATCTGCCGCCGGACGACGATGGCGTCCTGGTCCGAGAAACGCTCCACGTGCACGCCCAGGGAGTCCAGGCGCGCGACCAGGGCGGCGTCCAGCTCTTTGGGTATGGAGTGGGGCAAGCTTGCCGGCTCCGGCGTGACGGGAGACTCGATGACGAAACGACCTCCGATGGTCTGAGAGCAGAGATGGTGCGCTCGGGGAGACTTGAACTCCCGGCCTTCGGCTCCGCAGGCCGACGCTCTATCCGCTGAGCTACGAGCGCGCCACAGCGCATCTATTGTACGGAGGGTGCAGCCAAGCGTCAAGGTAAACCGGGCGAGCGAGCGCCGGCCGCCCGCGCTTACTCCCGCCGGGCCGCCTCCGTCACGGCCGCCAGCGCCCCGGTCACGTCGTTGCGCCATCCCTGCCGGCGCAACAACTCGCCGAGGGCGGCCACCAGCCGACTGACGTGGCGCAGCGCCGCCGACTCGCCCATCGTCCCGATCCGCCACACCTGGCCCTTCCAGGGCCCCAAGCCACCCCCGATCTCGATGCCGAACTCTTCCAGCAAGGTCCTGCGAACGCCGGCGTCATCCACCCCTTCGGGTACCCGAACCGTCGTCAGGCTCGCGATGCGCAGAGCCGGATCGGTGACGGCGAGCTGCAGCCCCAGCGCCTCGAGGCCCGCCCATAGCGCCCGGGCCACGCGGCGATGGCGCTGCCAGCGAGCCTCCAGGCCCTCCTCCAACACCCGCTCGAGCGCCCGGTGCAGGGCGTAGACCATGTGGACGGGCGCCGTGTGGTGGTAAACCCGCTGCTGGCCCCAGTAGGCGGCCACGAGCCGCAAGTCCAGGTACCAGGAAAAGACGTCGCGCTTGCGCGCTTCGAGGCGCCGCATCGCCCGCGGCGATGCCGTGAACGGCGCCAGGCCCGGCGGCGCGCTCAGGCACTTTTGTGAACCGGAGTAACACAGGTCGACCCCCGCCCGGTCCACCTCGACGGGCACCCCTCCGAGGGAGGTCACCGCGTCGACCACCAGCAACGCGTCGTACTGGCGGGCCAGGGCCGCCAGCGGCTCGATGGGCTGGAGCACGCCCGTCGACGTCTCCGCGTGCACCATGGCCAGCACTCGGGGCGCCCGACCCCGCCGTGCCACCTCTTCGACCTGTTCGGGATCCACCGCCTTCCCCCACGGCACCTCCACCACGTCGACCTCGCCGCCCAGCCGGCGAGCCATCTCTGCCATCCGATCGCCGAAGTAGCCGTTGACGACCACGATCACCCGGTCTTCCGGCTCGATGGCGTTGGCCAGCGCCGCCTCCATGCCCGCGGTGCCGGTACCCGATAGCGGCAGGGTGATGGGATTGGTCGTGGCGAAGACCCGGCGCAACATGCCGACCGTTTCGTCCATGATGGCGAGGAAACGGGGGTCGAGATGACCCAGCGAAGGCGCCGCCATGGCCCGCAACGTGGAGGGATGGACCATGGACGGACCCGGGCCCATCAGCAACGTCTCGGGAAGCCCTTCCAGGGATGTGCGCGTGCTACTCACCGGCGTCCCTCCTGCCCTTTCCCCGGTCGTCTGCGCCGCTTCACGGGCGAGGGCTCCTCAGCACCAGCAACAGCCCCAACCCGATGAGCACCGTAGGCCAGAGGATGTCCCAGCGCACCCACCAGAAGATCCCGAGGTTGGCAAGGACGATCACGCCTCCCAGGGCGATGAGGAACACCCCGAACAGGCGCCGCCGGCGGTCCGCGCCCCCGCCGGAGCGGACCGCCTCGCTCACGCTCTGGCCGGCCACTGAAACCGTCTGGCCCAGTTCGCGGGCGTTTTCCCGTACCACGTCCCAGGCGCCCTGCGCCACGGACCGCTCCGAGGGCATGACCAGGGCCAGCACGACGTACGCCACGATCCCCAGGCCTCCGAAGAAGGCCAGCAGCACGAAGCTCAGCCGGATGAGCACCGGGTCCACGTCGAAGTACCGCCCGAGCCCCGCGCACACTCCGAAGACCATGGCCCCCCGGGTCGGCCGGTAAAGCGGTGTGGTTGCCATCGTTGTCCGGGCCCTCTCCCTTTCTCCGTGGTGGGCGCCGCCCGTCCCACGCGGCTACGAGTTCGCCTCCGCCGGTCCCCGATCCTGGCGTTGACACGACGGGTGCACCGACCATAGGCTCAAGCCCAGGAGGCGCTGGAGCCCATGGCCAAACAATACTGGATCGGGTCGCTGAAGCGAGGAGACAGCGTCCTGGACTTCTTCGCGGCCCAGGACAAGGCCCTGGCCACCACGTCCGACAACCGCCGCTACCTCCGGTTGCGGCTGGGCGACCGGACCGGGTGGATGAGCGCGGTCGCCTGGGACAACGGCCCCCAGCTCTTCGAGGCGTTCGAAAACGGCGACATCGTCCGGGTCATGGGCGAAGTCGAGGAGTACCGGGGCAAGCTCCAGATCCGGGTGCACAAGCTTCGCGCCGCCACGCCCTCGGACCGGTTGGATGCGGCCGACTTCCTGCCGTCGTCCCGCTTCCCTGCCTCCGAACTCGTGCGCCGGCTGGACGGCGTCATCGAGCAGGTCGCCAACCCGTGGCTGCACGAGCTGCTCCGTCGCCTGCTCGGGCCCGGCGGGCTGTTACGCGAGGCCTACGGCCGCACGAGCGCGGCGCGGGAGGTGCATCACGCGTACCTGGGCGGCCTGCTCGAGCACGTCCTGGAGATGGTCGACATCGGCCTGACGCTCAGCCGCCTGCATCCGGAGTACGCGAATCCCGACGTGGTGGTGACGGCGATCCTGCTGCACGACGTCGGCAAGCTCTACGAGCTGGACCAGCAAGGCCACGGGTTCGTCTACACGAGGGAAGGAGAGTTGTTGGGCCACGTCTATCTGGGCGCCCGCTTGGTGGAAGCGCACGCGCGGGCCATCGAGCACTTCCCGGACGACCTCCGGGAAGAGCTGGTCCACTGCGTCTTGAGCCACCACGGGTCGGCGGAGCACGGGGCTCCCGTCCTGCCCCGGACGATGAACGCCTGGATCGTCTACCTGGCGGACGAGGCCAGCGCGCGGCTCAACCAGGTGCGCCGCCTGTACGAGCGGGTCGACGCCGGCGGCGGCCCCGGCGACGGGTGGAGCGAGTACGACCCGCGCCTCGGGATCAGGGCCTACACGGGCTTCACCCGCTCCGCGCCCGAGGGCGAGCCTCCCGGCGCCTTCCAGCCGGATTCGGCGTAGAGGCTCCCGGCCACGCCGTCAGCGGCCCAGCACCTCGGCCCGCCGGCCGACGTACCGGGCCCAGGCGGTACCGAGGTGCACGCGCTCGATGCGGAAGACCCGCTCATCCGGCAGCAGCACGAGGTCCTCGGGCTTCACCTCGATCTCGGTGTACAGCAAGTACCGCCCCGTGGCCGCGTCCCGTACCACCACGGCGTGTTCGACCGTGCGCGGGACGGACTCCATGGGGATGAGCCGCGACATGCCGCCTCGGATCGCGAGCGTCCCGCCCCAGGCCAGCATCACCACGACCCCGGCTGCCAGCAGCACGGCGACGGCCTTGAGCACGCGGGCGAGCCACGCGTGGCGGCCGCCGGAGGGGCGCTCGTACCACTCCCGGAGATTCACACCCCTAGTATGTTCCGGGCGAGTCCCCGTCCGACCCTGCCGAGCGCTCCGCGAGGCTCTGCCTGACCCTCTCGAGCTCCCGCTCCACCTGGCGCTGGCGCTGCCCGAGGTAGTAAAGGTATCCGATCAGTAGCGCCCAGAGAAGGACGTACGCGGCCTGGAAAAAGGCCATGGGTCGCTGCCTCCTCCATCGTTCAGCCGAGTCGCAACCGGGCCTTCATCCGCTCCAGGGAGAGCTGCGCCGCGCCTACCCGGTACGCCGTCCAGCACAAGGAGGCATACAGCAGGGTGAACGCCGCCACGCTCACGAGCAGCGTCACCAGCATCTCCGGGGCGATGTTGATCTGCCCGGGTCCCAGCACCTGGGGATGGATGGTCCGCCACCACCGGATGGACTCGAAGACCACCGGCACGTCGACGAACGCGATGATGCCGAAGACGGCGGACAGCCGGGCCCGCCGGTCGTCCCCCTCCACCGTGCCCCGCAGCACGAGGTACCCCACGTACAAAAACCACAGCACCGTCGTGGTGGTCAGCCGTGGATCCCAGGTCCACCACACGTTCCATACCGGGCGCATCCAGAGGGTCCCTGTCACCAGGGCGATGGTGGTGAAGAGCACTCCGACTTCGGCGGAAGCGCCGGCCACCAGATCCCACCGCGTCTTTCGCTTCCACAGGTAGGCGACGCTGGCGACCATCACCACGAAAAAGGCCAGGAACGCGTTCCACGCGGAGGCCACGTGGAAGTAGAAGATGCGCGACACGACGCCCATCGTGCGCTCGTTGGGCACCCAGACCAGCACGAGATACAGGGCCACGGCTACCACCGCCGCCGTGGCCACCGTCAAACCCAGATGAGCGGGCCCGGCCCCTGCCCGGGCGGGCGCCGCCTCGTGCCCCTGCTCCACCGCGCCGACCCTCCCTTTCGTCGGGGCTCACCCTTCCAGCAAGAAGCGAAACAGCAACTGGGGGGCGGCCAGCATCACCACGTCGTACACCGCCAGCATGCGCACCCACGGCTGCCAGTCGGCCGCAGACAGATTGGACATGAGCGCGCCCGTCGCCTCCACCGCCGCGATGGCGACCGGCACCGCGACCGGCAGCAAGAGCAGGGGCAGCATCAACTCTCGCGCCCGGGAACCTGCCGCGATGGTGGCGAACAGCGTGCCGACGGAGACGAAGCCGGTGGTCCCCAGCATCAGCACCGCCAGGAACCAGCCCCACTCCCTCGGGGCTCCCACCCGGAAGAGGGCGAGCAGCACCGGTACGCTCACCGCTTCGACCATGACCGAGAAGACCCAGTTGGCCAGGAGCTTGCCGGCGAAGACCGCCTCGGGTTCGGCCGGCGAGGCCAGGAGCCCCTGCAGCGCCCCCGAGGCCTGCTCGACGCCCATGGAGCGCCCCAGCGCGAGCATCCCGGCGAAGAAGACCGTCACCCACAGCACGCCCGGCGCCACGCTCGACGGATCGATCCGGGTGGGATCGAGCGCAAAGCTGAAGGTGAGGATGGCCAAGAGCGCGAAGACGAGGCTCGTCCCGGCGGTCTCCCGGCTGCGCAGCTCTGCCCGCAGATCCTTCCAGACGATGGCGGCTACGGTCGACCAGAAGCCCATGGGATCCCTCACGCCCGCCCCGGGCCCGGCGCGTCTGGCAGGCCCGGCCGTCCCGCCTGCTGGTCGGTGCGCAGGGCCTGATCGACCAGCGCCTCCAGCGACCGGACCCAATCAGGCCCGGTATCGGCGCCCGCGGCCTCCTTCGGCACTTCGGCCACCACCCGTCCCCGCGCGAGCACCACGAAGCGGGAACAGACCGCAGCCACCTCGTCGGGCCGGTGGGAGACGACGAGCAGCGTGCGGCCCGTCTGGCGCAATTCCTGCAAGATCTCGACCAAGAGCCGCACTCCCGGGCGATCGAGGCCCGAAAAGGGCTCGTCCAGCAAGTAGAGCTCCGGTTCGTGCAGCAGCGCCCGGGCGATGGCCAGGCGCTGGATCATCCCCCGGGAGTAAGTGCGTACCGGGTCCGAGGCGAAGACCCACAGGCCGAGCCGGCGAAGCAACGTCTCGATGCGGCGGGATAGGTCCGCCACGCCGTAGACGCGTCCCCAGAAGCGCAAGTTTTCCTCGGCGCTGAGATGGTCGTACAAAAACGGCTGGTGGCCCAGGATCCCGACACGCCGCCTCAGGGGGGCGGTCGCTTCCCCGGCGGGTACCCCGTCCACCAGGATCTGCCCGGCATCGAGGCGCACCACCCCCGCGATGGCCCTGAGCAGCGTGCTCTTCCCCGCCCCGTTGGGGCCGAAGAGGGCCACGGCCTCACCGGCGTCCACCCGAAGGTCCACGCCGGCCAGCACCGGCCTGCCGCCGAAGCGCTTGACCACCCCGCGAGCCTCGATCACGGGCCGACCCCGCTACCGGGCGCCGCCGCGTCCCCGCCTTCGGGCCGCCGGCTCGTGGCCGGATCCATGCCCGCGAGCTCCCGGAGCAGGAGCGCGCGCTGCCGCTCGTACCGATCCGCCTCCAGATACCCGGCGCCATACTCGGCGTCGAGCGCGACGATGGCCTCGGCCACGCGGCTACGGCTTCGCTCCCGCCTGCGCAGCACCAGCACGAGCGCCGCGCCCGCCCCCATCAGGCCCAGGGCGCCTGCCACGCTCCAGGGAAGCCCGGCCGGCCGCCCGCCACCGGCAACCGCGGCGCTTCCCAGCACCAGGAGCACGGGAGCGTCCCCCGCCGCTGCCTGCTCCCGCACGAACGCCTGGTACGAGCGCCCTTCGACGTCGACGGTGCCGGCCGCGGACGCTCCGACGACCGACGCCTGCAGGCCCGGGTCCAGGAGGACGATCAGGGTCCCGACCGTGAAGGGGCGCTCGACAGCCCACGGATGGGGAAGGGCGTCAGCGGCGATACGGTAGGCGATGGCTACGGTCGTCCCCTCCTGCCGCCCGCCGCCCGGCGCCGCAATGGTGCCCACGACCGCGTCAGGCTGGCGCTTTAGGCTTGCAGGGACCAGGCCGTCGATCACCCGCAGCCCCTCGTAGCCGGCGGGAAGGGGTACCCGTAACGCCTGCCCCGCCGCAGACCACGGCCCCGGAGCGAGCCGCAACACGTCGAGGACGTCGAAGGCGGGCCGGGCCTGCCCGGGGGCCGGCGAGATGACCAGGTGCTCCACCTCGACCGTCATCGCGATGCCGCTCGCCGCCGCACCCGGTGCGCTCGCTGCGCCGGCGGCCGCCGCCTTTGCGCCCACTATCACGAACAGGGCCAGACCAACGGCCCGGCCTGCGCGCCAACGGCCCCTCATGGATGCATCAGCGTCCCGTCCCGTTGCCGGATGGAGCCTCCGGATCGTAGCGCGAGGGGCACTGCACCATGAGCGTGGTCGCCTCGATCGCGCTCGCGCCCGGCATCAGCCGGCCCTCGGCGATCACGGTGCGCCCGTCGTCCACGCCGTCCGGGCGGGCTCCCCGGTAGCGCACCTCGAGCCTCCGGGCCGGATCCGCGGCGTCATGCATGAAGAAACGCAGCATCATGGTGCGGGGCTCCCACCGCACCGTGGCACCCTCCACCATGCCCTGCACCCGCACCGGGCGCCCGACCAGGCCGATCCCCGTGTCCTGGGCCTCGGCCACCGTCAGATAGTAGGCACCGGTGGCGCCCACCGCCATGACGATGAGATAACCCAGAGCCCCCACGACGGCGGCAGCGCCCAGAAGATGCCACAGTTTCCGCTTGCGTGGCCGCGCGATGGCCGCAAGCCCCCCTACGGACGCCCGCTCTCGTCCGGAGTCGCCCGCGAGCGCCTGCCCCATTATAGGGGCCGAGGGGCAACGTCCGCAATCGGCCCGCCCGGACCCCCTGGCAGCATCGCCTTGCATAAAATCTCACAGGAAGTGTCGCCAGCCGGTAGAATTCGAACCAGCGGATCCGTATAATCTAAGTAGTAGCCCTGTCCGGGCTACCGGCGACCGTCGAGATCGGGAGTGCGTCGTCCAGCCGGGACGCCCGGCGCGTTCTGGCCAGCTGGTTCGGTCACCTGCCTCGCACCTTACAATCGGGCCATCGAAAAGCTCCAGGCTCTTCCCCCTGGGAGAAGAGATGCGTTCCGCTCGCGCCCGGCCCGTCGGAGCCGGGCTTTGGTGTACCCTGCCGGTTCACGCAAGCCGTTCCGTTTCGACGTCCACCGGCGCATCGTCCCACCGACGGCTTTCATTCGATAGGCATCGCAGAGCAGGCGCTTCCCACGACGAGCCACCGGATCGCCGGCCAGTCATGGCCCCTTGCGCGACCCGGCATTCGTTCACCTGAGGGCTGCAACCCCCAGGTTTTCTTGTATGAGTTGGGAGGGCTGGTCTGCCATGGAAATCCTGAGAAAACTGGAAGAGTACCGGGAACAGGAGAAGGCCCTCCACTGGGAGGGCACCTTCGCCGACTACCTGGAGATCGTCCGACGAAATCCTCGCGTCGCGCAGCATGCCCATGCACGCGTCTACAACATGATCGTTTCGCACGGCGTCGAGGAAGTGAACGGGACCAAGCGCTACCGCTTCTTCGAGCGGGAGCTGTTCGGCCTCGATCGGGCTCTTGAACGCCTGGTGGAGGAGTACTTCCACTCGGCCGCGCGCCGGCTCGACGTGCGCAAGCGCATCCTGCTCCTGATGGGCCCGGTCAGCGGCGGCAAATCCACCATCGTGAGCATGCTCAAGCGCGGCCTGGAAGCGTACACCCGCACCGACGAGGGCGCCCTGTACGCCATCAAGGGGTGCCCGATGCACGAGGAGCCTCTCCACCTGATTCCTACGCCGCTGCGGCCCGATTTCGAACGAGAGTACGGCGTCCAGATCGAAGGCTCGCTGTGCCCGCACTGCCAGCTGATGCTGGAGACCGAGCATCACGGCCGGGTGGAAGAGGTGCCGGTCGAGCGGGTGGTCTTCTCGGAGGAAAAGCGGGTCGGCATCGGCACGTTCAGCCCCTCGGATCCGAAGAGCCAGGACATCTCCGAACTGACCGGCAGCATCGACTTCTCCACCATCGCCCGCTACGGTTCGGAGTCGGATCCGCGCGCCTACCGGTTCGACGGTGAACTCAACGTGGCCAACCGGGGTCTCATGGAGTTCCAGGAGATGCTGAAGGTGGACCAGAAGTTCTTGTGGCACCTGCTGAGCCTCTCTCAGGAAGGCAACTTCAAAGCGGGGCGGTTCGCCCTGATCTCTGCCGACGAGGTCATCGTTGCCCACACCAACGAGGAAGAGTACCGGGCGTTCATCGCCAACCGCCGCAACGAAGCGCTCCACTCCCGCATCATCGTCATGCCGATCCCGTACAACCTGCGCGTCAGCGACGAGGTGCGCATCTACGAGAAGCTCATCCGTCAAAGCGACGTGATCCGGGACGTCCACGTCGCGCCCCACGCCCTGCGGGTGGCCGCCATGTTCTCGGTGCTTTCCCGCCTCAAGGAGTCCAAGAAGCAGGGGATGGACCTGCTCAAGAAGATGAAACTGTACGACGGCGAAGAGGTGGAAGGGTTCAAGCCCAAGGACGTCGAGGAGTTGCGGGCCGAACACCCGACCGAGGGGATGAGCGGCGTCGACCCCCGCTACGTGATCAACCGGATCTCGAGCGCCCTGGTCACCAAGGGTGCCCGGTGTATCGGGCCGCTGGACGTGTTACGGGCCCTCAAGGACGGCCTCGATTCCCACCCGTCCATCACCGACGAGGTCCGGGAACGGCTGCTCAACTTCGTGGCCATCGCCCGCAAGGAGTACGACGAGCTCGCCAAGAAGGAGGTCCAGAAGGCGTTCGTCTACTCCTACGAGGAGTCGGCCGGCAACCTCTTCAACAACTACCTGGACAACGTGGAGGCGTACTGCAACTGGCAGAAGCTGAAGGATCCGGTGACGGGCGAGGAGGTGGAGCCCGACGAGAAGCTCATGCGTTCCATCGAGGAGCAGATCGGCGTCTCGGAGAGCGCCAAGAAAGCTTTCCGGGAAGAGATCCTGATCCGCATCTCCACCTACGCCCGCCGCGGCAAGACGTTCGACTACCGCTCGCACGAGCGCTTGCGCGAGGCCATCGAGAAGAAGCTGTTCAGCGACATGAAGGACGTCGTCCGGGTCACCACCAGCACCCGCACGCCCGACCCCGATCAGCTCAAGAAGCTCAACGAGGTCATCCGGCGCCTCATCGAAGAGCACGGGTACTGCGAGATCTGCGCCAACGAACTGGTGCGCTACGCCGGTAGCCTGCTCAACCGGTGAGAGGTCGTGGGATCATGGAAAGCGTGCCGTTCCTGTTCAACCGGGAAGACTGGTCGCTGCACCGCAAGGGGCAGCTCGACCAGCAGCGCCACCAGCAGAAGGTCAAGGAGGCGATCCGCAAGAACCTGGCCGATCTGGTGGCGGAAGAGAGCATCATCCTGTCCGACGGCAAGAAGGTCGTCAAGGTGCCCGTCCGGTCGCTCGAGGAGTACCGCTTCCGGTTCGACCCCGGCAAGCAGCGCCACGTCGGGCACGGCAGCGGATCAGAGCGGCCGGGTGACGTGATCGCCCGTGACGGCGCGCACGGCAAGGCGGGCAAGGGCCCCGTGGCCGGGGACCGGCCGGGCTTCGACTACTACGAGGCCGAGGTGACCATCGACGAGCTGGCCGAACTCATCTTCGAGGACCTGGGCCTGCCCAACTTGCAGCAGAAGCGCCGGCCGGAGCTGGTCTCCACCGGGTACGAGTTCAACGACGTACGCCGTCACGGGGCGATGGCCAACCTCGACAAGCGGCGCACGCTGTTGGAGGCGTTCCGCCGCAACGCCCTGGCCGGGGAGCCGGCCTTCTACCCCGTCCGTCCCGAAGACCTGCGATTCAAGACCTGGGACGAGGCGATGGAGATGCGGGCCAGCGCCGTGGTGCTGGCCATGATGGACACCTCGGGCTCCATGGGCACTTTCGAGAAGTACATCGCGCGCAGCTTCTACTTCTGGATGGTGAGGTTCCTCAGGACCAAGTACCATCACGTCCAGATCGTCTTCATCGCGCACGACACCAAGGCCAAGGAGGTCACCGAGGAGGAGTTCTTCACCAAGGGAGAAAGCGGCGGCACCAAGTGCTCGTCGGCGTACGAGCTGGCCCTTTCCATCATCGAGGAGCGTTTCCCGCCGGACGAGTACAACATCTACGCCTTCCACTTCTCCGACGGAGACAACTTCCCGTCGGACAACAGCCGCTGCGTCAAGCTGGTGGGCGATCTCCTGGAGCGGGCGAGCGCGGTCGGGTACGGGGAGATCGTCAACTCCCGCTACTACAGCGACAGCACGCTCATGTCCGTGTACCAGAAGATCGAAGACCCGCGGTTCGTGCGGGTCACCATCCGCGACAAGAGCGAAGTCTACCCGGCCCTGCGAGCCTTCTTCCGCCAGACCCCCGAGAGGGAGGTGATCACGGCGTGACCGATCAGGAGCTGATCGAGCTCGAGCGGTGGACGGAACGGATCATGAAAAGGGCGCGGGCCGAGGGCCTGGATTTTTATGACATGCGATTCGAGGTGTGCCCGCCGGACGTGATATACGCCTTCGGAGCCTACGGGATGCCGACCCGCTTTTCGCACTGGAGCTTCGGCAAGGCGTTCCATCGCCTCAAGACCGAGTACGACTACAACCTGAGCCGCATCTACGAACTGGTCGTCAACTCCGACCCCTGCTACGCCTTCCTGCTGGACGGCAACTCGCTGCTGCAGAACAAGCTCGTCATCGCCCACGTGCTGGGGCACAGTGACTTCTTCAAGCACAACTGGCGCTTTCGGGGTACCTCTCGCTTCATGATGGAGAACATGGCCGCCCACGCGGAGCGCATCGCCCGGTACGAGTTCCGATACGGGATGGAAAGGGTCGAACAGCTGCTCGATGCGGCCCTGGCGCTGGCCGAGCAGGTGGACCCTCACCCCGTGGGGCCCCCGTCCGCGCAGGACGAGGATGACGCAGGCGAGCAGGAGCGGGGCCGGCCCGCACGCCCGTCGACCCCCTACGACGACCTGTGGGCCCTGGACGAGCGCCTCGAGGCGGCCAGGGCCTCTGCCTCTCCTCGGGCCGAGGCGCCCGCCGGTGCGAAGGAGGGCCGGCGGGCGGGCTTCTCCCCCAGGGAACCGGCCGGCGGCGACCGTCCCGGGGGAGCCGCTCGGCCCGCCCGCAAGTGGCCCCCGCGGCCGGAGAAGGACGTGCTGGGCTTCATCCTGCGCCACTCGGATTACCTGGACGCCTGGGAGCGGGACGTGCTGGCCATGGTGCGGGAAGAAGCCCTTTACTTCTGGCCGCAGATCGAGACCAAGATCATGAACGAGGGCTGGGCCTCGTACTGGCACCTGCGCCTCATGCGCGACGAGGAGCTGGGGGAGGAGGACGCCCTGGAGTTCGCCCGGATGCACGCCGGGGTCATCCAGCCGCACCCCCTGCACCTCAACCCCTATCTCCTGGGCTTGAAGATCTTCGAGTCGATCGAAGCCCGCTGGGACCATCCCTCGGAGGAGGACCGGCGCCGGCTCGGATTGACCGGGGGCCAGGGCCGGGAGAAGATCTTCGAGGTGCGGGAGCTCGAGACGGACGCAAGCTTCGTGCGTAGCTACCTCAGCCGGAAGGTCGTGGAGGACCTGAAGCTCTTCACCTTCGTCCACCAGGGGGACGAGTGGCAGGTGGAGAGCGTCGACTGGGAGCACGTCAGGGACGCCCTCGCGGCGAAACTGGCCAACGGGGGCATCCCTTCCATCTGGGTGGAGGAGGCCGACTACCGGGGCGCCGGGGAGCTGTTGCTGCGCCACCAGTGGGACGGCCAGGTCCTGGACCTCGAACACCTCGAGAAGACCCTTCCGCACGTCCACCGCCTGTGGGGGCGCCCTGTCCACCTCCTCACCGTGGTCGACGGCAAGGAGACGATCTTCTCCTTCGACGGGGAGCAGCACCGGCGTTCGAGCCCCTGATGAGCCGGCGTGGGCGGGCCGCAGGAGCGGTCGGCGTTCTCCAGGTTGGCTCCAGGTGAGGGTGGCATGATGGGCCGAGGAAAGGAGAATGCCTCTCATGACTGGATCCGATACCCGGCCCACGCCGCCCAGGCGCAACCGGCGCTGGTGGTGGCCCTGGGCGGCCGGCACGGCCGGCATCCTCGTCTTCACGGGCGTGATGGGAGGCCTCGTCCGCCAGAAGCAAACGCCCGCCTCCGCGGCACAGGCGCCTTCGCCGTCCTCCTCGCCCCCGGTAGCCGGCGCCGCACGCCCGGACGCCCTGCAACCTCCTGCCGCGGAAGGCCTGGCGCCGTCCGGGAGCTGGTACGGCGGGGAGCACGGCGACTTCCACGAGTACGCCGAGCACGGGTGGTACGGGGAAGAGGGCCACGAGTATGACGAGGAGGGGCACGAGCGGAAGGACGAGCACGGTTCCCGCCGCCCCTCCGCGAGCGTGCAGGCGCCGGGAGTCCGCCTGGCGCAGCCGGGGGCGGTGCCCGATGTCGTCAGCCGCCCTTCGTGAGAGCTTCGACGCCATGGGGACCACCATCACGCTGATGGTGCGGCCGGCTTCCGGGAAGGAGGACGCGGCGCGGCGCGTGCTGGCCGAGCGGCGGGCCTGGTTCGAAGAGATCGAGAGGGCGCTCAGCCGCTTCCGGCCGGATAGCGAGCTCTCCCGCCTCAACCGGGCCGGCTGTGCCGGGCAGTGGTGCCTGGTCTCCCCGTTGCTCTTCTGGGCGCTCGAGGCGGCCCAGTGGGCGTACGAGGCCACCGGGGGGCTCGTGGACGCCGGGGTGCTCCCGGCCCTCGCCCGCTATGGTTACGACCGGGACTGGCACGCTCTGGGTGGCCCGGCCGGCCTCTTGCCGCCGGGCGACGAGGCAGAGCCGCCGGCGGGGGCGCGCCCGGCCGGCCGTCCTCCGTTCGAGCTCGACCGGGCGATCCGGGCCGTGCGGATCCGTCCGGGAGCGGCCCTCGACCTCGGCGGCGTCGTCAAGGGGCTCGCCGCTGATTCGGCGGCGGCCTGGCTGGCGCAGCGCTTCGGGGCCGCGCTCGTCGACGCCGGCGGCGACGTCGCCGCCCGTGCTCTCCCCGGCTCTCCCCCTTGGGTCGTGCAGGTGGACGGCAGCCCCATCGCCCTGGAGGTCCGGCAGGGCGGCGTCGCGACGTCGGGGCTGCGCCGGTGGTGGGTCGGTCCCCTGGGCCCTGCCCACCACCTCATCGACCCGGGCACCGGCGCTCCGGTCCGCACCGATGTCGTCTCGGCGACGGTCGCGGAGAGCGGGGCGCTGCGCGCCGAGGTGCTGGCGAAGGCGCTGATCCTGGCCGGTTCCCGCCGGATCGGTGCGCTCATGGAGCGATGGCCCCACGCTTCGGCGTTCGTCCGGTTACGGGACGGGCGCGTCCTGACCTGGGGGGTGTCGCTCGCCCATGCCTCTTGAATCCTGGAGCGCCGCATGGTGGAGCCCCTGGTATCTCTCCCGGGCCGCGGGCCTCACCTCGCTGCTCTTCTACACGCTCGCAGTGGCGGCAGCTTACGCGGGAGCGATGGCACGCGCCCGGCGATCCCGGGCCTCGGCGGCCGCTTTCACGTGGCACCGCCTGCTCTCCATCGTCGCGTGGGGCTTTGCGTTGTTCCACGCCCTGATCCTGCGCTCCGACCCGAAGGTGCCGTTTTCCTGGCAGGCGCTGCTCGTCCCGTTCGTGGCGCCGTACCGGCCGTTTGGGACCGGCCTCGGCGTGCTGGCGCTTTATGCGCTCAGCGTGCTCCTGATAAGCTTCGATGGGAGGACGAGTTGGGGCAACCGGTGGTGGCGTGCCGTGCACCGGTGGGGCAACGTGATGTACGCCGTGGCGGTCGGGCACGGCTTGATGGCCGGCACCGACCTGGGGCCACCGCTGCTCCGGCTGGCCGTGGGTGCCCTGGTGGCCGTGGCCACGGTGGCCGCGGAGCGCTGGCAGAGGGCAGGAGACAGGGCACCGGAGGAGAGGAGGGTCGCGGCGGGTGCGGCTGCTGGTCATCGAGGATGACCCGGCCATGCGTGACGCGCTGGAACGAGGGCTCCAGACGGCCGGATTCCAGGTGGATGCGGCCGCCGACGGCCACGAGGCGCTGCTCTTCGCCGCGGATCGCAGGTACGACGCGATCGTGCTGGACAGGAGGCTGCCCGGGCTGTCGGGCGACCAGGTGCTGGCGCGCTTGAGGGGAGAGGGCAACCGTACGCCCGTGCTGATGCTCACCGCCCTCGACCGGGTGAGCGACCGGGTCCGGGGGCTGGACGCGGGGGCCGACGACTATCTGGTCAAGCCCTTCGCCTTCGAGGAGCTCCTGGCCCGCATCCGAGCCCTGGTGCGGCGCTCCTCGGGAGGCGGCGAGAAGCAGCTGCGCTACGGAGACCTGGTGCTCGACCCCCTGGCGGTGGCAGCCAGGGTGGGGAGCCGGCAGGTGCTGCTGACGCGGCGGGAGTTCGACCTGCTGGCGGCGCTGGTGCAGGCGGGAGGGACCCCGGTGCCGAGTGCAGCCCTGCAGGATGCCGCATGGCCACAGCCTTGGGACGCCTCCGAAGAGGCCGTCTGGTCCCACATCAAGAACATCCGCCGCAAGCTGGAGGCCCTCGGTAGCCACGTGCGCCTGGTCAACCGCAGAGGCGTGGGATACCTGGTCACCGTGGAGCAGTCGCTCGAGTCCTCTCCGGGAGGCGATCCCCGATGAGCCCGGCCGGGTGGTGGAGGGACCACTTCCCGGTCCGCCTGGCCGTCACGACCGCCGCCGTACTGACGCTGGTCATGCTCCTCGCCATGGGCGCCTTCTACGTGGCGGCCGCTTCGGTCTTGTGGCGGCAGGTCGACACCCGGCTCGCCTCTCGCCTCGGCTTGCCCGCCGCTTCGCCGGAGCACGAGGACGAGCGCGAGTCCCACCTCGCAGAGCGGCTCGCCCGGAGGTACGACGAGCACGAAGAGTACCGCTACGTGCTGCGCCGCGGGCCGGACGGGCCGGAGCTCGGCAGTCTCGGATGGTTGTGGCCGGGTAGCGACGACGTGCTCGTGGCCCTCGACGCCCCCGGCTCCAGCCGGATCGTCGGCCAGGTCTCGTTGCACGAGATGGCGGAGGCCTTGTCGGCACTGCGAGGGGTGCTCGCGGTCATCGGCCTGGTCGGCACCGTGGTCGTGAGCGGGGTCGCCTTCCTCTCGGCGCGCCGGGCCTTTTCCCCGGTGGAGAGGATGATCCAGGCCGCCGCGCAGCTGGCCTCGGCTCCCCAGATCGACTCCCAGGCCCTGGGCGTCCGGGTGCCGCCGGCGGACGGCGATGCCACGCTGCGGGAGCTGGCCACCACGTTCAACACGATGATGGCGCGCCTTCGACGCGCCTTCGAGGCGCAGCAGCGGCTGGTGGACGACGCCTCTCACGAGCTTCGTACGCCGCTCGGCGCGCTGGTGGCGGACCTCGAGGTGGCCCTCCGGTCGGCCCAGACCCCCGAAGCCTACCGGGATGCGCTGGAGCGGGCCCTGGTGCAGGCCCGCCGCCTCACCGACCTCGCCAACCAGCTGCTGGCGCTGGCCCGTTACGACCAGGGCGCGGGGGTGAGCATCCGGCCCGACTGTCCCATCGCGCCCGTCGCAGACCAGGCCGTCCAGGACGTGCGGCACCTGGCCGAGCGGGCGGGGGTCACCCTCGTGACCGACGTGGAGGAGGGCCTGCAGGCCCCCTGCGACCCCATCGCGGTCGCCCGCCTGTTGACCAATCTTCTCAAGAACGCGATCGAGGCGAGCCCGCCGGACTCGCTCGTGACGCTCGTAGCGCGCCGCCAGGGCCCCGAGCTCGTCCTGGAGATCGCCGACCGGGGCCGGGGCATGGCGCCGGAGGAGATCGAGCGCGCCTTCGAGCCGTTTTACCGGCGCCTCTCGCCGAGCGGCGAGGGCGGCACCGGGCTGGGGCTGACCATCAGCCGGGCCATCGCCGCCGCCCACGGCGGCACCATCGAGCTCGACTCACGCCCGGGCCACGGTACGACGGCCCGGGTGCGCCTGCCCCTCAGGGCTGCTGACGGCTCAGCTCGGACTCCAGCTCCGAGAGCTGGCGGCTGAGCGCCTGGATCTCGTCGCGAGCCGTCTGCACCACGAACTGCAACCTCCGGCGCTCCTCCTCGCTCGAGCCTGCGATGAGCGGCTGCGCCGTCCGGTAGACGTCCAGTGCGAAGTCGATCCGCTGGCGGATCCGCTCGATGGCCCCGGCGAGGCGCTCCTTGCGGTCGACGGCCGAGTCCTGTGCGACCCTCGCGTACCACTCGGGCTCCTGGCCCCAGGGGAAGTCGACCCGGACGTAGATCTCGTCGTCGCGGAGCGCCACCAGGTCGACGAAGGCCACGGGGTTCAAAATGGGCTCCTCCTGGACCCGTCCCCGGAACGGCACCCGGGGCCAGATCCGGCCGTCCAGCGACAGCTGGACGGCCACCGCGACGCCCTCCAGGTTGCGCACGAACTCCACCTGGTCGATGCGGCCGGCCAGGAACCCGAAGAGGACGAGAAGCGGCCCATCGGGCCGCATGAGCATGGCCACGTGCCGGAGCGCCTCCAGTTTCTCCTGACGCCTCGCCGTCACCCTCGACACCCTCCAGCCCCTGCGCGCAACTCATCGGGTCCCCCTCCCCATTGTAATAGCCGCCGCGCGCGCTCGCCGTCCCGATCGGGGAGTTTGTCCCTTCCGCAGAGGGGGCGATGGGGGTAAGCTGGGGGCGCGAGATTCGACGTACGGGGGCGATACACGTGGCAGGGTATCGAATCGAACGCGACTCCATGGGCGAGATGCAGGTACCGGAAGACGCCTACTACGGCGCCTCGACCCAGCGGGCCGTGCTCAACTTCCCCATCAGCCAGCGGCGTTTCGGCCGCGACTTCATCCGCGCGCTGGGGCTGATCAAGCGGGCCGCCGCCGAGGTCAACCGGGACCTCGGCCTGCTCGACCCCACCATCGCCGACGCCATCGTCCGGGCCGCCACCGAGGTCGCCGAGGGCAAATGGGACCACCAGTTCGTCGTGGACGTCTTTCAAACGGGATCCGGCACGTCGACCAACATGAACGCCAACGAGATCATCGCCACCCGGGCAGGAGAGCTCCTGGGCCAGCCGCGCGGCAAGCGGGCGGTCCACCCCAACGATCACGTCAACATGTGCCAGTCCAGCAACGACGTCATCCCGACCGCCATCCACGTCGCCGCCGTCGAGGCCATCACCCGGGACCTGTTGCCGGCACTGCGCCGGCTCGAGGCAGGGTTGCGGGCCAAGGCGGAGGAGTTCTGGCCCATCATCAAGATCGGCCGCACGCACCTCCAGGATGCGACGCCGATCCGGCTGGGGCAGGAGTTCAGCGGATATGCGAGCCAGGTGACCCACGCCATCCGGCGCATCGAGCGTTCGCTCGAGGATCTGAGGGAGCTGGCCCTGGGCGGCACGGCGGTAGGGACGGGGATCAACACCCATCCGGAGTTCGCCACGAGGGCCATCGAGCGGCTCTCCCAGCTCACGGGCCAGGCGTTTCGCGAGGCCGACAACCACTTCGAGGCCCAGGGCGCCAAGGACGCGGTGGTCGAGGCGAGCGGCAGCCTGCGCACCGCCGCCGTCGCTCTCCTCAAAATCGCCAACGACATCCGCTGGCTGGGTTCGGGTCCCCGTTGCGGCATCGGGGAGCTCTTGATACCGGCCACCCAGCCCGGTTCGTCCATCATGCCGGGCAAGGTCAACCCGGTCATCGCCGAGTCGCTCATGATGGTCTGCGCCCAGGTGATGGGCAACGACACCACCATCATGCTGTGCGGCCAGCATGGCAACTTCGAGTTGAACGTGATGATGACGGTGATGGCCTACGACCTGCTGGAGTCCATTCAACTGCTGGCCCGGGGCGCGGCCAACTTCCAGGAGAAGCTGGTGGCCGGGCTCAAAGCCGACAGGGAGCGGTGCGAGGGGCTCGTGGAGCAGAGCCTCGCCATGGTGACTGCCCTGGCGCCTCGCATCGGGTACGACCGGGCGGCCGATCTCGCCAAGAAGGCGTACGAGAGCCGCCGTACCATCCGGGAGCTGGCCACGCAGGCCCGGGTCCTGCCGGAAGAGGAGCTGCGTGCTCTCCTCGATCCCGAGAGCCAGACCCGCCCCGGCCTGGGCGGGGCCAGCGCCGGCGGGTGAGGCGCGAGCCGCTCGGGCAGCCGCAGGCGCCGCTTCATGGTCACGCAAGAGGCCGTCCTCCCGCGAGGCCGGCCTCTTTTCGTCGCGACATGAGCGAGCCCCGACGCCGGGCGCCTCCGTCACGAACGGGCCGGGCTCTGAGGCTCCGGCCGGTCGATCTGGGCTCGCTGCAGCTTGCCGCTGAAGTCGACGTAGACGCTCTTCCACTCGGTGTAGAAGTCGATGGCCGCCTGGCCCGCCTCCCGGTGCCCGTTGCCGGTCTGGCGCATGCCGCCGAAAGGCAGGTGCACCTCTGACCCGATGGTCCCGTGGTTGACGTACACCAGGCCCGTCATCAGGTCGCGGATGGCGGTGAAGGCCGTGTTGACGTTGCGCGTGTAGATGGAGCTCGAAAGCCCGTAGCTGACCCGGTTGTTGACCGCGATGGCCTCTTCGAGGCTGTCGACCTGGATGACCGACGTGACGGGCCCGAAGATCTCCTCCTGCGCGACCCGCATCTCCGGCTTGACGTCCACGAACAGGGTGGGCTTGTAGAAAAACCCCCGGCTCAGCTCGCCTTCGGTGGCCACTTCCCCGCCTACGGCGACGGAGGCTCCTTCGAGCCGGGCGATCTCGGTGTAGGAGTGGATCTTCTCCAGGGACGACCGGTTGATCACCGGGCCAACGTCGGTCTCCGGCAAGAGCCCGTCTCCCAGGCGCAGGCCCCGGATGCGCTCGATCAGCATGGAAAGGAGCTGGTCCTTGACGGCCCGGTGTACGATCACCCGGCTGGCCGCCGTGCAGCGCTGTCCTGAGGTCCCGAAGGCGCTCCAGACGATCCCCTCCACCGCCAGCTTCAAATCGGCGTCGTCCATGACGATAATGGCGTTCTTGCCGCCGAGCTCCAGGTGGACCCGCTTCAGCCGGGGGGCGGCGACGGTGTTGACGTGGACCCCCGCGGGGTTGGAACCGGTGAAGGTGATGACGGGCACGTCGGGATGCTCCAGGATCGCCTCGCCGACCGTGCTGCCGGGGCCGTAGACGAGGTTGACGACGCCCGCCGGAATCCCCGCCTCCTCCAGGAGCCTGACCAGGGTATAGCCCAGGATCGGAGTGTCGCTCGCCGGCTTGAAGACCACGGTGTTGCCGCTGATGAGGGCGGGCATGATCTTCCAGCTCGGGATGGCGATGGGGAAGTTCCACGGGGTGATGACGCCGACCACGCCGATGGCCTCCCGGACGGCCATGGCGAACTTGTTGGGCATCTCCGAAGGCACCGTTTCGCCGAACAACCGCCGCCCCTCGCCAGCCATGTAGTAGGTCATGTCGATGGCTTCCTGTACGTCGCCCCGAGCCTCGACGAGCACTTTGCCCATTTCCCGGGTCATGAGGCGGGCGATGGACTCTTTGCGCTCCTTGAGGAGCTCGGCGGCCCGGAACAGGATCTCCCCTCGCCGCGGCGCAGGCGTCTTGCGCCACCCGTCGAACGCCTCCTTGGCCGCAGCGATCGCGGCCTCGGCGTCCTCCCGCCCACCCTTCGCCACCTCTCCCAGCACCTCGCCCGTCGCCGGGTTGATGCTGGAAAAGCGCTGGCCGCTCCTGCTTTCCACCCACCGGCCCCCGATGTACATGGGGTAGAAGTCCATGGCTATCCGTCGCCCCCTTCTGGCTCCTGCTCCTGAGCCCAGCTTACGCCGGCGGGGGGTAGACCACCTGCCCTCCTACGATCGTCGCCACCACACGGGCCCGGCGCCACGCCTGCAGGCCCTCCGGCGTGGCCGGGTCGGCCTCCCGCAGGTCCGGCGATACCAGCACGACGTCGCCGGCCATGCCCGGCCGCAGCGTCCCCCGAACCTCCTGCTCCCCGACGGCGGCCGCGGCGCCGGCGGTATAGGCGGCCACGGCTTCGGCCAGTGACAGGGTCTCGTCTTGATGCCACCCGGACGATCCGGGGGCATCGGAGCGCCACTGCCCCGTCAGCGCGGCAAACAAGCCGTCCAGGGGGTCTGCGGTCTCGACGGGCGCGTCACTGCCGAAAGCGAGCACGACGCCGGAGCGCCGCAACGATCGCCACGCATACGCCCGAGAGGTGCGCCCCACCCAATGGCGTTCGACGGCCGGCCGGTCGGAGGGGGCGTGGACCGGCTGCATGGAGGCGACGACGCCCAGCGCCGCCAGGCGGCGCATGTCCTCCGGCCGGATGAGCTGGACGTGCTCCATGCGGTACGCCAGCGTCGGGAGCCACGCCCCCTCGCTCCTGGCCCGTTCCAAC
Organism: Limnochorda sp. L945t; assembly: GCF_035593305.1. Taxonomy (GTDB): domain Bacteria; phylum Bacillota; class Limnochordia; order Limnochordales; family Geochordaceae; genus Carboxydichorda; species Carboxydichorda subterranea. The sequence continues at coordinate 364,942 of NZ_CP141615.1, read as the reverse complement.
CCGTCCACCACCGCCCGGCAGGCCCGATCCCCGATGGCGTGGATCGCCAGGCTGAAGCCTGCCCGCGCGGCCTCGGCGGCCAGCGTTGCCACCGCGCCGGCATCCATGAGCAGCTGCCCGCGGTGGGAGGGCCACTGCGAATGGGCGTAAGGCTCGAAGAGCGCCGCGGTGAGCGACCCGAGCGAGCCGTCCGCGAAAGCCTTCACCTGCCCGAGCGCCAGCCACTCGTCCCCGAAGCCCTGCCGGATCCTCGCCGACTTCAGGGTGTCCAGCATGGAGACGGGCGGCAAGAACCGTACCCGCAGCCGCAGCGCTCCCCGCTGCCGGAGCACGCTCAGGGCGGCGAATTCGTCGGGGCCGTCCGGAGTCTGGACCCCGGTGATCCCCAGACGGGCGAGCTCTACCTGGGCCTGCGCGATCTGCTGCGTGAGCTCGGGGAGCCCGGGGGCGATCATGGAGTCAACCATCCCCACGGCTCGCTCCTGCAACACTCCCGTGGGTTCGCCGGTGCGGGGATCCTTCTGCACGACCGCCCCCTGCGGCCAGGCCGCGTCCGGCCCTCCCGGCGCCAGGAGCTCGAACGCTCGGCGGTTGACGACCACCGAGTGGAGGTCGTGGGTGAAGACGGCGACCGGCCGGTGGGGAAACAGACGATCGAGCAGACGCCCGTCGAGGCCGGCCCCGCCTGGGTCGACCCGGTGGCGCTCCAGGGCCACCGCGACGAGCCAGGCTCCCGGGGCAAGCGTGGCGTCGCGCGCCCGGAGCCGGCTGGCGACCTCGTCGAGGTCGCGGCAGCCCCGCAGGTCGACCCGGCTCCGAGCCATCGCCCATGCTCCCAGGTGAAGGTGACTGTCCCACAGCCCCGGCAGCGCCAGCGCACCCTGGCCGTCGAAACGTACGGCGCCGCGCCCGGCCAGCGACGCAATGGCATCCCGAGGCCCGATGGCCCGGATCCGCCCTCCGGCGATCCAGATCGCGCCGTCTTCGACCGGAGAGGGCCGCGAGCCGGCCGCCTCCGCGTTGCCCGGCTCCAGCCCCCCGAGCTGCGGGTCGATGCGGACCCCTTCGATGAGCAGGTCACCCGTCTCGATCCACGCACCCATCGCGGTCGATGCCGTCCTCTCTGCTGCCGTCCTTTCGATCCTGGGCGCTTTCCAGGGCCCCCGCACGGCGGCGTGGCAGGAAAACAGGGCGGCTCCCTGCGCAGGGAGCCGCCCCGCAAGGCCCTCGGGAGCCTTGTCGATCACCAACCCCGACATCACCCACCGCAAAGCGGTGGTTGCTCCGAAGCGGCCGACGTCACTTCTTCTTCTTGTCGTCCTTCTTCGCCGTCTCCTTCTTCTTCACGGCCCCTCTCGCCCTCCTTCCCGCCCCGAACGGGCCGCCGCGTCTCGGACTACTCCGCTCCTGATCCAGACCATACTTCCCGTCCCGTCGTTTTCCTTCTCGGCGAGAGGGGCGACCCTCACGAACCCTGGAGCACGGCCTCGATGCGCCGCACCAGCGCGGCCTTGGGCTGGAGTCCGACGATGAACTCCTTCGGCTCCCCGTTCTTGAACACCATCAAGGTGGGGATGCTCATGACCCCGTAGCGGCTCGCGAGGTCGGGGTTCTCGTCGACGTTGAGCTTGCCTACCTTGAGGCGCCCGGCGTACTCACCGGCGATCGCCTCCACGATGGGGGCGATACGCAGGCACGGCCCGCACCACTCGGCCCAGAAATCGACGAGAACGGGCTGGGCGCTTTGCAGCACCTCTTGATCCCAGTTTTGCTCGTTGAGCTGATGCAACTGCCCGCTTCCCAAAGTCTCTCTGCCTCCCTGTCGCACCGCCTCGAGTCAGGCGGGCATATTCTAGCCAGGGGGCTCCCGGCTGTCAAAGCGGCCCAGGTGGCGGTGGCTGGCAATGACGCATAAGAGCCTACCGCCATGCCCACCTTAACCCAGGGGTCCGTCCCATATCACGACTGGCGAGGTTGCTCCGTCGATGGGTGGCTGTGGCGTGGAAGCCGGTGGCCGTCGGCGCCATCGTCTTCCTCGCCTGGCTGTTCGCGCGGGCGTGGTGGACCGTGCGCACGTTCGATCCGGACCGCCCTGCCCGCTCGGCAGCCATCTTCGACGTCCAGGGCCGCCTCATCGGATCGGTGGGCGCGCCCCGTTCTGCGTTCGTCCCGCTGGACCGGATCCCCCGAGCGCTGGTGGAGGCCGTCCTTGCTACGGAAGATACCCGGTTCTACCAGCATCCCGGCATCGACCCCGTCGGGATCGCCCGCGCCCTTTTGGCCAACGTGCGGGCCCGCGGGGTGGTCCAGGGTGGCAGCACCATCACCCAGCAGCTGGCCCGGACGCTGTTCCTCACCACGGAGCGGACGCTGGTGCGCAAGCTGGACGAGGCTGCGATCGCCCTCATGCTGGAGCGGAGGTTCTCCAAGGACCGGATCCTTGAACTGTACTTGAACCGCGTCTACTTCGGCGAGGGAGCCACGGGGGTCGGCGCGGCGGCCTTCACCTACTTCGGCAAGCTGCCCTCCCAACTCAGCCTGGGGGAGAGCGCGATGCTGGCCGGCCTCATCCGGGCTCCCTCGGCCCTCTCGCCCTATCGCGACATGGATGCGAGCTTGCGGCGACGGCGCGTCGTACTGGCGCGGATGGTGGAGGTGGGCTACCTCTCGCCGGCCCAGGCGGAGGCCGCCGCGAGCGAACCGGTCCACCTGGCCGGGGTGCGCGGCGGGATTGCCCCCTGGTACATCGATTACCTGGCCCCCATCCTCGAACGCCAATTCGGCTTCAACCTGGTGCAGCGCGGCGGCCTCAGGGTCCACACGGGCTTCGATCTGCGCATGCAGGAAGCTGCCATCCGGGCTCTCGGCCGGCGACAGGGGGCCATCGTCGCCATCGACCCCAGGAGCGGGGACGTCAAGGCGATGGTGGGCGGGCGGGATTATCTGGAAAGCCAGTTCAACCGGGCGACCGAAGCGCGGCGCCAACCAGGATCGGCGTTCAAGCCGTTCGTCTACGCGGTGGCCCTCGAGCAGGGCTGGCAGCTCAACTCGATCGTCCAGGACGTGCCCCGCGACTTCGACGGGTATCGACCCCACAACTATCGCGACCGCTACTGGGGCCCGGTCACCCTCAAACACGCCCTCGTGATGTCGCTCAACGTCGGCTCCGTCTGGCTCGCCTCCCAGGTCGGCGTCGACCGGGCGCTGGCCCTGGCGTCGGCGTTGGGCATCACTACCCTCACGCCCGACGACCGCAATCTGGCGGCAACGCTCGGGGGCCTGCGGGTGGGCGTCAGCCCCCTCGAGATGGCCCAGGCCTATGCCGCGTTCGCCAACGGGGGGCTGTCGTACCCGGTGCGCCCGTTCGTCCGGGTGGTGGACGAGGACGGATACGTGTGGTACGACCAACCGTCCCCCCAGGGACGGAGGGTGCTGAGCCCCCAGGTCGCCTACCTGCTGACGGACGCCTTGAGGGACGCGCTCCAACGGGGAACGGGGCAGGTGGCCCGGCTCGACCGCCCGGCCGCGGGCAAGACGGGGACCACCGATCGGCTGGTGAGCGCCTGGTTCGTGGGCTACACGCCCGACCTGGTGGCCGCCGTGTACGTCGGCAACGACGACGGTACGCCCGTGGGCGGCACGGGGGGCGTGCTGGCCGCTCCCATCTGGAAGGCCTTCATGGAGGGGGCGCTGCGAGGGCGGCCGTCCCAGGATTTTCCAGTGCCGGACGGCGTCGTGACCGGGATCGATGTCGACATCTTCAGCGGTCGTCGGGCAGGGGGGCTGTGCCGCTGGGTGGAGCGCGACGCATTCGTGGCGGGCACCGAGCCGTCGGGCTGGTCCCTATGCGTCATCGGCATTCAGCCGGCCGGGAAAGGGGCCAGGCCCCAGGAGCCCTTCGCCGGCTCCGAGGCGCCCCTCACGGCACCGGCCGAGCCGGGCGGAGGCGCTGGCGCTCCGCTGCCGTCCGAAGGAGGCGAACCGAGCGGTCGCTGAGGTGCACCTCGGCCTCCACCATGCGGTCCGGGTCGCCGCCGCCTGGCGGGGTAACCTGGCCGGAGCAGGGCCGTACCCGGACGTCCACGAGCGCGTCGGCCACGGCCAGCCGCTCGATGATGACCTCCCCCAGCCACGCGGGGATGCGGTCATGGAGCCGCACGGTGCGGGCCATCCCGTCCACCTCCAGCCCGAGCAGCGCCGATACCAGCTGAAACGGAGCCGCCGCTGCCCAGGCCTGGGGCGAGCACGCGGTGGGGTACGGCACAGGCGGCCCCATGGAGGCGCTGAACCCGCAGAAGAGCTCGGGCAGGCGGGCGTCGGGGAAAAAGCGGGAGGACTCCACGACGGAGCGGGCCAGCCGGCTCGCCATGCCGCCAAACCCGTAGGTGCTGAGCCCGCCCGCGGCGATGGCCGTGTCGTGGGGCCAGACCGAGCCGTTGTGATAGCTCATGGGGTTGAAGCGCGCCTGGCCGGAGGCCACGGTGCGCAAACCCCAGCCGGAAAACAGCTCCGGCCCCAGCAGGTGGGCCGCCACGTGAGGCGCCCGCTCCTCCGGTACGATCCCGGCCCAGAGCGCATGCGCGGGGTTGGAGGTGATGACCTCCACCGGCCGCCCCGCTCCGTCCAGCGCATGGGCGTAAAACCGGAGCCGGGGCATCCAGAATGCCTCGTCCCACCGCCGGGCCAGCTCCTGCGCTTGGGCCTCGAGCCGCCGAGCCTCGGGTTGATGCCCCAGGAGAGAAAGCAGGTGGGCAAGGCCCCTGAGAGCCCGGTAACGATACGCCTGGACCTCCACCAGCGCAATGGGGCCGACGGCCAGCTGGCCGTCGGCGTGCCAGACGGAGTCGTGGGCATCCTTCCAGCCTTGATTGTCGAGCCCGGCAGGAGAGCGCCGCCGGTACTCCAGGAAGCCGTCTCCGTCGAGGTCGCCGAACCGATCCATCCAGTCGAGGGCCGCCCGCACCGGCCCTTCGAGGGCTAGCCACCCGTCCCGATCGGCGGCACGGCGGGTGAAGTCCGCCGCCAGGGCCGCGAACAGGGGAGTGGCGTCCACGCTGCCGTAGTAGGGCTTGTGCGGGAGGACCCCGAGGCGCACCAGCTCGCCGAAGCGCAGTTCGTGCAAGATCTTCCCCGGCTCCGCATCGGTCCACGGGTCGTCCGCGGCGGCCTGGTAGCGGGCCAGGGTCCGCAGGACTGCGCGGGCCACCTGGGGCGCGTACGGGAGCAGGAAGTAGGCGGTCCAGAGGCTGTCCCGCCCGAAGGGCACCGCAAACCACGGGATGCCCGCGACCGGAAACGGCCCTTCCCCGAAGTCGCTCACCAGCGCCCGGATGTCCTGGGCGCCTCTCTCCAGCAGGCGGTTGAGCGCTTCGCAGGAGGTGCGGACGCCTGCCGTCGCAGCTTGCCAGGCGGCGTAACCCTCCCCGTCGCGCTCCAGGGCCTGGTCCACCTCGTCTTCCAGCGAACGGGAAGGGGCGGGGAGCGGACCGGAGCCCTCGTGCGGGGCCATCCACGTCACGAGGGTGAAGGTCTGGCCCGGCTCGAGCACCATCGCCCACTCGGCCACCAGGCTGCCTTCGCCGCCGGGACGGACCTCGGCTCCGCCGGAAAAAGAGCAGACCAGATGGCGCGCCACCCCGTCGGCGCCCCGGTAGCCCAGGGCCCACCGGTCACCCTCGATGGCCCGGGGCGGCTCCAGGTGCCCGCGGATGCTCGTCTGCCCCGTACGGATGCCCATCATGTCGCCGAAGTCGCTGCCCAGGTCGACCCGCCAGCGCAGGTGGAGGGGTGCGTAGTGGTGGTTGGTCAGCCGGGTCCGCTCCATCCACGCCGAGCCGGTGACGACCAGCGTGCGCCACACGGCGACGGCATGCGAGGGGATGGGCCTGCCGGGCGTCCGGCCGGCGCTGGTAGCGAACAACCGGGCCACGTAAGGCGCCTCCTGGCCCGATCCGAGCAAAGCGAGGCCGTCCGTATCGCCCAGGGAGACCCGGTAGCGGTGCACGTAGCGGGTATCGCGAAAATAAAGCCCGAGGGCGCCCTCTCCGGGGCACTCTCCCTCGGGCGTGAGAACCGCGAAAAGCCCGCCCTCCTTGAGGACCATGGGCACCGCCCGCTACGGACCGCTCAGCGCTTGGAGTACTGGGGCGCCTTGCGAGCCTTCTTGAGGCCGTACTTGCGGCGCTCCTTCATGCGCGGGTCGCGGCGCAGCAATCCGGCCGCCTTGAGCGGCGGGCGCCACGACGGATCCAGGGTCTGCAGGGCGCGCGCCAGGGCGTGCGCCACGGCACCCGCCTGCCCGGATACGCCCCCTCCGTACACGTTGGCGTGCACGTCGAACGCCTCGCGCGCTCCCACCTCGGTCAGAGGGCGCTGCACCAGCGCCAGGAGCCCGGGCCGGCCTTTGAAGTACTCCTGGAAGTCTTGCCCGTTGACCAGGATCCGGCCCGTCCCGCTGACGAGCCGCACCCGCGCGACCGACTCCTTGCGCCGGCCGGTGGCCAGCACCAGGGGCGATGCGCCCTCGACTGCCAGTGCCAAAACGGGGTCACCTCACACTTTCAACGGCTCGGGTTGCTGAGCTGCATGGGGATGATCGGGACCTGCGTACACCTTGAGCTTCTTGATTTGCCGGCGCCCCATCGGCGTGTGCGGCAGCATGCCCCATACCGCGCGGCGGACGACCTCGGTCGGCCGCCTGGCGAGCAAGCTGCGCAGCGTCTCGGTCTTGAGCCCGCCAGGATGGAGCGAGTGATGCTTGTACACTTTTTGGTCCAGCTTGCGGCCCGTTACCTTCACCTGGGCCGCGTTGATCACGATGACGAAGTCCCCCGTGTCGGTATGGGGGGTGAACGAGGGCTTGTGCTTGCCCCGCAAGATGGTGGCGATGCGCGTGGCAAGCCGCCCCAGCACCTGGCCTCTTGCGTCGACCACGTACCAGCGCGGCCGGGTCTCCTGCGGCCTTGCCATCACGGTTTCGGAACGATTGACGGGCATGGCTTGCGATGATTCCTCTCCATGGAAAAGGGGCCGCTAGCGGGCGCAGCCACGCGGCCATTCTAGCCAAACGCCGAGCAGCGTGTCAAGGATCCCCCCGCAACAGCCCCACCCGCACGGAGCGGGCGCGTAGTTGACGTGGACGAGCGTGAGACCGGCCGCCGGCGCGGCGGGCGCCCGGGCCGGCGACCAGCCTTTGGGCGGGGGGCCCGGCTGCTCGCCCGTCGCGCCCCGGTCGGCCCACGCCAGCGCGCCGAGGACGGCCGCGGGCAGCAGCTCCCCGGTGCCAACCTGCACGAGGGCGCCGATCAGGCGACGCACCATGCGGTACAGGTACGCATCGGCTTCGAAGCAGACCCGTACGAGCCGCCCTCGCCCCGGGCCCAGCTCCATCGTGTCCACCCGGCAGCCGAAGAGGGTGCGCACAGGCGACTGCCCTGCTCCGAGCGGGCTTCCGAAGAGGTCCCATCGGCGGCGCCCCGGGAGCTGGTCCGCCAGGGCCTGCATCAGGCCGAGGTCGACGGGACGCTCGATCCGCCACGCGAAGCGCTCCAGCATGGCCGACGGGTAGCGGTGGAGGAAGAGATGGTAGCAGTAAACCCGGCTCGTGGCATCCCGGCGGGCGTGGAACCCCGCAGGCGCCTCCTCGGCCTGCACCACCCGCACCGAGGGAGGGAGCCGGTGGTTGAGCGCCGCCGCGAGACGTTGAGCCGGGATGGTATGCGCGGTACGGACGTGGACGACCTGCCCCGTAGCGTGCACCCCCGCGTCCGTGCGTCCCGCCGCCGTCGCCGCCGTCGGCTCCCCCAGTACGCCGGCCAGGGCAGCTTCCAGCAACCCCTGTACCGTCGGGCGACTGGGGTCCTTCTGGCGCTGGAACCCGTACAGCCCGGTCCCGTCGTACTGGACCACGAGCCTCAGCGTCCTCATCGCGTCGCTCCGTTACAGCCAGACGGCGACGCCGGCGGCGGCAGCGGTGAAGAGCACCAGCGTGGTCCAGTCTGCCCGGGCCATGTGGAGCACCCGGAATTTGGTGCGGCCCTCGCCCCCGCGATAGCAGCGGGCCTCCATGGCCAGCGCCAGCTCGTCGGCGCGCCGGAAGGCGCTCACGAACAGCGGCACCAAGAGCGGGATGAGACTCCGGGCCCGCGCGACGAGCCCTCCCCTGTCGAACGCGGCACCCCTCGCCATCTGCGCCTTCATGATGCGGTCGGCCTCTTCCATCAACGTGGGTACGAAGCGCAGCGCGATGCTCATCATCATCGCCAGCTCGTGCGCCGGCACCCCGAGCCGCCGGGTGGGGCGCAACAGGCGCTGCAGGGCGTCGGTCAGGTCGATAGGGCTGGTGGTCAGGGTGAGCACGGCAGCCCCGGCGACCAGCAACACCAGCCGTACGCCCAGCATGGCGGCCTTGTTGAGCCCTTCGGCGGTCAGGTGCAGAGGGCCCCACTCCCAGATGACCGTACCCTCGGTCCAAAAGGCGTTGAGGAGGGTGCTGATGGCGATGAGCACCACGATCGGGCGCAGGCCCCGGAGGACCCATCGCGGGGAGAGACGGGCGACGGCCAGGCTCGCGGCCACGGCCAGCGCCCCGGCAAGGTATCCCCACCAGGTACGGATGACGAACATGACCACGACGAACACGGTGGTCATCCCGATCTTGGTCCGGGGATCGAGCCGGTGCAAGAACGAGTCACCCGCGACGTACTGGCCGATGGTGATGTCGGCGAGCAGGACCCGCACCTCCTTCCCGCACCCCGTCTCGAACGGTCGCAGGCCTTCCCAGCTTCCATGCCGCTATCTCGCGGGCCGCCTCGTCGACGGTGAGCCGGTCCACCCGCACGGGCGCTCCTCGGGCCCGCAACTGGTGAAGGATGTCGACGACCGCGGGGACGTCCAGCCCGTACCGTTGCAGCAACTCCCTGCTGCCGGCGAACAGCTCTCGCACCGGCGCGTCGGCCACGACGCGCCCGTCCGCCAGCACCAGTGCCCGGCGGGCCACCCGGGCCGCCTCGTCCATGTCATGGGTCACCATCACGATGGTCATGCCGCGCCGGTTGAGCCGCACGAGCAGATCCAGCAACTCCCGGCGGCCCCCCGGGTCGAGACCGGCGGTCGGCTCGTCCAACACCAGCGCCTGGCAGCCCAGCGCCAGCACACCTGCCATCGCCACGCGCCGCTTCTGCCCTCCGGACAGCTCGAAAGGCGAACGGCCTCCCAGTTCGTCGGCATCCAGCCCCACCCACGCCAGGGCGCGGCGCACCCGCTGCTCGACTTCGTCGGGAGCAAGGCCCATCGACCTGGGGCCGAAGGCCACGTCCTGGAAGACCGTCTCCTCGAAGAGCTGGTGTTCCGGGTACTGGAAGAGCAGCCCCACCTGCACCCGCACTTTGCGGAGGTCCGTGCGCCGGTCGCCCAGGTCCTGGCCGTTCACCCAGACCGTTCCCGGGCGGGGGCGCAGCAGCCCGTTGAGGTGCTGCACCAGGGTGGACTTGCCGGACCCGGTCGGCCCCAGGATGGCGACGAACTCTCCCGCCTCCACGTCGAACGAGACGTCATGGAGAGCCGCCACCGCCATGGGGGTGTGGGCGAGGTAGGTATAACTCAGGTGGCGGACACGGATGAGGGGGAGCACAGCCACTCCACCAGTTCCCGGGGGGTCAGGATGGCGGCGGGGACGTCGACGCCCAACCGGCGCAGCCGTTCCGCCAGAGCGATGGCCGGCGGCAGGTCGAGGCCCAGGCGGCGCAACAGGTCGGCCTGTTGGAAAACCGCGCCGGGGGAGCCTTCGTGCAGGATCCGGCCCTGGTGCATCACCACGACCCGGTCGGCCAGCGCCGCTTCCCTCATGCGGTGGGTGATCAGCACGACGGCCACGCCCAGCTTCCGTCGCAGCTCCACGAGCGCGTCCATCACCTCCTGCTGGCCCTCGGGGTCCAGCATGGAGGTCGGTTCGTCCAGCACGATGCACGAGGGGCGCATGGCCAGCACACCGGCGATCGCGACCCGCTGCTTCTGCCCGCCCGAGAGCCGGTGGGGCGCATGGCGGCGAAACGCGCTCATCCCCACCACGTCCAGCGCCCACTCGACCCGCTGACCCAGCTCCGGGTGCGCAATGCCCAGGTTTTCCGGGCCGAACGCCACGTCCTCCTCGACCGTCGTGGCCACCAGCTGGTTGTCGGGGTTCTGGAAGACCATGCCGACGCGCCGGCGGATCTCCCAAACGGCAGCCGGATCCCGCGTATCCATCCCGTCGACCAGGACCCGCCCCTGCTGCGGCACCAACAGCCCGTTGAGATGGCGGGCCAGGGTAGACTTGCCGGAGCCGTTGGGTCCGACGATGGCGACGAACTCCCCCCGCCGCACCCTCAGGCTCACCCCTGAGAGCGCGCCAACCGCCGGGGTGGCACCTCCGGCGGCGTACGAGAAGCTGACCTCCTGCACGTCGAGGAGCGCGTCAGCCATTTCCCACCCCTGCAGATGCCCGGCGTCGTCCTCGTTGGCGACCTTCCATGGAGCCCGCCGTCACACCCACTCGATGATCGACATGGGGGCCGCGTCCCCGCGCCGCGGGCCCAGACGCACGATCCGCAGATAGCCCCCTTGCCGCCCGGCGTACTTGGGCCCCACCTCCGCGAAAAGCTTGCGCAGCGCCTCACGATCGGTCAGGAACGCGGCCGCCTGCCGGCGGGCGTGGAGGTCGCCCCGCTTGGCGAGCGTGACCATATGTTCGGCGATGGGCCGCACCGCCTTCGCCTTGGCGAGCGTGGTACGCACCCGCCCCCTCAGCACCACCTGGGTGACCAGGTGGCGGAAGAGCCACCGCCGGTGATCGATCCGCCTGTCGAGCTTGCGCGCCTTCACCGATGTTTCCCCCGCTACTCCTCGTCCGACTTGCGCAGGGAGAGCCCCAGCTGGGCGAGCTTCTCCTTCACTTCCTGCAGCGACTTCTTGCCGAGATTGCGCACCCGCATCATGTCCTCTTCCGTCTTGCGGGTGAGCTCCTGAACCGTGTCGATGCCGGCCCTCTTCAAGCAGTTGTACGAGCGCACCGACAGGTTGAGCTCCTCGATGGGCATCTCCAGGAGCCGGTTGCGCTCTCGTTCCTGCGGGCTCTCCGGCGCCGGAGCCGGCGACTGCGCGGTCGTCAAGGAGGTGAACAAGTCCAGGTGCTGGACGAGCATCCGCGCGGCAGAGGCGACCGCGTCCACCGGGCCGATGGTCCCGTTGGTCCAGACCTCGAGCACCAGCCGATCGAAGTCGGTGCGCTGCCCGACCCGGGTGTTCTCGACCGTGTAGTTGACTTTCCGCACCGGGTTGAAGATGGAGTCGACCGCTATCACCCCGATGGGCTGCCCCGGCTCCTTGTTGCGCTCGGCCGGCACCCACCCGTGGCCCTTCACGATGGTCATCTCCATGGAGAGATGGCCGCCCTTCTCCAGGGTGGCGATCCGCAGGTCGGGATTGAGCACCTCGACCTCCGGCCCTACCTGGATCTGCCTCGCCAGGACCGGCCCCTCTTCCGACGCCTCCAGCCGGGCCGTGACCGGCCCGTCCCCGTGGAGCCGCACCACGAGGTTCTTCACGTTGAGGATGATGTCCGTCACGTCCTCCAGCACGCCGGGGACGTGGGAAAACTCGTGCAAGACTCCATCGATGCGGATGGTGGAGACAGCAGCCCCCGGCAGCGACGACATCAGGACGCGCCGGAGGGAGTTGCCCAGCGTGATGCCGTACCCCCGCTCGAGAGGCTCCACCACGAACTTGCCGTAGACGTCGGTCACGTCCTGGGCCTGAATGGAGGGGCGTTCGCGATCCAGCTCCAGCGCCACCGCCATGTTATCCCTGCCTCCCGTCGCACTCTCCGGCGCTCAGCGGGAGTAGTGCTCGACGACCAGCTGCTCCTGCACCGGGGCATCGATCTGCTCCCGCGCCGGCACCGCGAGCACCCTTCCCTCCAGCCGGTCTGCGGAGAACTCGAGCCAGGTCGGCAAGCCCCGGGAAGCGGCCGCCGCCGCGTTCTCCCGGATCAGCGCCAGATCCCGGCTCCCCTCCCGTACCCCTACCACGTCGCCAGGCCTGAGAGGGTACGAGGGCACGTCCACGCGCCTGCCGTTGACGGTGAAGTGCCCGTGGCTCACCAGCTGGCGTGCCTGCGGGCGGGAGACGGCCAGGCCCAGGCGGTATACCACGTTGTCCAGCCGCAGCTCGAGCTGCTGCAACAGGGCGTCGCCCGTTACCCCCTTGCGCTTGGCCGCTACCCGGAAGTAGCGCCGGAACTGGCGCTCCATCACGCCGTAATAACGGCGCAGCCGCTGCTTTTCGCGCAAATGCAGCCCGTACTCCGTGCTCTTGCGCCGAGCCTGGCCATGCTGGCCCGGTGCATAATTGCGCCGTTCGACGGCACACTTTTCGGAGTAGCAGCGCTCACCCTTGAGGAAGAGCTTGACGCCCTCCCGCCGGCACAGCCGGCATACCGAGCCCGAATAGCGTCCCATATGCGAAGACCTTCACCTCTCCTGCTCTTCGAAGGCACTCGCCGGGTAGCCCGCCACCCGCTCAGACCCGGCGGCGCTTTGGAGGGCGGCAGCCGTTGTGCGGGATGGGAGTGACGTCGCGGATCGCCGTGACCTCGAGCCCCACCGCCTGCAGCGATCGGATGGCGGTCTCGCGGCCGGAGCCCGGGCCCCGCACCCACACCTCGACCTCTCGCATCCCATGCTCCATCGCCGCCCGCGCGGCAGCCTCGCCGGCCAGGCCCGCCGCGTAGGGCGTTCCCTTGCGGGAGCCCTTGAAGCCCATCGTGCCGGCGCTTGCCCACGCGATCACGTTACCCTGCTTGTCCGTGATGGTCACCGTCGTATTGTTGAACGTCGACTTGATGTGGGCCACGCCCGACGGGATGTTCTTCCGTTCCCGATGGCGCACCCGCGTCGTCCGGCGCCTCGTTGGCTCCGGCATCGCCCGTCACCGCCTTCCTTACGGCCTCACGTCTTCTTCCGCTTGACGCCGACCGTCCGCTTCGGCCCTTTGCGGGTCCGCGCGTTGGTGCGCGTGCGCTGCCCCCTCACGGGCAACCCCCGGCGGTGCCGGATCCCGCGGTAGGAGCCAATGTCGATGAGGCGCTTGATGTTGGCCGCTACCTCGCGACGCAGCTCGCCCTCTACCTTGTACTCGTTCTCGATGACCTCCCGCAGGCGGCTGACCTCGTCCTCCGTCAGGTCACGGACCCGCGTGTCCGGGTGCACCTGGGTCTTGACCAGGATGGCCCGAGCGCTCGAGCGCCCGATGCCGTAGATGTAGGTGAGGGCAACCTCCACTCGCTTGTCGCGGGGCAGGTCCACTCCCGCAATGCGTGCCATCTCTTCACCACTCCCCCGCTTCACCGACCGGGGCCGCGGCAGCGGCCACCAGCTCGCGGCAGATCGTTAGCCTTGCCGCTGCTTGTGCTTCGGATTCTCGCAGATCACCATGACGCGGCCGTGCCGGCGGATGATCTTGCACTTCTCGCATATCCGTTTGACGGATGGTCGCACTTTCATGGATTATACCGGACCTTTCTGCGAAAAATACATCTCCCGTTTCCCGGCGCACGCGCGCCCGCTCACGCCCTGGTGAGGCCGGCAGGCCCACGATGCCGTCTACCGCTTGCGGTAGACGATACGGCCCCGGGTCAGGTCATAGGGGGAGAGCTGCACCGTCACCCGGTCGCCGGGCAGGATACGGATGAAGTTCATCCGCATCTTGCCCGAGATGTGCGCCAGTACCCTGTGGCCGTTTTCCAGTTCCACCCGGAACATGGCGTTGGGCAAGGGCTCGATGACCGTACCCTCCACCTCTATGACGTCCTGCCTGCCCATAGCCTCATCCTTTCGATCAACCGGCCCCGTTGAGCTCTGCCAAAAGCGCCTTGAGCGCCGCGGCCAGCTCGCCGTCGGTCACGGCCTGCTGGTTGGCGAGCCGGGCGGACAGGCCCTCCGCCACCCGGTCGTGCAGCCAGAGGTGGCGGGGGTTCTTGGCCTTCGCCCTTGCCTGCGGCCGGTGTTCGCCGTCCGCCACGAGCACCCGCCCGTCCGGCCGGACGCCCACCACCAGGTAGGCATGGCCCGTGTCCCTGCCCGCACGGGATGTCACCAGCTGCCCGAGCCGCGGGCGACGCGACTGCGATGCCCTCGCCTCATCCATCGCCGCTCACGCCAGCGTCAGGATCACCGGCCCGTCCTCCGAGATCGCCACCGTGTGCTCGAAGTGGGCCGAACGGCTGCCGTCTACCGTGACCGCCGTCCAGTGGTCCTCCAGGATTGTAACATCCGGAGCGCCCGCGTTCACCATGGGCTCGATGGCAATGGTCATGCCCCGCAACAGGCGCGGCCCCCGCCCCGGCACCCCGAAGTTGGGCACCTGCGGATCTTCGTGCATCTGCCGCCCGATCCCGTGTCCCACGAAGTCGCGCACCACGGAGAACCCGGCTCCTTCCACCACCCGCTGGACGGCGTGCCCGATGTCCGAGATCCGGTTGCCCTCCCGGGCCGTCGCGATCCCGGCCTCCAGGGCCCTTTCGGTCACCTCCAGCAGCCGGCGCGTCCGGGGGTCGACCTCGCCCACCGCGAAGGTACGGGCGGCATCGCCGTGAAAACCGTCCAGCAGCACCCCCACGTCCACGGAGACGATGTCCCCCTCCTCGAGCCGCCGCCCGGACGGGATGCCGTGGACGACCTCCTCGTTGACGGACGTGCAGATACTCGCGGGGTACCCCCGGTACCCCTTGAAGGAGGGCTCGCCCCCGGCCGCCCGGATGAACTCCTCGGCGAACCGATCGAGCTCCCCCGTGGTGACCCCGGGCCGCACCCGCTTTTCGATCTCCAGGAGCACCCGGGCTACCACCCGTCCCGCCTCCCGCATGCGCCGGAGCTCGTCGGGGCGCTTGATCACGATCATCGGGTCAGGCCTCGCTCACCTGCGCGCCTCACGTGCCCCGGGCGGCGTGAGCGTCGACGGCACCAGGTTGCGGGCGCGCAGGGCAGCAAGGACCGCCTCGAAGACCGCCTCGACCGGGCCGACTCCGGGCACCCGCACGAGCACTCCTCGCCCCGCATAGTAATCCACCAGCGGCCGGGTGCTCTCTTGATATACCTGCAGCCTCTGGCGCACGACCTCCTCCGAGTCGTCGGCCCTCTGCGACAGCCTCCCACCGCACTCGGGGCAGACGTCCGCCACGCGCCCCGACGCGTCCACGGGCTCTCCCGCCCCGAAGGTGGCGCCGCACCGGGAACAGACCCTGCGGCTGGTGATCCGGCGAACGGCCTCTTGCTCGGGCACCTCGAGGTCGATGACTGCGTCCAACCGGGTGCCCATGCGGGCCAGGGCTTCGTCGAGCTGCTTGGCCTGGGCCAGGTTGCGCGGAAAGCCGTCGAGGATGAACCCCTTTCGGCAGTCCGCCGACTCCAGCCTCTCCCGCACGATCCCAACCGTGATCTCGTCGGGGACCAGTTCACCCTTCTCCATGTACGCCTTGGCGGCCTTGCCCAGCTCGGTGCCCGTCTGTACCGCCTGCCGGAAGATCGCGCCCGTGGAGACGTGGGGGACCCCCAGCACCTCTCCCAACCGCTCAGCCTGCGTGCCCTTGCCTGCCCCCGGCAGGCCCAGCATCACTGCCCGCATTTGCCTCGCTACCGCTCCCGTACCCGTAGATTGCGGTCCGGCGCCGTCTCCCTCAGCGGATGAAGCCCTCGTACTGGCGCATCAGCAGGTGCGCCTCGATCTGCTTGAGGGTGTCCAGCGCCACGCCGACGACGATCAGCAACCCCGTGCCCCCGATCGTGATGAACGACCGGGGGATGTGGGTCACGCCCGCCAGCACATAGGGCACGATCGCGATGAACGCCAGGAAGAGCGCGCCGACCAGCGTGATCCGCGTCAGCACCCGGTCCAGGTACTCTGCCGTCGGCTGCCCGGGCCGGATGCCGGGGATGAAGCCCCCGTACTTTTTCATGTTGTCTGCGACGTCTCGTGGGTTGAAGGTAACCGCCGTGTAAAAGTACGTGAAGAAGATCACCAGGATGGCGTACAGACTGTTGTAGAGCGTGGTCCCGTACCCCAGGAACCGGTCGATGACCGACGCCGCAGGGATGAACTGTGCGATGGTCAACGGGAAGGTGAGCACGGATGCGGCGAAGATGATGGGGATGACCCCCGCCTGGTTGACCCGCATGGGGATGTGCGTGCTCTGACCGCCGTACATCCGCCGGCCCACCACCCGCTTGGCGTACTGGACCGGGATCCGCCGCTGCCCCTCCTGCATGAGAACGATGGCGGCAATCAGGGCGACCGCCAGGATGGCGAAGACGATCAGGCTCAGGATGCTGATGCCGCCCTCGCCCACTGCCCGGATCACCCCGATGGCCCCGGAGGGCAGCCGGGCCACGATGCCCGCGAAGATGATGAGGGATATCCCGTTGCCGATGCCGTTCTCCGAGATCTTCTCGCCGAGCCACATCAGCAGCACCGTGCCGGCCGTGAGGGTCGTCACGATCAGCACCATGCTGAAGAGGCTCGAGTCCCTGAGCACGTTGTACGCTCTGGCCAACGACACGGTGCCGATGGCCTGGATGACCGCCAGCAGCACCGTCCCGTAGCGGGTGTACTGGGCCAGCTGCTTACGGCCCTCCACACCCTCCTTGGCCATCTCCTCCAGCTTGGGGATGACCACCGTGAGCAGCTGTACGATGATCGACGCCGTGATGTACGGCGTCACGCTCATCGCGAAGATGGAAAAGTTGCTGAAGGCGCCGCCGGCAAACAGGTCCAGGAAGCTGAAGATGTTGGTCTCGCCCGTGCGAAACCGCTCCGCGAGCGCTGCTGCGTCCACCCCGGGAACCGGGATGTAGGAACCCACCCGGAAGATCGCCAGCATCGCGACGGTGTACAGGAGCTTGTTGCGCAAGTCCTCGATGCGGACCGCGTTGCGCAGCGCCTCGATCATCGCTCGATCACCTCGACGGTGCCGCCCGCGGCCTGGATCTTCTCCACGGCCTGCCGGGAGAAACGGTGCGCCTTGACCACCAGCGGCCGGTCGAGCTCACCGTCGCCCAGCACCTTGACCCCGTCGCGGAGATCTCGCACGAGCCTCCTCTCCACCAGGCTCTCCGGGGTGACCGTCGAGCCCGCGGCGAACGCTCTCGCCAGGTCTCCGACGTTGACGTACGCCCACTCCGTCTTGAAGGGCGCATTGGAGAACCGGCGAAACTTCGGCAAGCGGCGATGCAGCGGCGTCTGCCCGCCCTCGAAGCCGGGCCCCTTGCCGCCCCCGGACCTCGCAAGCTGGCCCTTGTGCCCACGGGTCGACGTCTTACCGTGGCCGGAGCCGATCCCTCGCCCTACTCGCTTGGGAGGGCGCCGAGCGCCCTTCGGCGGCCGGATGTCATGAAGCTTCACGACGTCACGCACCTGCCTTCTCTGGCCGCGCCGCTGGCCCGGCCGTTTCCGGCGTCTCGGGCGCCTCGACCGGCTCCACGCTCACCAGGTGCCGCACCTTGCGGACCATCCCGCGCATCACCGGGTCGTCGGCCACCACCACGCTCTGGCCGAGCCGGCGCAACCCCATGCTCTCGAGGGTGCGGCGCTGGTCCGACGGATGCCCGATGGCGCTCTTCCGGTAGGTGACCTTCAGCTGTCCGGGCATTTAGGCTGTCAACTCCTCGACGCTCTTGCCGCGCACGGCGGCCACTTCCTCGGGCCGGCGCAGGCTCTTCAGGGCGTTCAAGCACGCCTGCACCACGTTGACCGGGTTGCGGGAACCGAAGGACTTGCTGAGGATGTCGCGCACGCCCGCCAGCTCCACGACCGCCCGCACGGGCCCCCCGGCGATGACGCCGGTGCCCGGCGATGCCGGCTTCAACAGCACGGTCGACGCGCCGAAGGAGAACGTCACCTCGTGGGGGATGGTCCCCTCGTGCAGCGGCACCTCCACGAGGTGCTTCTTCCCGTCCTCCACCGCCTTGCGGATCGCCTCGGCGACCTCCTTGGCCTTGCCCATGCCCACGCCGACGCGCCCTTTTCGGTCGCCTACCACGACCAGCACCGAAAAGCTGCGCGACTTGCCGCCCTTGACCGTTTTGGAGACCGGGTTGATGGAAACGACCCGCTCCTCGAACTCCCCCGCACCATCGCCCCGGCCGTGTCGAGGACCCTGTCCGGCCACCTGCTGCCGACCTCCCTACGACTCCGCTAAAACTCCAGGCCGCCCTCGCGAGCGCCCTCGGCTACCGCCGCCACCCGGCCGTGATACAGATGCCCGCCGCGGTCGAAGACCACCCGCTGGATGCCCTTCTCGGCGGCCCGCCGAGCCAGCTCGAGGCCGACCGCTCTGGCCGCCTCCTTGTTGCCGGTGCCCTTCAGCCGCCCCCGGAGCTCGGGATCCAGCGTCGACACGAAGACCAGGGTATGGCCCTTCGTGTCGTCGATGATCTGTGCGTACATATGCCTCAGGCTGCGATGAACGGCCAGCCGGGGCCGCTCCGGGGTCCCGCTGACCTTCTTGCGCACCCTGAAATGCCGCCGTTCGAGCGCTTCTCTGCGGCTCCTCTGGGCCATGACCCCTCAGCGCGCCACCTTCCCGGCCTTGCCGGCCTTGCGGCGAATCCGCTCGCCTTCGTACGCGATACCCTTGCCCAGGTAAGGCTCCGCCGGCCGCACCCGGCGGATCCGCGCCGCCATCTCGCCGACGGCGGCCTTGTCGATACCCCGCACCACGATCCGGGTCGGCGCGGGCACCTCCAGCTCCACCCCCGGCAACGGCTCGATCTCGACCGGATGGGAGAATCCCACCGTGAGCACGACCTTGTTGCCCTGCTTGGCCGCGCGGTACCCCACGCCCCGGAGCTCGAGCACCTTCTGATAGCCCTGGGTGACGCCCGTGACCATGTTGGCGATCACCGCCCGGGTCAGCCCGTGCAAAGCGCGGTAAAACTTCTGGTCCGACGTGCGCTTCACCACTACCGCCCCGTCGGCCTTCTCCACGTGGATGCCCTCGTGGATGGGAAAGCGCAACTCGCCCTTCGGACCCTTGACCCGTACCGTCGGGCCGTCCACCGCCACATCCACGCCCGCCGGGACCTTGACCGGCATGCGCCCTATCCGTGACATCTCCTGCAGCCCTTCCCCTCGCCGGCCCTCGGGCCGTTCTCCGCTCTCACCAGACGGTGCAGAGGACCTCGCCGCCCACGCCCGAGCGCCGCGCATCCTTTTCAGTCATCACGCCACGAGGGGTGGTGACGATGGCGATTCCCAGGCCTCCCATGACCCGTGGCAACCGGGCCTTCCCCGCGTACACCCTGCGCCCCGGCGTGGAGATGCGCCGGACGCCCGTGATGGCCGGCCGCCGGTCGGGGCCGTACTTCAGCGAGATGCGCAGCACCCTGTCGGGCCGGTCCTCGTTGGCCAGCTTGTAGTCCCGGATGTACCCTTGCTCCTTGAGCACCCGGGCGATCTCGATCTTCAGCTTGGAGGCCGGGATGTCCACGGTCTCGTGGCCTGCCCGGGCCGCGTTGCGAAGTCGCGTCAACATGTCCGCGATGGGGTCGGTCATGCCCACGGCGCTATGGCCCCTCTCTCTCCCCGAAAGCTCCCTGCGGCGCTCACCAGCTGGCCTTCTGGATGCCCGGGATCAGACCACGGTGGGCCAGCGTCCGGAAGCAGATCCGGCACATTTGGAACCGCCGCATGTAGCCCCGCGGTCGCCCACAGATTTTACAGCGTCGCACGACCCGGGTCGAAAACTTCGGCGGCCGGTTGGCCTTGGCGATCATCGACTTCTTTGCCAATGGTCAGAACCTCCCACGAAAGGCGCCTCACCCCGAGGTCCGAAAAGGCATCCCCATCAGCCGCAAGAGCTCCATGGCCTCTTCGTCGGTCCGGGCGGTGGTGCCGATAGTCACGTCCAACCCACGGATGCGGTCGACCTTGTCGTAGCGGATCTCAGGGAAGATGACCTGTTCCCGGATCCCGAGGCTGTAGTTGCCGCGCCCGTCGAAGCTGTCCGGCGACACGCCCCGGAAGTCCCGGATGCGGGGGAGCGCCACGTTGATGAGCTTGTCGAGGAAGTGGTACATCCGGTCGCCCCGCAGCGTCACCTTGCACCCGATGGGCATCCCCTTGCGGATCTTGAAGTTGGCGATGCTCTTCTTGGCGCGGGTCACCAGCGGCTTCTGCCCGCTGATGGCGGTCAGGTCGCCCACCGCCGCGTCGAGCTGCTTGGGATCCTGCACCGCCTCGCCGACGCCCATGTTGAGGACCACTTTGGTGACGCGAGGCACCTGCATCACGTTCTGGTAGCCGAACCGCTGCATCATCGCCGGGACCACCTCCCGGCGGTAGCGGTCCCTCAATCGGGCTTCCACCAGGGCTTGCCTCCCGCTCCAACGAGCTTCAGGACTTCAAACCGTCCCCGAGCTTCTCAATCTATCATCTTCCCGCAGCGCCTGCAAACCCGGGTAAGCTCCCCGTCGGGGGACCGCTTCCGGATGTAGCGAGTCGGCTTGTCGCAGCTGGGACAGACGAGCATCACCTTCGAGCTGTCGATCGGGCCGGGCTTCTCGACCACGCCCCCCTGGGGGTTGGTCCGGGTCGGCCGGGTATGGCGCTTCTGGATGTTGACGCCCTCCACGATGACGCGGCCTTCCTTGCGCAGCACCTGCAGCACCTTGCCGCGCTTGCCCGCGTCATCCCCCCGGATTACCTCGACGAGATCGTCTTTCTTGACGTGCACCTTCACGATGCGGCCTTGCTCCTGGACGGCCGAGCGAGCCATCGCCTACAGCACCTCCGGGGCCAGTGAGAGGATCTTCATGAAGTTCTTCTCCCGGAGCTCCCGCGCCACCGGCCCGAAGATGCGGGTCCCCTTGGGGTTCTCGTCGTCGGCGAGGATGACCGCCGCGTTCTCGTCGAAGCGGATCTGGCTCCCGTCCGGCCTTCGCACGGGATCCTTCGTGCGCACGACGACGGCCTTGACCACGTCGTGCTCCTTGACCATCCCGCCCGGGATGGCCTCCTTCACGCTGCAGACGATGACGTCCCCGACCCCGGCGTAGCGGCGCTTGGAGCCGCCCAGCACCCGGATGCACAGGAGCGACTTGGCCCCCGTGTTGTCTGCCACGTTGAGGACGCTCTCCTGCTGGATCATGGCGTCTCCCCGCCCGTTTCCGCCCGTCGCAGGATCTGGACCACCCGCCACCGCTTCTCCTTGCTCAAAGGCCGGGTCTCCGCGATCAGCACCCGGTCTCCGACCTTGCACTCGCCGTTGGCGTCGTGCGCCTTGAACCGGGCGGTCCGCCGCAGCACCTTTCCGAGCAGCGGGTGCCGGAAGAGCCGCTCGACCTCTACGACGACCGTTTTCTGCATCTTGTCGGAAACGACGACGCCCTCCCGCAGCTTGCGCTTGCCGCGTGCCTTGCGGGCCCCGGCCCCCGCAGAGGGCACGCCTGCAGCCGCGGGCGCCGATACCCCCGCCGTCTCTTGCCGGGCCGCCTGGCCCGCCTGGTTGACGTCCTCCATCATTTACCGGTCCGCGCCCCTTCCGGCCGGTTTACCGTCCGGGCGGACTGACCTCGTCCCCCGAGCTCCTGCTCGCGCATGACCGTCAGCACCCTGGCGATGTCCCGGCGCACCTGGCGTATCCGCATGGGGTTACCCAGCTGTCCCACCGCTTGCTGGAAGCGGAGGTTGAACAGCTCCGTCTTCAGCTCGTCGAGTTTGCCCTTCAGGGCTTCCCGGTCAAGATCCCGCAGCTCCCGCGCCTTCACCGACGTGTTCACCACCCAAGCCCTCGGCCTTCACGATCCGCGTCTTCACCGGCAACTTGAAGGCCGCCAGCCGCAGCGCCTGCTGGGCAACCTCCTCCGGTACGCCTGCCATTTCAAAGAGGATCCGCCCCGGCTTGACCACGGCCACCCAAAACTCCGGCGCACCCTTGCCGCTACCCATGCGGGTCTCGGCAGGTTTCTTGGTGACCGGCTTGTCCGGGAAGATCCGAATCCACAGCTTGCCCCCGCGCTTGACCTGGCGGGTGATGGCGATGCGGGCCGCCTCGATCTGCGTGGCGGTGATCCAGCCGGGCTCGAGGGCCTGCAGGGCATACTCGCCGGATTGGATCGTGGCTCCCCGGGTGGCAATCCCCTTGGTCCGCCCTCGCTGCACCTTGCGGAACTTCACCCGCTTGGGCATCAACATGGCGCGTTCACACCGACCCTTCTGCAGGCTCCGGCGGGGCCTGCACCTGAGGCGTCGCTGCAACGCCGCCGGTAGCTCCCGCCGCCCGCGTCGCAGCCGCCTCCCCGCCCGCAGGCGCCTCCGGGAGCACCTCTCCCTTGTAGACCCAGACTTTGATGCCGATGTTGCCGTACGTGGTCTTGGCCTCGGCGAACCCGTAATCGATGTCGGCTCGCAGCGTCGTGAGCGGCACGGACCCCTCGCTCGCCCACTCGTACCGGGCGATCTCCGCGCCGGCGATCCGGCCCGAGATGGAGACCCTTATGCCCTTGGCTCCGAGCCGCATGGCCCGCTGCATCGCCTGGCGCATGGCACGGCGGAAGGCCACCCGCCGCTCCAGCTGGAACGCGATGTTCTCCGCTACCAGCTGGGCGTCCAGGTCGGGACGCTCCACCTCCACGACGTTGATGCGCACCTCTTTGCCGGTCATCTGCTCCAGGGACTGCCGCAGGCGATCCACTTCCGACCCCTGCTTGCCGATGACCATACCGGGGCGCGCCGTATGGATGGTGATGCGGATGGTATTGGCGGCTCTCTCGATCTCCACGCCCGAGACGCCGGCCTGGTAGAAGCGCCGCTTGATGAAGCGCCTCAGCGCGATGTCTTCGTGGAGGAGCGCCGCGTACGTCTTCTTGTCGCCGTACCAGCGGGCCTGCCAGCCCTTGATGACCCCGAGCCGCAGGCCGTACGGGTGCACCTTCTGGCCCACGAACCTACTCCTCTCTCGTGCGCAGCACCACGGTGACGTGGCTCGTGCGCTTGCGAATCAAATAGGCCATCCCCCGAGCTCTGGGCATCACCCGCTTCATCACGGGCCCGGGATCGGCAAAGGCTCGCGCCACGTACATCCGGTGCGGATCCAGGTTGTGGTTGTTCTCCGCGTTGGCCGCCGCCGAGCGCAACACCTTTTGCACCAGCGGCGAGGCCGCCTTCGGCGTGAACTTCAGGATCGCCACGGCCTCGTCGTAGCTCTTGCCCCTGATGAGATCGATCACCTGGCGCACCTTGCGCGGCGAAATCCTCTGGTATCGTGCGACTGCCCGTGCCTCCACGGCCTTTCGACTCCTCCCCGGCCACCTACCGGGCCGGCTTCAGGATGGGTCTCGCTTACTTCAGCGCGGTGGACCGCTCGGTATGGGCGCCGTGCCCCCGGAAGGTCCGTGTCGGAGCGAACTCCCCCAGCTTGTGACCCACCATGTCTTCGGTGATGTAGATGGGAACGTGCTTGCGCCCGTCATGCACGGCAATGGTGTGGCCCACCATCTCGGGGAAGATGGTCGAACGCCTCGACCAGGTCTTGATGACCCTCTTCTCCCCGGCCTCGTTGAGCTTGCGGATCTTCTCCAGCAAATGCGCGTCCGCGAACGGACCCTTCTTCGTCGACCTTCCCATGGCACCCCATCCGTCCCCGCGAATTAGTGACGCCGCCGGACGATGAACCGGTCCGAAGGCTTGCGGCGCTTGCGGGTCTTGTACCCGAGCGTCGGCTTGCCCCACGGCGTCACCGGCCCCGGCATCCCGATCGGCGACTTGCCTTCCCCGCCGCCGTGAGGGTGATCCACCGGGTTCATCACCGAGCCGCGCGTGTGGGGCCGGCGCCCCAGCCATCGCTTGCGGCCCGCCTTGCCCAGCCGGATGTTCTCGTGCTCGGTGTTGCCCACCTGGCCCACCGTCGCCCGGCACCGGCCGAGGACCTTGCGAAACTCGCCGGACGGAAGCCGCAAGGTGACGTACTCGCCCTCCTTGGCCATGAGCTGGGCGGCCGCCCCCGCGGCCCGCACCAGCTGTGCGCCCTTCCCCGGCAAGAGCTCGATGGCATGCACCATGGTGCCGGTCGGAATGGCCGAGAGCGGCAGCGCGTTGCCCGGCTTGATGTCGGCCTCGGGCCCGCTCGTCACCACATCGCCGACCTGCAGGCCCAGCGGCGCCAGGATGTACCGCTTTTCCCCATCCCGGTACGAAAGCAGCGCGATACGGGCCGAGCGGTTGGGATCGTATTCGATGGCCACCACCTTGGCCGGCACGCCGTCCTTGTCGCGCAGGAAGTCGATGAGCCGGTACCGCCGCCGGTGCCCCCCGCCCCGGTGGCGCGCCGTGACCCGGCCCTGGTTGTTGCGACCCGCTCGCCGCCGGAGCGCCTGGGTCAATCTCCGCTCCGGCTCTTCCTTCGTAATCTCCTCAAAGGTGTAGCCCGTCCGGTGCCGCAGCCCGGGCGTGACCGGCCGGTAAGACTTGATACCCATGGCTCGCCTCTCCTCGCCCCGTTCAGACGCCTTCGAAGATCTCGATGCGCTCGCCCGGCGCCAGCTTGACGATGGCCTTCTTCCAGTCGGGGCGCTTTCCCACGAACCGCCCCATCCGCCGGCTCTTTCCCCGCACCCGCATGGTCCGCACGTCCACCACGTGCACCTTGAACAGGCGCTCCACCGCTTGCTGGACCTGCACCTTCGTGACGTCCAGCGGCACCTGGAACGTGTAGGCGTTGGCCTCGCTCATCGTCCGGGTGCTCTTCTCGGTCACCAGCGGGCGCACCAGGATATCCCGTATGTGTCGCTCCATGGCGTCAGCCCAAAGCCTCCTCGATCTTGGCGACCGCGTCCTTGGTGAGCACCAGCCGGTCCGCGTTGACCACCGGATAGACGCCCAGGGCATCCGCCGGCATCAGCTCGACGCCGGGGATGTTGCGGGCCGCCAGGATGACCGCCGGATCCTTCTCTCCCATCACGATGAGCGCCCGGTCCGTCGCGTCGAGCTTGCGCAGCACTCCTGCCATCACCCGGGTCTTGGGCTCCGCCAGGCGCAGCTGCTCGACGATCACCACCTGCCCGTCGCGCAGCTTGGCCGACAGTGCCGACCGCAGGGCCAGGCGCCGGGCCTTCTTCGGCATCGTGAACCCGTACTCGCGCGGTTTGGGGCCGAAGACCACGCCGCCGTGGCGCCACAGGGGCGACCGGATACTGCCCTGCCGGGCGCGCCCCGTCCCCTTCTGCCTCCACGGCTTGCGGCCCCCGCCCGACACCTCGCCCCGGGTCTTGGTGCTGTGAGTACCCTGCCGCCGGTTGGCGAGATGCATCTGGATGGCCTGGTGCAGGAGCGCCGGGTTATAGGGCACCGCCCAGACATCGTCCCTCAGCGTCAGGTCTCCGACCCGCTCGCCCTCCATGTTGTAAACCGGCACCACCGGCATCGCCGCCTACCTACCCTTCCCCTTGCGCGCATAGGCGCGCCGCCGGCTGAGCACGCTCGAGCGGACCTCGACCAGGCTGCCCGGCGCTCCCGGCACGGAGCCCCGCAGCAACATCAGGTGCCGCTCCGGGTCGATGCGCACGACCTCGACGGCCTGGACGGTCACCCGCCGGCCGCCGGCCCGCCCGGGGAACTTGCGGCCCTTGAACACCCGCTGGGGCCCCGTCGAGCCCAACGTACCCACCCGCCGGTGGTACATGGAGCCGTGGCTCATCGGGCCTCGCCGCAGACCCCAGCGCTTGATGACGCCGGCGAAACCTTTGCCTCTGCTCAGCCCCGACACGTCCACCCGTTCACCCGGGGAGAACATCTCCACCGTCACCGTGGCCCCCGGCTGCAGGGCCGCCAGCCCCTCCTGCGCCCCCGGGTCCACTCTGAACTCGCGCAAGTGGCGCAGGGCTCGCTGCACGCCCTGCTTGCGCAGGTGCCCGAGCTCGGGCTTGGTCAGCTTCCGTTCCGCCACCTCGCCGTAGCCCAGCTGTACGGTCTCCTGCGCGCCGTCCTGCCCGTCGCGGGCCGCCAGTTTGCGCCGGGCCACCACCACGCAGGGACCGGCCTGGACGACCGTCACCCCGACGGCCCTGCCCTTCTCGTCGAATACCTGGGTCATCCCCAGCTTCGTGCCCAAAATGGCCTTGCTCACCATGGCCCTTTCCCCGCTACAGTTTGATCTCGATGTCGACGCCGGCGGGCAGGTCCAGCCGCATCAGGGCGTCCACCGTCTTGGGCGTGGGTTCGAGGATGTCGATCAGGCGCTTGTGCGTGCACATGGAGAACTGCTCCCGCGAGTTCTTGTGCACGTGAGGCGACCGCAGCACCGTGTAGAGGCTGCGTTCCGTGGGCAGCGGTATTGGCCCCGAAACCAGCGCGCCCGTCCGTTTGGCCGTCTCCACGATCTTCTCGGCCGAACTGTCCAGGATCTTATGGTCAAAGGCCTTGAGGCGAATCCGAATACGCTGAGCCAACCCTGCTGCCCCTCCCTACGAACCGGGCCCTCACGCCAGGATCTTGGTCACGACGCCGGCTCCCACCGTGCGGCCGCCCTCCCGGATGGCGAACCGGAGGCCTTCCTCCATGGCGATGGGGGTGATGAGCTCCACCGTCATCCGCACGTTGTCCCCGGGCATGACCATCTCGGTGCCCGCCGGGAGCTGCACGTTGCCCGTCACGTCCGTGGTGCGGAAGTAGAACTGCGGCCGGTATCCGTTGAAAAACGGCGTGTGCCGGCCGCCCTCTTCCTTGGAGAGCACGTACACCTCTGCCTCGAACTTGGTGTGCGGCGTGATACTGCCCGGCTTGGCCAGCACCTGGCCCCGCTCCACCTCGTCCCGGTCGATGCCCCGCAGGAGGACGCCGATGTTGTCGCCGGCCTCCGCCACGTCGAGCAGCTTGCGGAACATCTCGACGCCCGTCGCCACCGTCTTGCGGACCTCGGGCTGCAGCCCGACGATCTCGACCTCGTCCCCGACCTTGATGGTGCCGCGCTCCACGCGCCCGGTGGCGACCGTGCCCCGGCCGGTGATCGAGAAGACGTCCTCGACCGGCATCAGGAACGGCTTGTCAGTCTCGCGCTGCGGCGTCGGGATGTAGGAGTCGACCGCGTCCAGGAGTTTGCCGATCGCCTCGGTCCACTCGTTCTCCTGCCCGGCCTGGAGCGATTCCATGGCCTTGAGAGCCGAGCCGCGGATGATGGGGATCTCGTCGCCCGGGAACTCATAGCGGGTCAACAGCTCCCGCACCTCGACCTCCACCAGCTCCAGCAGCTCCGGATCGTCGACCATGTCGACCTTGTTGAGGAAGACGACCATGGCAGGCACTCCGACCTGCCGGGCGAGCAGGATGTGCTCGCGGGTCTGGGGCATCGGACCGTCGGCCGCCGAGACGACCAGGATGGCTCCGTCCATCTGCGCGGCGCCCGTGATCATGTTCTTGACGTAGTCGGCGTGGCCGGGGCAGTCCACGTGCGCGTAGTGGCGGTGGGCCGTCTCGTACTCCACGTGCGACGTGTTGATGGTGATGCCCCGCTCCCGCTCCTCCGGCGCGTTGTCGATCGAGTCGTAGGTCCTCACCTGCGCCGTGCCCCTGCGGGCCAGGTACATCGTGATGGCCGCCGTCAGCGTCGTCTTCCCGTGGTCCACGTGACCGATGGTGCCCACGTTGACGTGGGGCTTGGTGCGAACGAACTTCTGCTTGGCCATTGGTCCCTCGATCCTCCTCTTTGCCCGTGTGCCGTCAGGTGCGCGCCTGGGACGACGTCACTCACGCCCGGGCCAGCACCTCTTGCGCGATATTGGCCGGCACCTCTTGATAATGGGCGAACTGCATGGTATACGTCGCCCGACCCTGGGTCGTCGACCGCAGGTCGGTCGCGTAGCCGAACATGGTAGCGAGAGGCACCTTTGCCCGGATCACCTGCGCGTTGCCCCGTCGCTCCATTCCCTCCACATGACCTCGCCGCGCGTTGAGGTCTCCGATGACGTCGCCCAGGAACTCCTCCGGCGTCACCACCTCGACGCTCATGATCGGCTCCAGCAGCACCGGGTCCGCCCGGCGCGCCGCCTCCTTGAAGGCCAGCGAGCCGGCAACCTTGAAAGCCATCTCCGACGAGTCGACCTCGTGGTACGAACCGTCGAAGAGGCTCACCCTCACGTCGACCACGGGATAGCCCGCCAGCACGCCGCTTTGCATCGCTTCCCGCACCCCGGCCTCCACCGCGGGGATGAACTCCCGGGGGATCACGCCGCCCACGATCCGGTTGACGAACTCGAACCCGCCTCCCGGGGGCATGGGCTCGAGCTCCAGCCAGACGTGCCCGTACTGGCCCCGGCCGCCGGTCTGCCGGATGAAGCGCCCCTCCGCCTGCACCTTCTTGCGGATGGTCTCCCGGTAGGCGACCTGCGGCCGGCCCACGTTGGCCTCGACCCGGAATTCCCTCAAGAGGCGATCCACGATGATCTCGAGGTGGAGCTCGCCCATCCCCGCGATGAGCGTCTGCCCGGTCTCCGGATCGGTCTGCACCCGGAAGGTCGGGTCCTCCTCCGCGAGGCGCTGGAGGGCCAGGCCGAGTTTGTCCTGGTCGGCCTTCGTCTTGGGCTCGATGGACTGGGAAATGACCGGCTCGGGGAAGCGGGGCGCCTCCAACAGGATGGGGGCGTCCTCCGGGCACAGGGTATCACCCGTCCCCGTCTGGCGCAGCCCCACGGCGGCTACGATGTCGCCGGCAAAGGCGACCTCCACGTCCTCCCGGTGGTTGGCATGCATGCGCAGCAGACGGCCGATGCGCTCCTTGAGGCCCTTACTCGAGTTGAGCACGTAGCTTCCCGCATGCAGCGTGCCGGAGTAGACCCGAAGGTAACAGAGCTTGCCTACGAAGGGGTCGGATTGGATCTTGAAGGCGAGGGCCGCCATCGGTTCGTCGTCGCTCGCATGCCGGACCGCCTTCTCGTCGGAACCGGGACGGGTGCCTTCCACGGGCGGCAGGTCGAGGGGCGAGGGCAGGTAGTCCACGACGGCGTCCAGCAGGGGCTGCACGCCCTTGTTACGGAAAGAAGAGCCGCACAGCACCGGCACCAGCCGCCCCGACACCGTCGCCTTGCGCAGCGCCCTCTTCAACTCCTCGGGCGAGATCGCGTCGCCCTCCAGGTAGCGCGCCATCAGCTCGTCGTCGGTCTCCACGATCGCCTCGATCATGGCCTCGCGCTGCGCCCGTACCGGCTCCGCCATGCCGGCGGGTACGTCGATCACGTCGCTGCGCGTGCCCAGGTCGTCCTCGTAGAGGATCGCCCGGTTGGCGATGAGATCGACCACGCCACGGAAGCTGTCCTCGGCCCCTACCGGGAGTTGGATGGGCACGGGACGGGCTCCCAGCCGGCGGCGGATGTCCTCGACCACGTGCAGGAAGTCTGCGCCCACCCGATCCATCTTGTTGACGTACGCGATGCGGGGCACCCCGTATCGGTCCGCCTGGCGCCATACCGTCTCCGATTGCGGCTCCACTCCCTGGACCGCATCGAAGATGGCGATCGCGCCGTCCAACACCCGCAGGCTGCGCTCCACCTCTACGGTGAAGTCCACGTGCCCAGGGGTGTCGATGATGTTGATGCGGTGCTCCCGCCAGTTGCAGCTGGTGGCCGCCGAGGTAATGGTGATCCCCCGCTCCCGCTCCTGGACCATCCAGTCCATGGTGGCGGAGCCCTCGTCCACCTCGCCGAGCCGGTGCACCCTCCCCGTGTAGAAGAGGATGCGCTCGGTCGTGGTGGTCTTACCGGCATCGATGTGCGCCATGATGCCTATGTTGCGGGTGCGCTCGATGGCAACCTCTCGAACCGCAGCCACGAATCCACTGCCCCCTGTACACTACCTCGGCAGCCTCAACGACCATCGCGGCCGGCGCTCCGTCCCCCCGAGGGAGCCGTCACCAGCGATAATGGGCGAAAGCCTTGTTGGCCTCGGCCATCCGGTGCGTGTCCTCGCGGCGCTTGACCGCCCCACCCTGGCCGTTGGCCGCATCCAACAGCTCGTTGGCGAGCCGCTCCTCCATGGTCTTGTCCTTGCGCTCCCGGGCGTAGTCCACGATCCACCGGATGCCCAGGGAGAGGCGGCGTTCCGGCCGGACCTCGATGGGCACCTGGTACGTGGCGCCACCCACGCGGCGCGGCCGCACCTCGAGCATCGGCATGGTGTTCTTGAGAGCCTGCTCGACGACCTCGACCGGCTCCTTGCCCGAGCGCTCCTGGATACGGCGCAGCGCCCCGTAGACGATCCGCTCGGCCAGGCTCTTCTTGCCGTCCCGCATCACCTTGTGGATGAGGCGGGTCACCATCTCGTTGTGGTAGACGGGATCAGGAGCCACCGTCCGCTTGGGAGCCGGACCTCTGCGCGGCATCCCGGTCGATCCCCCTCTATCGCCATCTGCGCTCCCGGAAAGGAGCACACGAGCCCTCTCTCCGTCTCACGTATCGCGAAAGGGGAGTGAAGGGCCAGACTACGAATCCGCGGCGCCCTCCGAAGCTCCGGACGCCTCCGACCGGCCTGGGCTCACTTGGGTCTCTTGGCGCCGTACTTGGAGCGCCCCTGGCGGCGATTGGCGACGCCTGCCGCGTCCAGGGTGCCGCGGATGATGTGGTAGCGGACGCCCGGCAGGTCCTTGACGCGTCCACCCCGGACCAGGACCACAGAGTGCTCCTGGAGGTTGTGACCTTCGCCCGGAATGTACGCCGTGACCTCGATGCCGTTGGTCAGCCGGACCCGTGCCACCTTACGAAGCGCAGAGTTGGGCTTCTTGGGCGTGGTGGTATAGACACGGGTGCACACCCCGCGCTTTTGGGGCGCGCCCTCGCTCTCCAGCCGGTGGCCCGTGCGGGTGTTCTGGATGAAGAGCAGGGCCGGAGCCTTGCTCTTCTCCCCCAGCCTCTTACGCCCTTCACGAACCAGCTGGTTGAAGGTCGGCAACCGCTATGGACCCCCTCTCCTCTGCCGCTTCGCCTCGGGCAGCTCGCCGGCGACGACCGCCGCGGCCGAGGCGCTCACCTCGATGCCGCACGCACGCCCGAGAGCGTGCATGCTCTCCACGTACACGACCTCCACCGCACGATGCCGGCTGAGGTCGACGATGGGATCGGTAATGGCAGGATCCGCATCCCTGGCCACGTAGACCAGCCGCGCAATCCCCTTGTGCAGAGCCCGGAGCGTCTGCCGTGCGCCGACCGCCCTGTTGGGAGCGGTCTTCAACCGGGCCAGTACCCCGTGCTCTGCGTCGGCGTCATCCGTCCCCATCGATGCCATCACGCGTCCAACGGCTCGCGCGCCCTCACGTCCGATAGGCCTCAAACCCTTGCGCAGCGCGGCCTGGCGTGATTTCGGGCCCGAGCACTCACTCATTCTAGCATCGGCCCTAGGGGCTGTCAATCAGATTCTCTCTGCTGCCGGGCCTCGCCATACTCCGCTCCCAGGCGCCGAGCACACGGGGGGCCAGCAAGGGCCCGAAACCCCTGCAGGCCCCCCGCCGAGGCCGCTCCGGGCCCGCCGCGGCTACGACCGCCGCCGGCTCCGGCGGCTGTGGCCCCGCTCTTGCTCCTCGGATTCTTCCCCCTCGGGGCGCTCGCCCGCGGCATGCATCGCCGCTGCGTCCGCCCCCGGCGGCTCCTCTGCTCGGAGGTCTGGCCCGGTCTCCTCGTCGTCGTCCAGGACCATCCGGGAGAGCGCCTGCGCCCGTTTGCGTTCGACGGCCCCATCGGCCGCCTCCTCGAGACGGGCCGCCTCCTGTTCTCCGCCGGTCGGCGGGCGTTCGATCTCGCCCTCCTCTGCCGGCCCCGCTGCCCGCAGCAGCCTTCCGATGGCGGAGGCCCCGTCCACGAGCGGCGGCCCGGCCGGCACCGCGCCGGGTGCCGGGGATACCTTCACCTGGCGGTACCGGGACATGCCCGTACCCGCCGGCACCAGTTTGCCGATGATGACGTTCTCCTTGAGACCGAGCAGCGGGTCGGTCTTCCCCTTGATCGAGGCGTCGGTCAGGACCCGGGTGGTCTCCTGGAACGAGGCCGCCGACAGGAAGCTGTCCGTTGCCAGCGACGCTTTGGTGATGCCCAGCAGCACCGGCTTCCAGGTCGCCTGTTCACCGCCCGTCTGCTGCACCCGGGCGTTCTCCTCCTCGAGTTCATGCTGGTCCACGATGCCGCCCGGGAGCAGATCCGTGTCCCCCGGATCGTCGATGCGTACCTTGCGGAGCATCTGCCGCACGATGATCTCGATGTGCTTGTCGTTGATGTCGACGCCCTGCGAACGGTAGACGTTTTGCACCTCTTGCAGCAAGTACGCCTGAACGCCCCGCAGCCCCTTGACCCGCAAGATGTCGTGCGGGTTGATCGGGCCTTCCGTCAACCGGTCGCCCGCCTCGACCCGCTGGCCCTCCTGCACGATGAGCCGGGAGCCGTACGGGATGACGTAGACCTGTTCCTCTCCGTCGTCGGAACGGACGGCCAGCTTGCGCGCGGTCTTGGTCTCCTGCAGGTGCACCACCCCGGAGATCTCGGTCATGACGGCCTGACCCTTGGGCTTGCGCGCCTCGAACAGCTCCTCCACCCGGGGCAGACCGGAGGTGATGTCCTGCCCCGCCACGCCGCCGGTGTGGAACGTCCGCATCGTCAGCTGCGTACCCGGCTCGCCGATGGACTGGGCGGCGATGATGCCCACCGCCTCGCCCACCTCCACCAGCTGTCCGGTCGCGAGGTTGCGGCCGTAGCAGGCGGCGCAGACCCCGTACCGGCTGCGGCAGACCAGCACCGAGCGCACGGGCACCCGTTCGATGCCCAGCTGTTCGATCTGGGCGGCCCGTACGTCGTCGATCATTTCGTTGGCGTGCACCAGGATCTCGCCCGTCTCGGGGTGACGGATGTCCTCGCCGGCCAACCGCCCCGCGATGCGCTCCTTGAGGCTCTCGATCACCAACCCGCTCGAGGGATCCTTGAGCGCCCCGAGCTCGATGAACTCGGTGGTCCCGCAGTCCTCCTCCCGCACCAGCACGTCCTGCGCCACGTCCACGAGCCGGCGGGTGAGATACCCGGAGTCCGCCGTTCGCAGGGCCGTGTCGGCCAGGCCCTTGCGGGTGCCGTGGGTGGAGATGAAGTACTCGAGCACCGTCAGCCCTTCGCGGAAGTTGGCCCGGATGGGGATCTCGATGGTGCGCCCGGTCGGGTCGGCCACCAACCCCCGCATCCCGGCCAGCTGGGCCAGCTGGGACTCGTTGCCCCGGGCCCCGGAGATGGCCATCATGTACACCGGGTTGAAGCGGTCGAGGTTGTCCAGCATGGCCTTCGTGACCCGTTCCTTGGCCTTGGTCCAGATCTCCACGATACGCTGGTAGCGCTCCTCCGCCGTCAACAGACCCCGGCGGTGCTGCTGCTCGACCCGCTCCACCTGCTCGTCGGCCTCTTTGAGGATCTCCTGCTTCTGCGGAGGGATCACGATGTCTTCGACGCCCACCGTGGTGCCGGAGACGGTGGCGAAGTGGAAGCCCAGCGACTTGATCCGGTCCAGGACCTCGGCGCTCTGCTCCGGCCCATACGCCCGGTAGAGGTCGTCGACGATGCGGGCCAGTTGCTTGCGGTCGACGACCCGGTTCCAGACGCTTTCGTCGAGGAGCTTCTCCGGCAGCGCCTCCCGCAGGAAGACCCGGCCCGCCGTCGTCTTCACCCGGCGCCCGTCGATCCGCACCTCGATGGGAGCGTGGAGGTCGACGGCTCGCTCGTCATAGGCCATCCGCACCTCTTCGGGACTGCCGAAGAACATGCCCTCCCCACGGGCCCCCGGTTTCTCCAGCGTCAGGTAGTAGCAGCCGATGACCATGTCCTGCGTCGGGGTCACGACCGGCCGCCCGGTCGCCGGCAGCAGCAGGTTGTAAGTGGAGAGCATCAACAGGCGGGCTTCCGCCTGCGCCTCCGCGGAGAGCGGCACGTGCACCGCCATCTGGTCCCCGTCGAAGTCCGCGTTGTACGCGGTGCAGACCAGCGGGTGGATCTGGATGGCGCGCCCCTCCACCAGCACGGGTTCGAACGCCTGGATCCCGAGGCGGTGCAGGGTCGGCGCCCGGTTGAGCAAGACCGGGTGTTCTTTGATGACCTCTTCCAGGACGTCCCACACGTGCGGCTCCATGCGCTCGACCATGCGCTTGGCGCTCTTGATGTTGTGGGCGAAGCCCTTGTCGACGACCCGCTTCATGACGAAGGGCTTGAAGAGCTCCAGGGCCATCTCCTTGGGGAGCCCGCACTGGTGCAGCTTCAGTTCAGGCCCGACCACGATGACCGAGCGTCCCGAGTAGTCGACCCGCTTGCCCAGCAGGTTCTGGCGGAAGCGCCCCTGCTTGCCCTTGAGCATGTCGGAGAGCGACTTGAGGGGACGGTTGCCCGGCCCGGTGACCGGGCGCCCACGGCGCCCGTTGTCGATGAGGGCGTCGACCGCCTCCTGGAGCATGCGCTTCTCGTTGCGCACGATGATGTCCGGCGCCCCGAGCTCCAGCAGGCGCTTGAGCCGGTTGTTGCGGTTGATGACCCGGCGGTACAGGTCGTTGAGGTCCGACGTGGCAAAGCGCCCGCCGTCCAGCTGCACCATGGGACGCAGCTCCGGCGGGATGACCGGGATGACGTCCAGGATCATCCACTCCGGCCGGTTGCCGGACTTGCGGAAAGCCTCCACGACTTCGAGGCGGCGGATGGCGCGGATGCGGCGCTGGCCGGTGGTGTCCCGGATCTCCCGGCGCAGCTCCTGGGCCATCTGTTCGAGGTCGATGGCCGCCAGCAGCTGCTTGATGGCCTCGGCGCCCATCCCCGCCTTGAAGTTGTCGCCGTATTTCTCCCGGTACTCCCGGTACTCGGTCTCGCTCAGCAGCTGTTTGGTCATGAGCGGGGTGCTGCCCGGGTCGAGGACGATGTACGAAGCGAAGTACAGCACCTTCTCCAGCGCGCGGGGAGAGAGGTCCAGGAGCAGTCCCATGCGGCTGGGGATCCCCTTGAAGTACCAGATGTGAGAGACCGGGGCCGCCAGCTCGATGTGCCCCATCCGCTCCCGGCGCACCTTGCTGCGCGTCACCTCGACGCCGCACCGGTCGCAGATGACGCCCTTGTAGCGCACCCGCTTGTACTTGCCGCAGTGGCACTCCCAGTCGCGCGTCGGCCCGAAGATCTTCTCGCAAAACAGACCGTCCCGTTCGGGCTTCAGCGTGCGGTAGTTGATGGTCTCCGGCTTTTTCACTTCGCCATAGGACCACGACCGGATCTGTTCGGGCGAGGCGAGCCCGATACGAATCCGGTCGAAGTTGTTGACGTCCAGAACCGGCACGCCTGGCTACCCCCTCATGCCTTCAACGACGAGGCCGTCGCTTGGAACGGAAGGACCCGTCTTCATCTTCGCTCTCGCCGTCGGCATCCTCGTCGTCGCCGATGCCGAACTCGTTCTCTTCATCCAGCTCGTCGTCCTCGGGGAAGTCCTCCTCCTCTTCCTCGTCGCCGAACGGCTCCTCCTCGTCCAGGTCTTCGTCGTCCTCATCGCCGAGGGGAAACTCCTCTTCCTCTTCGTCCTCGGAAGGCAGCGGCTCGAGCTCCTCGTCCTCGCCCTCCAGCCCCTCGCCCTCCTCGTCGCCAACGAGGTCCTCGTCGCCGAGATCTTCATCGTCGAGATCCCGGCGGGCCGCGCCGCGCCGCAGCTTGCCGAGCGCTCCCCGGCCGGCGGCCCCGGCAGCGCTGCCCTTGCCTCGTGGCGCCACCCCGGCCAGCGCACCGGGCTCCTCGCCCGGTTCAGCATGGGCCACATCCGTTTCGTCGTCCCCCGGCGCGGGGAGGCCGGGTGCCGTGCGCCGCCCCGTAGCGGGTACCACGGGCTCCGGTTCGAAGGTCCACGCTCGCCGGGACTGGCCGGTGCTCTCTTCCTCCGCTTCTTCTTCTTGTTCTTCTTCTTCCTCGGGCTGCACCTCATGCGAGGGCAGTGCCACCGGCACCTCGGCCGGCTCCTCCTCGGGCACCTCGTCGGTCTCCCGGCGCTCGATGTGGATCCCGAGCTCCCTGAGCGGCAGGTCCTCGTCTTCCTCGCGGATGTCGATCTCCTTGGACTCCTCCGACAGCACCTTCACGTCGAGGCAGAGGCTCTGCAGCTCCTTGATGAGCACCTTGAACGACTCCGGAACCCCCGGCTCGGGCACGTTGTCGCCCTTGACGATCGCCTCGTAGGTGCGTACCCGCCCCACGACGTCGTCCGACTTGACGGTGAGCAGCTCCTGCAGCGTGTGGGCTGCCCCGTAGGCCTCGAGCGCCCACACCTCCATCTCCCCGAACCGCTGGCCGCCAAACTGCGCCTTGCCGCCCAGCGGCTGCTGCGTCACCAGAGAATACGGCCCGGTGGAACGGGCGTGAATCTTGTCGTCCACCAAGTGCGCCAGCTTCAGCATGTAGATGTATCCGACGGTGATCCGGCTGTCGAACGGCTGCCCCGTCCGCCCGTCCCGCAGGATCGTCTTGCCGTCCTCGGGAAGCCCGGCTTTCTTGAGGGTCTCGATGACGTCCTTCTCCGTGGCGCCGTCGAAGACCGGCGTGGCCACGTGGAAGCCCAGCGCCCTGGCAGCCCAGCCGAGGTGGGTCTCCAGCACCTGCCCGATGTTCATGCGGGAAGGCACGCCCAGCGGGTTGAGGATGATCTCCACCGGCGTCCCGTCGGGCATGAACGGCATGTCCTCCTCGGGGAGGATGCGGGCGATGACCCCTTTGTTGCCGTGGCGGCCCGCCATCTTGTCGCCCACGCTGATCTTGCGCTTCTGGGCAACGTAGACCCGCACCATCTCGCTGACCCCGGGAGCCAGCTCGTCGCCGTCCTCGCGGCGGAAGCGCTTGACGTCGACCACCACGCCGCCCTCCCCGTGGGGCACCCGCAGCGACGTATCGCGGACCTCCCGGGCCTTCTCGCCGAAGATGGCGCGGAGCAACCGCTCCTCGGCCGTCAGCTCGGTCTCGCCCTTGGGCGTGACCTTGCCCACCAGGATGTCGCCCGGGCGCACCTCGGCGCCGATCCGGATGACCCCGCTGTCGTCGAGGTTCTTCAGCATCTCTTCCCCGACGTTGGGGATATCCCGGGTGATCTCCTCGGGTCCGAGCTTGGTGTCCCGGGCCTGGCACTCGTACTCCTCGATGTGGATCGACGTGAACACGTCCTCCCGGACCAGCCGCTCGCTGATGAGGACGGCGTCTTCGAAGTTGTAGCCCTCCCAGGGCATGAACGCGACCAGCACGTTGCGACCCAGGGCCAGCTCGCCGTGGTCGGTGGAGGGGCCGTCCGCGATGACCGCCCCCGCCTCGACGTACTGTCCGGAGGTGACGATGGGCTTCTGGTTGATGCACGTGCCCTGGTTGGAGCGCTGGTACTTGAGCAGCCGATACCGATCCTCGCCGCCCTCGTCGGCCCGGATCCGGATCTCCCGGGCGTCGGCGTACGCCACGATGCCCGAGCGCCTGGCCCGGACCACCACGCCCGAGTCGACCGCGGCGCGGTACTCGATGCCCGTGCCGACGAGCGGCGCCTCGCTGCGGATGAGCGGCACCGCCTGCCGCTGCATGTTAGAGCCCATCAGGGCGCGGCTTGCGTCGTCGTTCTCGAGGAAAGGGATCAGCGCCGTGGCCACGCTCACGATCTGCTTGGGCGACACGTCCATGAAATCGACCTGGTCCGGCGAGACCAGGCGGATCTCATCCATGTAGCGGGCGACCACCCGGGGATTGAGGAAACGCCCCTGCTCGTCGGTAGGCTCGTTGGCCTGGGCGATGACGTACGTGTCTTCCTCGTCGGCGGTCAGGTAGACGATCTCGTCCGTTACGACGCCCTGCTTCACCCGGCGGTACGGCGTCTCGATGAACCCGTACTCGTTGATGCGGGCGTAGGTGCACAGCGACCCGATCAGGCCGATGTTGGGGCCTTCAGGGGTCTCGATGGGGCACATGCGCCCGTAGTGGGAGTGGTGCACGTCGCGCACCTCGAAGCCCGCCCGTTCTCGGGACAGCCCTCCGGGCCCCAGGGCCGACATGCGGCGCTTGTGGGTCAGTTCCGCCAGGGGGTTGGTCTGGTCCATGAACTGGGAGAGCTGGCTCGACCCGAAGAACTCCTTGATGGCGGCGACCACCGGGCGGATGTTGATGAGGAGCTGCGGCGTCACGATGTCCTCGGTGCCCTGGATCGTCATCCGCTCCCGGATCACCCGCTCCATGCGGGCAAGCCCCACCCGGAACTGGTTTTGCAGAAGTTCGCCGACGCTCTTGAGCCGGCGGTTGCCCAGGTGGTCGATGTCGTCGATCTGGCCCACTCCCAGCATCAGCGTGGCCATGTAGTTGACGATCGCGACCAGGTCGTCCGGGGTCAACACCCGGCGGTCCATCGGCGGCTGCCCGTTGGAGACGATCCGGACCGGCCCCGCCTTGCTCTCGATGACCACGGAGCGTATCCCGGCCTGCTCGATGCGCTCGGCCAGGTCCCGGGTCACCCGGGTGCCGGCCTCGGCCAGGACCTCCCCGGTCTGCGGATGGACCACCGGCTCTTCCAGCCGGGCCTGCACCAGGCGCCCGATGAGGCGCAGCTTCTTGTTGAGCTTGTAGCGGCCCACGGCCGCCAGGTCGTACCGCTTGGGGTCGTAGAAGAGCGACTCGAACAGCGTCCGGGCGCTCTCTTCGGTCGGAGGCTCCCCGGGCCGCAGCCGCTTGTAGATCTCGATGAGGGCCTCGCTCTCGGTCTCGGTGTTGTCGCGCTCGAGCGTAGCCCGCACCGGCTCGACGTCGCCGAGGACGTCGAGCACCTGAGCGTTGCTCCCATACCCTACCGCCCGGACCAGCACCGTCGCGGGGAGCTTACGGTTGCGGTCGATGCGCACCCAGATGACGTTTTGGGCGTCGGTTTCGAACTCGAGCCAGGCTCCCCGGTTGGGGATGACGCTCGCCTGGTAGATGAGCCGCCCGCTGCTGTCGCGGTCCTGCGAGTAGTAGACGCCGGGAGAGCGCACGAGCTGGCTCACGACCACCCGCTCGGCGCCGTTGATGATGAAGGTGCCGTTTTCGGTCATCATGGGGAACTCCCCCATGTAGACCTCCTGCTCCTTCACCTCGCCCGTGTCTTTCTTGATGAGACGGACCCGTACCTTGAGAGGCGCGCTGTAGGTGGCATCCCGCTCCTTGCACTGCTCCACCGTGTACTTCGGGTCACCGAAGGAGTAGCCCAAGAACTCCAGCACGAGGTTGCCCGTGAAGTCCTGGATGGGGGAAATGTCCCGGAAGGTCTCCTCGAGTCCTTCCTTCAGGAACCATTCGTACGAGCGCCGCTGCAACTCGATGAGATCCGGAAGTTCCAGGATCTCCCGGATCTTTCCAAACCTGACGCGTTCACGCCCCGCGACCTGGACCGCCACTGCCAAGCCCGCATCACCCCGTTCGGAGAGATCCGAACCACGTCCCGGAAGGAGACGCCACCCGTCCCCACGAAGTAGGTTTCCGGGATACTTCCCTGAGGGGGCAACGAAGTTCGCGCCGATGCACCGGCTTACTCAGTAGTCCCGCTCCGGTACGCCTAAACCGTGGGCTACTCACACCCCGAGGGGAAGCCGTTCATCGATGCCACAAGGCTCTTGGAAGACAACGAAGCGCCGCCGGGGCACCCGTGAAGAGTCCCGGAAAGCGCCGGAAGGTCCCTCTGCGTTGCTGCCATCCCGAGCAGACAGGCCACCTGCACCCGCGTAGTCTACCACGCCGAGCACCTGGTGTCAACATGGGCCGCGAATGCCCCGCCCCGCTCTCAGCGGGAAAGGGTGGCAGGCCGGCTCGCCGTTTCCCGGGACCGGCCCGCCCGCACTATCGCGGCAAGGTTACTTGATCTCGACGGACGCGCCGACCTCGGCGAGCTTCGCCTTGACCTCCTCGGCCTTCTCCTTGTTGACCCCTTGCACCACAGGCTTCGGAGCGCCGTCGACCAGATCCTTGGCCTCTTTGAGCCCGAGGCCGGTAATCTCCCGGACGACCTTGATGACCTGGATCTTCTTGTCACCGGCCGCGGTGAGGATCACGTCGAACTCGGTCTTCTCCTCCTCGGCCGGTGCCTCGGCCTTGGCCGCCTGCGCAGCGGCAGGCGCCACGGCCACCGCCGCCTGGGCGCTCACGCCGAACTTCTCCTCCAGGGCCTTCACCAACTCGGCCAGCTCCAGCACCGTCATCTGGCCGATGGCTTCGATCAACTCTTCTTTCGTCACGGCCACGACCACGTCGCTCCTTTCTCGATCCTGCAGCCGATCTCCGTCCTCCGGCGATCGCTGCCGCTGTCACCCGGCGGCCGTCGGCTGTGCGCCGGCCGCCTCCTTCTGTTTGCGGATCTCCTCGAGCGCCACCACCAGCTTGCGCATGACTCCGGACAACGCCGCCACCAGGCCACTCATCGGGGCCTTCATCATACCCAGGGCCTGGGCCAGGAGGACGTCGCGCGGCGGCAGCTGCGCCAGCGTCTCCACGTCCGCGCTCGAAAGCACCCTTCCCTGCAGCACCCCGCCCTTGATGGCCAGGATGCGGCTCTCCCGGGCAAACTCGGCCAGCGCCTTCGCCACCGCTACCGGGTCTCCGTAAGCGAAGCAGATGCCCGTCGGCCCCTGCAAGAGCGGCTCCAGACCATCCTTGGCCAGATCCCCGGCGGCGCGCCGGATGAGCGTGTTCTTGGCCACCAGGTACTCGGCCTGGCTTTCCCGCAGCCGCCGGCGGAGCCTGGTCATGGCGGCCACGTTGAGCCCACGAAAGTCCGTCAGGAAGACGGCCTGGCTGCGCTGCAGCCGTTGGCCCACGCCCTCGACCACCGCGCGCTTTTTCGCCAGCCCCGCTCGCTCGTGTACCACCCGTCCTTCACCTCCTTCACCGACGCCAGAGGCCTGCCCGGGCACCCCACAGGGAGGGCGCCCGGGCAGGCCTCTGAGACGCACCGGCGCGACGGCCCGTGCGCATGAGCGCCACTGCTCCGGCGCCTGTCACCCTGCGCGGGCGGTGCGGGGAGGCACCTTTGAGGCCCTGGCCGGCGTGCACCGGGCCTTCCGCCCGGACGCTCCACTACGGTCAGGCGCCACCCGCGGTCTCGGGGCACCGACAGGTCGACGGCGATGATGTCAAATGCTCGGCTCTACTCTCCTCAGCCCTCGGCCAGCCATTCCATCACGCTCTGCGGCTCGACCCGGATGCCGGGTCCCATGGTGGTCGAAACCGCCACCCGGCGCAGGTACTGCCCCTTGGCCGCCGCCGGCTTGGCCCGCACGATGGCGTCCAGGAGCGCACGGAAATTGCGGAGCAGCCGCTCCGAGCCGAAGGAGACCTTGCCGATGGGCACGTGCACGCCCGCCTCCTTGGACGTCCTGAACTCCACCTTGCCGGCCTTGAACTCGCGGATGGCCTTCCCCACGTCGTTGGTGACCGTGCCCGCCTTAGGGTTGGGCATGAGGCCCCGTGGCCCCAGAATGCGGCCCAGGCGCCCGACCAGCCCCATCATGTCCGGAGTAGCGATGGCCACGTCGAAGTCGATCTGCCCGCCCTGCACCGCCGTAACCAGCTCTTCGGCCCCTACCAGGTCGGCCCCGGCCTGCTCCGCCTCCCGGGCCTTCTCACCTTTGGCGAAGACGGCCACCCGGACGCTCTTGCCGGTGCCCTCGGGCAATACCACGGTACCCCGCACCTGCTGATCGGCGTGGCGAGGATCCACCCCCAGCTTGAGCGCCACTTCGACCGTCTCGTCGAAGCGAGCCCTCGCCGTCTGGACGGCGAGCTCCATGGCCTCCTTGGGGGAGTACTCACGGGTACGGTCGACCTTCTGTGCGACCTCCAGGTAACGCTTCCCTCGTCTTGCCATACCGGTTCGCCTCCCGTGGTCCTTGCGGCGCCCGCACGGCTCCGGGCGCCTCCCACTTCCGTCTCCGTCAGCCCTCCACCACGATGCCCATGCTGCGGGCCGTGCCCTCCACCATGCGCACCGCCGCCGCCAGGTCAGAGGCGTTGAGATCGGGCATCTTGGTGCGGGCGATCTCCTCGACCTGCGCCCTCGTCACCTTGGCGACCTTCTGCTTGTTGGGCACCCCCGACCCTTTCTCGATGCCCGCCGCCTTGAGCAGCAGCACCGCGGCCGGAGGGGTCTTGGTGACGAAGGTGAAGGAGCGGTCTTCGAAGATGGTGATCTCCACCGGGATGATGGTCCCGGCCTCCTTGGCCGTCCGGGCGTTGAACGCCTTGCAGAACTCCATGATGTTGACCCCGTGCGGCCCCAGGGCGGTACCCACCGGGGGAGCAGGCGTCGCCTTTCCTGCGGGGATCTGGAGCTTCACCTGAGCGGCTACCTTCTTGGCCATGGCACCTCGTCGCTTCTCCCGTCCGAATCGTCGAACCTTCCCCTAGACCTTCTCGACCTGCTCGAAGTCCAGCTCGACAGGGGTCTCCCTGCCGAACATGGAGACGATGACGCGCAGCTTGCCCTTCTCCACGTTGATCCCGTCGATCTTCCCCGTGAAGTTGACGAACGGGCCCGAGATGACCCGCACCGGATCGCCGAGGTCGAAGGCCACCCGCGGCTTGCGCTCCTCGTCGAGCCCCATCTGCTTCATGATGGCCCGCAGCTCGTACTCCTCCAGCGGTACCGGCCGGGCGCCGGGCGACACGAACCCGGTCACGCCAGGCGTATGGCGCACCACGTACCAGCTGTCGTCGCTCATGATCATCTCCACGAGCACGTAGCCGGGAAAGATCTTCCGCTTGATGATGCGTTTCTTGCCGCCCTGGAAGTCGATCTCCTCTTCGGTCGGCACCAGCACCCGGAAGATCTTGTCGTCCATGCCCATGGAGCGCACCCGGCGCTCCAGGTTGGCCTTTACCTTGTTTTCGTAGCCGGAGTACGTGTGAATCACGTACCAGCGGCTATCGGGATGGCTCGGAGTAGGATCGAAGCGGACCGCCTCGAGCGGCTCCTCGCCCACCGGAGCAGCACTACCCGGACCGGCGGCACCCTGCTGCGTCTCGGACGGCGCCCGGCTCTCCTGCTCCCGCAGGTCCGCGTCGGCATCGCTTGCGTACATCGTGGGATTCACTCTCTAGCTCCCAAGGATTGCCCCAACCGGGCTAACCCCGCAACCCCAGGAGATTGGTCACCAGCGCGCGGCCGATCACGAAGTCGACGAGCCCCATCAGCGCCGCCACCACGGCTACCGTCACCAGGACGACCAGGGTGTAGGTGACCAGCTCATGGCGGGTCGGCCAGACGACCTTCCGCATCTCGGCGCGCACCTCGCGCAGGAAGCGGCGCAGCCGATCCCCCAACCGCACCTTGGCCCGCTCGGCCCGGCCTGTCCTCTGCTGAGAGATTGCCATGGCACCACTCACTCCGCCCTCGGCTCCAACCAGCTTACCTGCTCCAGGCGCACGCCACGCCGCTGCCGCCCAGGGTCAGCGACTCTCCTTGTGGATCGTGTGCTGGCGGCACGTCGGGCAGTACTTGCGCCGCTCCAGCCGATCGGGCGTATTCTTCCGGTTCTTCGTCGTCTGGTAGTTGCGGTTCTTGCACCGCTCACACTCGAGCGTGATGGCCACCCGCACGCCCATCGCCTCCGAACGCCCGAAAAATCGGCGCTGCCGCACCCGCTCGACGGCAGCGCCGGCAAGTGTCTGGAGCCCGCAGCCGGAATCGAACCGGCGACCTCATCCTTACCATGGATGCGCTCTGCCGTCTGAGCTATGCGGGCGCCAGCGTAAACCCCCTGCCTCCGGCAGGGCCTCGGCTCCCAAAGTGGTTGCGGGGGTCGGATTCGAACCGACAACCTTCGGGTTATGAGCCCGACGAGCTACCAGGCTGCTCCACCCCGCGCCGCTTCCCTGGTCCAACCAGGTATCGCCAGGACGAAGGTGGTGGAGGGGGTAGGATTTGAACCCACGTAGGCTGTCGCCAGCAGATTTACAGTCTGCCCCCTTTGGCCGCTCGGGAACCCCTCCACGCGCCACGGCCTTCGCCTGGCGAAGGCCGGAGTTCATTCTAGCAGTGCGCTTCGACCCGTGTCAAGGCAAAATGGGCTGGAGCCGGCGGTGGGAGTCGAACCCACACGCTCCCGCTTACAAGGCGGGTGCTCTGCCGATGAGCTACGCCGGCACGCTGCTCCGGGCACGGCGACCGGTGCGGCCCTGGCTCCGCTCGGCCGGCCTCTCAGCGCAACATCTCGTCGGCCCTGCGCTCGAGATAACGCTCGAGCTTGCGCTTGACCCGTTGCAGGGCGTTGTCGACTGATTTTACATGGCGGGAGAGGTCATCGGCAATCTCCTGGTAGGACTTGCCCTGAAGGTAGGAGTTGAGCACCTTCCACTCGAGCTCGCTCAAGAACTCGCCCATCTTGGTCTCGATGTCCACGTACTCTTCCCTGGAGATGACCAGCTCCTCGGGGTCCGACACCCGGGTGCTGGTGATGACGTCCATGAGGGTCCGGTCGGACTCCTCGTCGTAGATGGGCTTGTTGAGGGAGACGTAAGAGTTGAGCGGGATG
The DNA here is from genome assembly GCF_035593305.1 of Limnochorda sp. L945t. Taxonomy (GTDB): domain Bacteria; phylum Bacillota; class Limnochordia; order Limnochordales; family Geochordaceae; genus Carboxydichorda; species Carboxydichorda subterranea. The sequence goes on along the minus strand of NZ_CP141615.1, from coordinate 320,385 downwards.
TGCTTCTGCCGGGTGGCCGTCTTGATGGCCGTGATCATCTGCCGGGTGACGCAAAGCTCGGCAAACGCCCGAAAGGAAGCCAGCTTGTCCGCTCGGAAATCCCGGATGGCCTTGTAGAGCCCGATCATGCCCTCCTGGATGATGTCCTCCCGGTCCGCCCCGACCAGGAAGTACGAACGAGCCTTGGCCCTCACGAAGTTGCGGTACTTGTTGATGAGGTACTCGAGAGCCGAATCGTCGCCCTCCTTGGCGTACTCCGCCACCTCTTCGTCACTCAGATCGGCATACGACTCGAAGTACTCGCGGTGCGCGAAGACGCCCAAACCCGATCGCCCCCATGCCCCACCAGGTGGCCCCAGGAACGAAGCGCGCCGCTCCGGCCCAGCGGACGCGCGGAACGCCGCCGTCGGTGCCATTATACGGCACGTCTCGAAAGAGCGTCAAGGAAAAGCCCGTCACGGCAAGGGTTTCACCGGTCTGTACCGGGTCAACCGCGCTGTGACAGGCTTCGCCGCGCCGGCCCTTCCCCGAGCGCCTGCTGCCCTACCAGGTGCTGGCGCCGCATCTCGTACATCAATACGGCACCCGCGACGGAAGCATTGAGGGAGCCGACCTTTCCAAGCATTGGCAGGCGCACCAGCACGTCGCACCGCCTCCGGACCAGTGGCGACAGGCCCTTCCCCTCGGCGCCCACGACCACCGCAACGGCCTGGCCAGCCATGTCGACGTCCCATGCCAGCCGGTCCGCCGAAGGGTCGGCCCCTACCGCCCAAAACCCCTCCTGTTTGATGCGCTCCAGCGCCTCCGCCACGCTCGATACCCGGGCGACCGGCAGATGCTGGGCGGCGCCGGCGGATGCCCGGACCGCGACATCGCTGAGGGGAGCCGCCCGGCGCGAGGCGACCACGGCTCCTACGGCGCCGGCCGCATCGGCGCTCCGGAGCAGCGCACCGACGTTGCGGGGGTCCTGAAGGCGGTCGAGAACGACCAGCATCGGCGGTATGGACGGATGGCCACCTGCCGCCGGCTCCTTCGCACGCTGCAGGAGCTCTTCGAGTTCGACCCAGCCGAGGGGGGTCGCGCGAGCCACCACCCCCTGGTGGTGCTCCGTACCCGCCAGCCGGTGGAGAACGGCCCGGGGCACCACCTGGATCACGGCGCCCCGGCTGCGGGCTGCTTCCAGCACTTCCGTGAGGCCGTGAGCCCCCTGGGCCACCCATAGCCGGTCGACGGGCCGGCCGGAGCGCAGCAGCTCCATGACGGCGCGCCGCCCCGCGACCAGCTGCGCAGGGTGAGGAGAGGGGAGACCGGCGTCGCCCCTACGGCCGGAGGCCTTCATGCAGCCGGGTCCTCTCCAGGCCGGCTCGCATCAGCTCGACGAGCCGCTCCGTCTGCCCCGTGAGGTACAGGTGACCCATCAAAGCCTCGAGCGCGGTGCTGTGCCGGTAGGAACGGTACGGCGCTCCTCGGGGGTGGTGCCGGAGATGCACGTTGCGCCCCCTCCTGGCCACGTCCTGTTCTGCCTCCGTGAGGAGCGGCCAGATGGCGTCGAGCAGGGCAGCCTGCCCCTGCGCGGCCGCCATTCCCAGCACCGTTCGGTGGATCTCCTGCAGGGACGCACCCACGTCCCCGCCCGGGCCGGCCATCCGTTCGACCACCATGGTGCGGGCCAGGAGCTCGAACACCGCGTCGCCCAGGTAAGCCAGCAGGGCCGGCCGCCCGGGCATGCCCTGGCAGCTCGAGCCGTTCATCATGCGCCCGGCTTTCCGGCGGCCTCCCTCAGGCGCCACCGGACGCCCGAGGGCGTATCCTCGACGACGAACCCCAGTTGCTCCAAGGCACGTCGCATCTCATCCGCCTCCGCGTACCGGCGCTCCCCCCGCGCCTTTTTCCGCAGATCCAGGATCAGCTCCACCAGCGCGTCGACGAGCTGCTCCCGGCCTGCGGCCGCCGGGCCGGCCTGCCGGCCGGCGGCCGTGTCGGCGCCGGCGGCTATCACTCCCAGGATACCCATCGCAAACGAGCGCATCAGGGCGTAGGCTGCGGCCAGCACGAGCTGGGACGGAGCGCCGGCCTCGCATCCCCCCGGCGGGGCGGTCCTCTCCAGGAGCGGGTTGACGTCTCGCACCAACTCGAAGACGACCCCCAGCGCCCGCGCCGTGTTGAAGTCGTCGTCCATGGCCTCCTCGAAGGCGTCGCGCACGGTACGAACCGCCGCCAGTGCCCGCCGCTCCGCTTCGTCTTCTCCCTGCCACCCCGCGGGCAGGGCGTCTTCGAGCCACCGCTCCGCCGGCTGGCGGCCGAGCCCGACGAGGCACGGCGCGAAGGCGCTCAACCGTTCGAACGCCTGGTTGAGCCGCTGCCAGCCCGGCCGCACCTCGTCGAGGCTGGACGGAGTGAACTCGAGGGGCGACCGGTAATGCGTCGACAGGAGGTAGAACTTGACCAGCGTCCCCGGGTAGCGGCTCAGGATCTCCCTGGCAGTCGTGAAGTTGCCCAGCGACTTCGACATCTTCTCCGCCCGGACGTTGATGAGGCCGTTGTGCAGCCAGTAGCGGACGAAGCCCTCCCGGCCCTCGTACGCCTCCGACTGCGCGATCTCGTTTTCGTGGTGCGGGAAGATGAGGTCGCTGCCACCCCCGTGGAAGTCAAAACCGAAGCCCAGGTAGTCGAGGGACATGGCGGAGCATTCGATGTGCCACCCGGGCCTGCCAGGGCCCCACGGGCTGTCCCAGGACGGCTCGCCCGGCTTGGCCGCCTTCCAGAGTGCAAAGTCGCCGGCATGCCGCTTGCGCTCGTCGACCTCGACCCGGGCGCCCGCCTCCAGCTCCTCGGCCCGCTGCCCGGATAACTTGCCGTATGGAGCGAAGGTCGTGACGTCGAAGTACACGTTGCCGTCGACGACGTAGGCGTGACCCTTGCGGACGAGCTCCTCGACCATGGCGATCACGCGGGAAATGTGGCGGGTGACCCGCGGGTAGCGATCGGCGAATTGCAACCCCATCCGGTCCAGCGCGTTCAGGTAGTCCTGGATGAACGTGCGGGCCAGCTGCTCCGCGCTCATCCCCGTCTGGTGCGCCCGGTCGATGATCTTGTCGTCGATGTCGGTGAAGTTTTGGACGAGGGTGACCTGGAAGCCCTTGTATTCCAGGTAGTTGCGGATGGTCTGCCAGACCACCGCGGGCCGCAGGTGTCCGAGGTGGGCGTGGTCGTACGGCGTGAGCCCGCAAACGTAAATGCTCACCCGGCCGGGCTCTCTGGGCACGAACTCCTCCTGGCGACGGGTCAAGGTATTGTAGACCCGTATAGCCACCGCTCCCCAGGCTCCTTCCTACGGGCTCCCGGTTTACACGGCTCCGCTCATCGAGCATATCAGGCCCGGCGCCGCATCCTCAAGGCTTCCCTCCCCTCGACGACTTTTTCTCGCACGAGCGCGCGTCATGGCAGGAAGTCCGACAGGATGCCACAAAAAAGGAATACCGCCCGGAGCGCCGGGCGAGTCGGGCCGCCGGATGCCCGGTGGCGTGGCGCTCGCTCGACGGCCGCAGCGGTGGCGCCGCACCACCGCCGTTCGCGTCAGGCGCGTACCGGTTTTCCCTGGCCGCGAGGAGGGACCAGCGTGCGCGTCGTGTTGCTCCTGGGAGCACTCGGCCTGATTGCCGTCATCGCCCAGCAATGGGATCGGATCCACCCGATCCGTCGTGCGGGCATCCCGGACGCGTCCGGCGCTCCGGCCGGCACGGAGGATTCCTATCTCGACTTCAGGTTGCTGGCTCGGCGAAGAGCCATACCTCCGGCTGCCCGGCCGGCGGCGCGCTCCACGCCCGCTCGCCGGCAATCCGCCTGACCGACGGGTAGTGGGCGATGAAGTCGTCCACCGGAGCGAGCGGCCAGCCCGCGATCGCCCGGGTCCGGTAATGCATGGGTACCACCACCGAGGGCTGCAGGGCCGACACGACCTCTCGGGCGACAGCCGCGTCGATGGTGTAATACCCGCCGACCGGGATCAACAGCAGGTGCACGGGTTTGAGCTGCTCTGCGGTGACCGTCCCGGGCGCTGCTCCCAGCCGGTGGCCCAGGTCTCCCAGGTGGACGATCCGGACGCCTGCCCATTCCAGCAAGAAGACGCCGTTCTTGCCGCGCGCCTGCCCCTGGCGGTCGTCGTGGTACGAAGGGAAGGCGCGGATGGCGAGTTCCCCGCCCACCTGCTCGTCGACCGAACGCCAGGTGCCGTCTTTCAAAGCCCGGAAGACGCGAGGCCGTCCCTGCACCGCCTGCACGTTGTTGTGATCGAAGTGTTCGTGAGAGACGGTGACGACGTCGGCCTCCGCCCGGATGGGTGGGTAGCCCATGTTGTCCGCGAAGGGGTCGGTGACCAGCCGTAACGGCCCTCGCTTGATCAGGAAAGCAGAGTGTCCCAACCACCGGATCGTGAGGGCCTCGTTCGTAGAAGCCGCCATGGCGCCTCTCCCTCCGTTGCGAACCCGTCCGAGCGCCGGTGCGAGGGCGGACCACCCGGCCGCCGCACCGGCAGCCCGCAGCAGGAGCCGCCTGCTCAGACTCACCCGCCTCATCCATCGTGCCCCCTTCCCGGTTTCCGGACGCTGGACTCCTGTAGGCCGGGCTCCTCAGGGGCCGTGGGCCGCTGCCCGGAGCTTCGCTTGCTCCAACGCTCGGTCGACCCGCGGATCGTGGGGGCGAAGCGCCGCTGCGGCGTCGAGTGTCTCGAGCGCCCGCCGCACCTCCCCTCGCATCAGCAGCAGTTCGCCCAGGCGAAGCTTGGCCTCGAACCAACTCGGGTCGGCGTCGGTCGCGCGGGAGAGGAGCTGGATGGCCTCCTCCACCCTTCCCGCGGACTCCATGGCCACCGCCTGGCCGTACAGAGCGCGCGCCCGGCGCTCGGGGCGCCCCTCGGCCGAAGCCGCACGCTGGAAACTCGAGGCCGCGGCTTCGTACTGGCGCTGGTCCAGTTGTGCCCTACCCAGAGCATACAAGACCCGCGCATCGTTGCCAGCCATGGCCAACGCAGCCTGGAGATGCTGCTGGGCGTCCGCTGCCCTCCCCGTTCTGAGGTAAGCCTCTCCCAGCGCCAGCCGGGCCTCCGCCACTGCGGGCGCCAGGCGGACTGCCTGCTGGTAAGCGAGCAGCGCGCCGTCCGTGTCCCCTACCGCTTCTCGGGCCGTACCGAGCACGAAGTGAACCCGCCAGTTGGACGGTTGCAGCCCGGCCAGGCGCCCCAGGGCCTTGGCCGCCTCCTCGGCCTGCCCGGCCTCGATCTGGGCGAGCCCCAGCCCCAACAAGGCGTCAGGATCGTCGGGTCGAGAGGCGAGGGCTCCGGCGAACGCGTCCCGAGCGGCATCCGGATGGCCGCGATGGAGCTCCACCCAGGCCCGGGCGACGAGCCACTCGACCGGCACGTCGCGGCCCGACGTCGCTTCCTCCCAGGCTCTCGCGGCCTCCTCCAGCCGTCCCGAAGCGGCAAGCGTCGTGGCGAGGTTGGCCCGGTACAGGGCCGTGTCCGGATCGGCTGCGCAGGCCTCGCGGAAGTGCCTCTCCGCCCCCGCGAGATCCCCCGTCGCGTGAGCCAGGACCCCGACGTTGTTGTGGGACGGGGCGTGCGAAGGCATCAGGGCGAGGGCTTTCTCATAGGCAGCGGCGGCGGCCTTCACGTCGCCGGCCTGCTGGTGGGCGAGGCCGAGGTCGTACCAGATCACCGGGTCGGTCGACCCTCGAGCCGCCCTCGACAGGACGGCGACGGCTCCTTCGGGGTCGCCTGCGCGCAGGTACACGACCCCCGCCCATGCCAGGACGGGGGCGTCCACCTTCGCCTTCCCGGCCACCCCGTCGAGCAGCGACCGGGCCTCGGCGGGCCGGCCCGCCGCCACGTAGACGGCCGCCAGCTGGACGGCCACGACGGCTGATCCGGGGTGGAGCGCCCGAGCCGTCTCGAGGAGCGCCGTCGCCCGGTCCCTGTCCCCGCGGGCCGCCGCGGCCGCCCCTGCAATGAGCGCGGCCTGCGCCCGGTCCTCGCGAGGCGCCGTGCTCCCCGGTGCGAGCCAGGGTTGTACGAGAGCCGCCGCCTGCTCCGGCCGGCCGGCGCGAAAGAGCTGGATGGCCTCTCGTACCTGGGGAGCGGGCGGCGTGCTCCGCTCCATCTCGAGCAGCCAGGGGGCCGGCTCTGCCGCAGGAGCGACACCGGTGGAGGCGGCCGCGGCCCGCAGTCGAGGCAGCCCGGCACTGAGGCCTTCCATGGCCATCGCCGCCATGCTCACCCCGATGATGGCGGCGAGCAGCACGCCCTGCGCAGCAACCGACCCGGCGCGGGCTCTCACGGCAACCCCACTCCTGCGCGGCCGTTCCTGCTGGGAGCAGTACGACGGGCCACCCCGCCCCCCCTTCGTTGCCCGCTCTCGCCGGGTGGTGTATGGTATAGGCGAGCCGAAAAGCGATCGGGGCCTTCGGGGCAGGGTGAGCGGCACGAAAGCGCCGCAATTCCCGACCGGTGGTGATAGCCCACGACCCGCAGGGCGCCTGCGGTGGACCCGGTGCAACTCCGGGGCCGACGGTAAAGTCCGGATGGGAGAAGGCCGCCGGGTACGGTGCCGTGCGGTAGCATCGCGTTCAGACGTGCGCGCGAGTCGCCGCCCCAACGCCGGGCCCGGTAGCACGGCGCCGTGCCTCGTTTTCTCCCCCTGCCGGCCGAGGCCCACCGGATGAGAGAGGATATCATGGAGTCGTTGGCCACGCCGGCGCGGCTGGCTTCCCATGGTCGCGAGAAGGACGGCCCGAGGGGCGGGCCCCTCCGACCGCTTCCTCCGGCCATCCGCCCGGATGGCCAGGAGGCCCGGTGGATCCGGCGGGCGCTCGCCCTGGCTGCACGGGGCGCCGGCACTACCCACCCCAACCCGGCCGTCGGCGCCGTGCTGGTGCGGGATGGCTCGGTAGTCGGGGAGGGGTACCACCGGAAGGCGGGGGGGCCGCATGCGGAGATCGTGGCGCTCCGGCAGGCCGGCCCCATGGCCGAAGGAGCCACGCTGTACGTAACCCTGGAGCCTTGCGCCCACTGGGGGCGGACGCCGCCGTGCGCCGACGCGTTGATCGCGGCCGGGGTACGGCGGGTGGTCGCCTGCACCGTGGACCCCAACCCCAAAGTGCTGGGACGGGGCTTCGAGAAGCTGCGCGCCGCAGGAGTCGACGTTCGCCTGGCCGGAGAGCCCTGGGGGCTCAAGGCCCGGAAGCTCAACGCCGCCTACGAGAAGTACATCACGACGGGCCTGCCCTTCGTCACCCTCAAGGTGGCGATGAGCCTCGACGGCAAGATCGCGACCGCCTCCGGCGAGTCACGGTGGATCACCGGGGAAAGGGCCCGAGCCATGGGGCGGCGCCTGCGGGCGCGCCACGACGCGGTCATGGTCGGGATCGGCACGGTGCTCGCGGACGACCCGCTGCTCACGGTGCGCGACATCCGGGGCAGGCCGGCTCCTCGCCAGCCTCTCCGGGTGGTCGTCGATTCCGCCGGCCGGCTCCCCCCGTCCGCACGGCTCGCCCGTTCCGTGTCGCCCGAGGCCCCTGTCGTCGTAGCCGTGACCGATCGAGCTCCCGGCGAAAGGGTGACGGCGCTTCGCTCGGCGGGCTTGCAGGTGCAGGCCTTTCCGAGCGACGGGGCGGGACGGGTCGACCTGCGCAGCCTCTTGCAGTGGCTCGCCTCGGCGCGGGAAGTGACCGGGGTCCTGGTGGAGGGCGGGGCCACGCTTCACGGCGCCTTCCTGGAGAGCGGGCTGGTGGACGCGCTCGAGGTGTTCGTCGCCCCGAAGCTCCTGGGTGGGGCGAGCGCCGTGCCGGCCATCGGCGGCACGGGCGCTTCGCGCATCGGCGAGGCCTGGCAGGTCGCCCGCTGGCGCTGGCGGGCCATCCCCAATCCGTCCGGCCCGCCGGACCTCCTGATCGAGGCGCTGTTGCCGGAGGCGGAAAGGCGGCTTTCATGTTCAGCGGCATCGTAGAGGCAACCGGCCGGGTGGTGGCCCTGGTGCCGGCAGCGGGCGGCTCCCGGGTGCTCGAGGTCGAGACCCCCTGGGCCGGAGAGCGGCCGGCCGTCGGCGAGAGCGTGGCGGTCGACGGAGTCTGCCTGACCGTGGAGCGGCGCCGGGGCGTCGTGCTGGCCTTCTCCCTGTCCCCCGAAACGCTGGCCCGCTCGACCCTGGGCGATGCGGCAGCGGTGGGCCGGCGCGTCAACCTGGAGAGGTCGCTGGCCCTGGGGCAGCCTCTCGGTGGGCACCTGGTGCTGGGCCACGTGGACGCCGTCGCCGAGGTGGCGTTCGTCCGCCCCGCCGGGGAGGGTAAAGAGATCGGATTTCGTATACCGGATACGGTCGCACCGCTGGTGGCCTTGAAGGGTTCGGTGGCGATCAACGGGGTGAGCCTCACCGTCGCGGGCCTCTTCGACGGCGGCTTCTGGGCTGCGCTGGTGCCCTACACGCTGGACCACACCAATCTGGGCGACTTGCGCGCCGGCGCTCGCGTCAACTTCGAAGCGGACGTCCTGGCACGCTATGTGGCACGCCAGCTGGAGGCGCTGGCCGCCGGGCGGGCATTGACGCCCGGGGCCGGCGTCACGCTGGCATTGTTGGCCGACCACGGTTTCCTGCAGGATCGCGAACAGGGGGGCGAGTGATCGGATGCACGCATCGGCCGGTCCCGGGGATGGAGGCGTTCCGTTCAGTTCCATCGAGGACGCTATCGCCGACATTCGCGCCGGGCGCATGGTCGTCGTGGTCGACGACGAGGATCGGGAAAACGAGGGCGACCTCGTCATGGCCGCCCAGAAGGCGACGCCCGAGGCCATCAACTTCATGACCCAGTACGGGCGAGGGCTCTTGTGCGTGCCGCTGACCGGCGAACGGCTGGACCAGCTGCAGATCCCCTTGATGCCGGGCGTATCGGAGCAGAGCATGCGCACGGCCTTCACGGTCTCGGTCGACGTCGTGGGGGTACACACGGGGATCTCGGCGTTCGAACGGGCCGCCACGGTACGGGCGCTGGCCGACCCTCGCACCACCTCCGAGCAGTTCATCCGGCCCGGCCACGTCTTTCCGCTGCGCGCCAAGCCGGGCGGAGTCCTCCAGCGGGCGGGCCATACGGAGGCGGCCGTGGACCTCGCCCGGCTCGCGGGGCTTTATCCGGCGGGCGTCGTTTGCGAGATCATGAACCCGGACGGCACCATGGCCCGGCTCCCGCAGCTGCAGGCGTTCGCGGCCCAGCACGGCTTGAAGCTCGTCACCATCGCCGACCTCATCCGCTACCGCCTGCGTACGGAGAAGCTGGTGCGGCGCGTGACGGAGGCGGCGCTGCCCAGCCGCCATGGAGAGTTCCGGGTGGTGGGCTACGAAAGCCAGATCGACGGCGAAGCGCACGTGGCGCTGATCAAGGGCGACGTGGCGAGCCGCCGCGGGGTGCTGGCCCGGGTGCACTCCGAGTGCCTGACGGGTGACGTTTTCGGTTCGGTGCGGTGCGACTGCGGCGAGCAGCTGGTGGCCGCGCTGGATGCCATCGAGCAGGAGGGGGCCGGCGTCCTGGTCTACATGCGCCAGGAAGGCCGAGGCATCGGGCTGCTCAACAAGCTCATGGCGTACCGCCTGCAGGACGAGGGCAAGGATACCGTCGAAGCCAACCTGGCGCTCGGCTTCCCGCCCGACCTGAGGGACTACGGCCTCGCCGCCCAGATCCTCGTGGACCTGGGGGTCACCAGCATCCGGCTCATGACCAACAACCCCCGTAAGGTGGCCGGGCTCGAGGGGTACGGCATCGAGATCGTCGAGCGCGTCCCCATCGTCGTGCCGCCGCGGCCCCAAAACCTCCGGTACCTGTGGACCAAGCAGCAGAAGCTGGGCCACCTCCTGCACCTGGATGCTCCGCCCGGAGCGGTCGTCGCCACGGAGGAGCAGCCCGTCCGGCCGGCCCCGTCACGCAACGGCCGGAGGGCCCGGGAAGATTGACCACTGGCCGAGGGAGAGGCGGGGACCACAGCCCATGGCAACCTTCGAGGGCCATCTCGACGCTGCCGGTTTGCGCTTCGGCATCGTGGTGGCCCGCTTCAACGAGTTCATCACCGCTCGCCTGCTGGAAGGCGCCCGCGACGCCCTGCTGCGCCACGGGGCGTCAGAGGATGCGATCGACGTGGCCTGGGTGCCGGGGTCGTTCGAGATCGGCCCCGCTGCGCTGCGCATGGCTCAGACGGGACGTTATGACGCCCTCGTCTGCCTCGGGGCCGTCATCCGCGGAGCAACGCCCCATTTCGAGTTCGTGGCGCAGCAAACGAGTCGCGCCATCGGCGAACTCGGCCTGCGCCTCGACATCCCCGTGATCTACGGGGTCCTCACCGCGGATACGCTGGAGCAGGCCATCGAGCGGGCCGGGACCAAGGCCGGCAACCGGGGGTTCGACGCGGCCGTCGCGGCCATCGAGATGGCTCGCCTTTACCGGGCCCTGCAGGCTCCGCCCGGCCGGGCCACCGCGCAAGCGTGACGCCTGCCGGGATCGGCCGTCACCGTCGCCGGGCAGGGGGCAAGCGGGCCGCCCTGGCGGCAGCCTCCACCAGCGCCGGGTCGGACTCGAGCGCCTCGAAGGAGAAGTAGACCACGCCGGAGGCTCCCGCCTGAAGCGCCAGGCGGGTCTGCCGCTCGAGGCCCTCGGGTTTCCCGGAGAGCAGGTAGGCGCCAATCCCGGCGTAGACCGGGATGTCCGGCGCGAACCTCCTGGCCCCCTGGACCCATCCGGAGAGGGTCTGGTCGGAGGCCGTATAGCTCATCAGCACGATCCCCGAGAGGAGCCGCTGGGAAAGCCACTCCGGCCACTCCTGGAGCTCCTCCTCGTAGGCCCGGCGCGGCTCGGGCAAGACCGCCGCGGTGAGCTCTACGCCCGGGGCCTCCCGGGCCAGGGAGCGGGATAGCTCCTCCACCAGCGCGGTCACCTGCCTGGCACGGAAGAGGTTCCACCCGGCCTGCTCCTCGGGCGTGCTCGGAAGGCGGGGTCTGCCGCCCCTTTCGCCGACGCTTTGCGGAATCCGCACCGCGAGGGGATCTCCCTGCGCGTCCGGCGACTGCCGTGCCCCATCGCCGCCGGCCGAGGCCGACCACCATTGCCAGAACGCCTTCAACGCCTCGGGATGGTAGCCCGCTCCGGCCCACGGGTAGCGGACGTAGTCGAGGTGAATCCCGTCTACCTCATAGCGCCGGACGATCTCCAGCACCGTCTCCAGCATGGTCCGGCGCACCCCCGGAAGGCCGGGGTCTGCGAAGAGCGCGTTGACCCGCTCGTCTTCCCGAGGGCGGTAGGTCCACAGGGAGCGCCCCGAGGCATCCAGCGTCACCCAATCGGGATGGCGGGCCAGAGGATGCAGCCCGTCCTCCGGTGTGACGCCCAGCTCGCCCCACGTGAAGACGTTGACCCACGCGTGGACCGACAGCCGCGGAGCCCGGTGTGCCGCCTGCAGCACGGCAGCCAAGGGGTCGAAGGCAGGCCCCGACGGCGAAGCAGCCCGGGGCCAGATGTCCGACCGGTAGGCGGCGGCGCCCCGCGCGAGCACCTGCACGAAGAGCGTGTCGGCCCCGACCTTCCGGGCCATGGCGACCGCCGCCTCGACGCCGTCCGGGGTGAGCAGCGTGTTTTCTTTCACCCAGAGGCCGACCCGGTACCCACGGGCCTCGGGAGATGCGAGCACGGCCTCGAGCCCCCGGGTGAGCGCCTCCTGGCGCACTGCCCAAGCCGACCCGAGCATGGACGACACCAGCGCGGCAACCAGGAGCACGCCCCGGCGCCATCCCCCGGAGTCACCCCGGGCCCCCCAGCCCGTTCGAGTGTCACGTCGTGGCATGACACCCATCTACTACTCCCCGAGGAGGGGGTGCTCCTACGCCGGCATCCCGGGGATCGTCACGAAAAGCGCAAGAACATCCGGGCAGCCCGCTCCAGGGCCTCGTCCCGGTCGGGCCCTTCCTTGGCCATGCACTCCCGGAAGTGGTCGCTCATGAGCGCCATCGCCACCTTGGAGAGCGCGGCGCGCATGGCCGCCAGCTGCAAGATGATCTCTTCGCAGTCGCGGCTCTCCTCCAGCATCCGCTGGACGCCGCGAGCCTGTCCCTCGATCCGCTTCATCCGGTTGACCAGATCCTCGACTTCACGGCCACTCCTGGTAATGGCCACCGTCACGCCACACCACCTTTGCGCGCGGTCTGCCGCCCACCCGCCGCCCCTCGCCTGGGCGCCACCTCACGGCAGGCGCCGCCCGCTCTCGCCGCCGGGCTCGGCAGGCGCCTTCGCCCCGATGGCCGCGAGCACTTCCCGGAGGAAATGCGCCTCGGGTACGGCCCCCTCGAGCTCGCCGGTCTCGTTGATGACGGTCTTCGGGACCCCGTAGACCCCGTACTTCTCCGCCAGCTCCGGGAACTCGGTCGCCTCGATCATGTCCGCGGTGACGTAGGAGCTCTCCATGGCAAACTGGTGGGCCAGCCGCACCGCCTTGGGGCAATAGGGGCAGGTCGGGGTGACGAACACCTTGAGGTGCACCGGCGTGTCGATGGCCGCCAGCGCATCCTTCGTGGACTGGGAGAGACGGGTCCGGCCGTTGCCCGAATCCACGATGTCCTCCACCAGGGCGCTGAACTCGTAGCCCGCCGGGATGCCGAAGTACCGCACGCTCTTGCGGGTGCCGGCATCATCCGAGACGATCACCGCGGGCACCTTGTCGATCCCCATCTCCTGCGCCCGGTCCAGGTGGATCTTGCGGTCGAGTACCTCGACGGCGATCTTGCCGGACAAAGAGCCGAGCTCTTCCATGAGCTCCACCGTTTGCCTGCAGTACTGGCAAGGCTTCTCACCCGGCACGACCAGGCGAGAAGGGCCCTCGGTGAAGACGATCAGGCGTGCCGTCCCCTCCATCCCGTCGAAAAGGGACGAGAGATACTTGCGGTCCTTCTCCGAAATGAACGCCATGCGTTTGCGTTGCCTCCCGTGCGAGACGGAATGCCCCTACCGGGTAGGGTATCTCGCCGACGACAGGGATACCACGAGGTGAAGGAAAAGTCAAGATGGCCGCTGACGTACCAGGGTAACGGTCGCCAGGCAGGCGATCGCCTTGCCGCCTTCCAGGGGCTCGAGCCCCTGGCCGCTCTTCCCCTTGACGGATACCTCGAGGTGAGGCATGTTCAGGCTCTCCCGGATCGCTGCCGCCATGGCCTCCCGGTACGGCGCCAACCGGGGCTGTGCCGCCACGACCACGGCGTCGACGAAGCTCACCGTCCAGCCCCGCTCCGCCACCAGCCGGCCTGCCTCCCGCAGCATCTCCCGGCTGTCGATCCCGGCGATGGACGTGTCCGTGTCGGGAAAGAGGGAGCCGATGTCGCCCGCATTCGCAGCTCCGAGCAGGCCGTCGATCACCGCGTGCAACAGGGCATCCCCGTCGGAGTGACCGGCCAGTCCCAGGGGAAAGGGGATCTCCACCCCCCCGAGGCGCAGGGGCCGGCCCGGCACCAGGGGGTGCACGTCGAAGCCCAGGCCGACTCGCACCGCCCCCGGAACGGGCGCGGACGGCCCGCCCGCGTCACCGGTTGCCATTGCGCCCCCCGCCACCCGGCTCCTCCAGCTCGCGGCGGCGGGCCAGCAACGCCTCGACCATCACCAGGTCCTCCGGGCAGGTGACCTTGATGTTGGCCTGGGAGCCTGCAACGACCCGCACCGGCTCGCCCAGCGCCTCCACCAGCGAGCAGTCGTCGCTGCCGGCATAGCCCCTGGCCCTGGCCATGGCATGCGCCTCGACCAGCAGGCGGAACCGGAACGCCTGGGGCGTCTGGATGCTCCAGAGCCGGTCGCGCTGGGGAGTAAGTACCACCAGCCCCTTGGGGTCCACGACCTTGATCGTCTCCCGCGCCGGCACCCCCAGGGTAGCGGCCCCATAGCGGCGGGCCTCTTCGAGGACCGAGGCGACCTCCGCCTCACTCACGAGCGGGCGCACCCCGTCGTGGACCACCACGTAGTCGCAGGAAGCCGAAGACGCCTGGAGGTGCTGCAGGGCCCGGAAGACCGACTCCTGCCGGGTGACCCCGCCGGCCACGACGCTGTGCACCTTGCTCAGGTGCAAGCGCTCCACGATCTCGCCGCGAACCCACTCCACGTTGCCTTCGGGTACCACCAGCACCACCGAGTCGATGACGTCCGCCCGCTCCATGACGTCGAGGGCCCACCAGACCAGCGGTTTGCCCTGCACCGGCAGGAACTGCTTGGCCACGGGCATCGACACGAACCCCATGGTGACCGAGCCCTGCCAGCGGTCCTGCATCCGGCGCCCCTGGCCGGCAGCCACCACCACCGCCACCGTGCCGGTCATGACGGGCGGCCAACCCGGTCAGGCGACTTGGGGCGGGCGAAGATGAGCCGGCCGGCCGGCGTCTGCAGCACGCTCGTGACGGTGACATCGACCGTCTCCCCGATGTGCTTGCGGCCCCCGTCCACGACGATCATGGTACCGTCATCCAGGTAACCGACGCCCTGGCCCTGTTCCTTGCCGTCCCGGATCAGCTGCACGCTCATCTCCTCGCCCGGGAGCACCACCGGCTTGAGCGCGTTGGCCAGCTCGTTGACGTTGAGCACCGCCACGCCGTGGATCGAGGCCACCTTGTTGAGGTTGTAATCGCTGGTGACCACGCGGGCCTGCAGCTTCCGGGCCAGCTTCACCAGGCGCTGGTCCACGTCTCCCCGGCTTTCGTCCTCCACGATCTCCACCCGCACCCGTGGCTCCTTCTGCAGCCGGCTCAACATGTCGAGGCCGCGCCGGCCCCGGTTGCGGCGGAGGGGATCGGTGGAGTCGGCCACCCGCTGCAGCTCCCCGATGACGAAGCTCGGGACGACGAGCTTGCCGTCGAGGAAGCCTGTCCGGCAGATGTCGCCGATGCGCCCGTCAATGATGGCGCTCGTGTCGAGCACGATGGGCGCCGCGCCGTTGTACCCGACCTCTTTGGATGGGGCGTGGTCCTGAGGGATCTCCTCGCCGGACGCGCCGGGCTCGGAGGCGCTGCTATCCACCCGGGTCCGGGTGCGAAAGAGCGAGCTCAACTCCTCCCGCTTGCGTACCCCGACCATCATGCCGACGTAGGCGGCCCCGGCCGTAACGACGAACGGGATGAGGTCGCCCACCACCGGTATGTCCCTCGGAATGGGGAGAGTCAGCAAGAACGCGATGACCAGGCCGGCCACCAGGCCGACCGTGCCCCACAGGAGGTCCTGCACGGGGGTGCGATGGAGCCTCGAAGTGATGAGGCCCAACATTGCCTCGATCCACCGGGAGATGGCGCCACCCGCCAGCAAGCCGAGCAGCGCCAGGGCGAGGGGGAGGACCAGCCGCAGCTGGCCCGTCCCGAGGCGATCGAGCCACGGCAGGTCACCGGCCATGAGCGCTCCCAGCCGGTAACCGGCAACCGCGCCTACGGCTGCCAGTAGCCAACGGAGAAAGGCCGATAGCATGCCGCGCGCTCACCCCCGTGCCGCGTCGGTGGCAACCGGCCATGCATCTCAGCCGAGAACCTCGTTGATCCTCCGCTCGACCTCTCCCGCCGGGAGCCCCTGAGCCAGTACCAGCTCGGAGATGAGGATCTGCCGGGCGCTGTCCAGCATGCGGCGCTCACCGGTGGAGAGCCCCTTTTCCTTGTCACGCAGCGCGAGGTTGCGGACCACCTCGGCCACCTCGAAGATGTCGCCGCTCTTGATCTTCTCCAGGTTGGCCCGGTAGCGCCGGTTCCAGTTTTGCGACATCTTCGTGCGCTCGCCCTGGAGCACGTCGAAGACGCGGTTGACCTCTTCGGGGCTGATCACCTCGCGCAGGCCCACTTCCTCGACGCTACGCAGCGGGATCATGACCTGCATGTCGCCCATGGGCAGCTTCATGATGTAGTATTGCTGGCGCTGCCCCAGCACCTCACGCTCTTCGATGGCCTCGATGATACCCGCGCCGTGCATCGGGTAGACGACTTTGTCGCCGACCTTGAACGTCACCAATCGACCATGACCTCCCGTCGAACCGCGACACCGCACCCTATCACAGGGTACCACTCCTGGCGGTTCCTGTCAAATTACGGCGCCGTAGAGCAGATGACGCACTTCTACACGATTCTAGATAGGTCATGCTCGACCGTACGCATCCGGGCTCTCTTTCCCACCGTACCAAGGCGGCACGCTCCGCCTACAGGTGCCGATCCAGCAGCACCTGCTCCCGCAGGCGATGAAGCCCCTCCTTGATCGCCTTGGCCCTGACCTCGCCGATCCCCTCGACGTCGTCCAGCTGGTCGATGGAAGCGGTGAGGATGTGGGGCAAGCGCTGAAACTTCTTTACAAGATTTTCGATGACCGGCATCGGAAGGCGGGGGATCTTGTGCAGGATCCGGTAACCCCTGGGCGTGACGGACGTTTCCATGCTCGGAGTCTGCACGTGACCCATGCTCTTCAGGATCGTGACCGGATCCAGGAGCTCGTCGGAGTCGGAGCGGCACAGATCGCGCCAGGCATCCTCGGGATGCCGGCCGTCCTGGCCGACCCAGTAGTCCCGCATGACCAGAGGCCCTTCGTCCTGGACCTCGGCCGTCAACTCCTCCATCTGCATGGCGACGAGGCGGCCCTCGGTCCCCAGTTCAACCACGTAGCGCTCGATCTCCCGCGCGATCCGGGCCACCATCTGAGCCCGCTGCAGCACCGTGGTCACGTCCATCCACGTGGCCAGGTCTTCAAACTCCAGTGCGGAAAGGTTGATGAGGGACTGCTCCAACACGGTCCGATACCGGTCCAGCGTCGACAGCGCCTGGTTGGCCTTGGCCAGGATGACGCCCACGTCCTGGAGGACGTACTTCACCTCGCCCTTGTAAAGGGTCACCATGTTGCGCCGCTGGGAGATGGAGATGACCAGTTGCCCCGTCTGGCGGGCCATGCGCTCCGCCGAGCGATGCCGGGTGCCCGTCTCGAAGGTAGGGATCATGGGGTCGGGGTTGAGCTGCGTGTTGGCGTACAGGATGCGCTCCGCGTCCGAGCTCAGGATGATGGCCCCGTCCATCTTCGCCAGCTCGTACAGGGCAGAGGGGTTGAGAGGCGTGTCCACATGGAAGCCACCATCCACCAACTCCAGGACCTGGGGGTCGTCGCCGACGACGATCAGCGCTCCCGTGCGGGCCCGAAGGATGTTTTCGAGGCCTTCACGTAACGGCGTGCCGGGGGCCACCATGCGCAGCACCCGGGTCAATGTTTCCTCTCGGGTCTCGGCCAAACCGGTGGCGTCCACTCCCTCTTGCCAGGCAGGCCACGTCGCCGCGAGCACGAAAGCCCGGTGCCGCCGCGCAATCCGGGTACCGGCAGGACACCCCAGGCTCCCACTCTTGCATTATAGATCGCGGTGACGGCGCTCACAACGCGCCCGAGGCCGAGCGCAGCGCCGGCAAGGCGAAAAGCTCGCCGTACAGGCTCGCTGCTCGGGCTATCACGGGGGGAGGTACCGGTATGCACGACGCGCAACCGCAGGACCCCGGCTCCCGGCAGGCAGCCCACGAGACCGCTGCCCTGCCCAAGCCCACCGTAGGCGTCGAGGTGTTCCAGAGCCTCGACATCCGCGTGGGTCGCATCCTCGAGGCCCGGCCCGCACCCAAGGCCCGCAGGCCGGCCTACCAGCTCACCATCGACTTCGGACCGCTCGGCATCCGCCGGTCCAGCGCCCAGATCACGCACTACTACGAGCCGGACAGCCTCGTCGGTACCCTGGTCGTGGCGGTCGTCAACTTCCCGCCGCGCCTGGTCGCCGGGTTTCGCTCCGAGGTCCTGGTGCTGGGCGCCATGGAAAGCGACGGCCGGGTCGTCCTGCTGCGACCCGACCGTCCATGCGAGCCGGGGCTGCCCATCGGCTGAGACGAGAGGGGCCGGCCTCGCGGCCCCTACGCGGCCCGCTCGACGACCATGGCGACGGCTTCTCCGCCCCCGATGCACAGGGTGGCCAGCCCGAACCGGGCCTGCTGGCGCTGCATGGCATAGAGCAGGGTGACGAGCACGCGGGCACCGCTTGCGCCGATGGGATGGCCGAGGGCGACCGCCCCGCCCCGGACGTTGACCCGCTCCGGGTCGAGCCCGAGCTCGTCGATGGCGGCCATGGGAACGACGGAGAAGGCCTCGTTGATCTCGAACAGGTCGATGTCCTGCACCGACAGGCGGGCCTTTTCCAGCACTTTCCTCACGGCGGCGATGGGAGCGAGGGTGAACCACTCCGGATCCGTGGCCGAGGCGGCCTGAGCGACGACCCGGCCCAGGGGGCGCAGGTGCCACCGCTCGGCCACCTCTTCGGCCACGGCCACGACCGCCGCCGCACCGTCGCTGATGCTGGACGCATTGCCTGCCGTGACGGTGCCCCCCTCTTCGAAAGCCGGGCGCAACTCCCGGAACCGGCTTTCGACGAGCCGCCCGGGCTCTTCGTCCGCCGCTACCTCCGGCTCCGCCCCCTTGCGAGTGGGTACCCTGACCGGCACGATCTCCTCGGCCGACCAGCCCTCCCGGGCAGCCGCCTGCGCCCTCCGGTAGCTCCTCAAGGCGTACTCGTCCTGCGCCTGGCGCGTGTAGCCGCGCCGGCGGGCGAGTCGCTCCGCGCAACTGCCCATGTGGCAGTCGTTGTAGACGTCCCAAAGCCCGTCGTGGATCATGGCGTCCAGCAGCCGCGCGTGCCCCATTCGCAGGCCGCCTCGCCCTCCGGCCAGCACGTACGGGGCGTTGGACATGCTCTCCATGCCCCCCGCGACCACGACGTCGGCGTCGCCAACCGCGATGGCCTGCGCCGCCAGCATGACCGCCTTGAGCCCGGAACCGCACATCTTGTTGATGGTCAGGCACTCGACCTTACGCGGGAGCCCGGCCAGCAACGCGGCCTGACGGGCAGGGGCCTGCCCGAGGCCTGCGGAGATGACGTTGCCCATGATGACCTCGTCGACCTGATCCGGCGAGACGCCCGCCCGCTCGAGCGCACCACGAACGGCAACGGCCCCGAGCTGCGGCGCTGAAAGCGGGCTCAAACTCCCCAGGAAAGAACCGATCGGCGTCCGGGCCGCGCCCACCAGCATCACCCTGCGCATACCGCTCCCCCCGATGCG